>JBKEFM010000143.1:0-11581 GCA_046709505.1 Paraglaciecola sp. | reverse complement strand
GGCTCTTTTTATCATGCGCACAGACTATTGCGGCAACATCAATGCATCATTCATCGGACAAACCGTCACACTTTGCGGTTGGGTCAATCGCAGTCGAGATTTGGGTGGGGTTATTTTTATCGATCTTCGGGATCGCGAAGGCATAGTGCAGGTTGTGTGTGATCCAGACCTAGTCGACATTTTTGAAACGGCCAATAGCTTACGCAACGAATTTTGTATTCAGCTCACCGGCCTGGTGCGCCCTCGGCCTGCGGGCCAAATTAACAAGGATATGGGTACCGGGGAAATTGAAATTCTCGGTAAAGGGTTAACCATCCTTAATAAATCGGCACCTTTACCGCTGGACAGTAACCAGGATAATTCCGAAGAACAGCGTTTAAAATATCGCTATCTGGATTTACGCCGTCCGTTGATGAGCGATCGCCTTAAGTTTCGTGCCAAGGTCACCAGCGCCGTGCGCGGTTATTTGGAAAATGACGGCTTTTTGGATATCGAAACGCCAATCCTGACCAAAGCGACCCCTGAAGGTGCCCGTGATTATTTGGTACCCAGTCGCACGCACAAGGGCCAGTTTTTCGCCTTGCCCCAGTCTCCACAATTGTTTAAACAATTGCTGATGATGTCAGGCATGGATCGCTACTATCAAATCGTTAAATGTTTTCGGGATGAGGATTTGCGCGCCGACCGTCAACCTGAGTTCACGCAAATAGATATTGAAACCACGTTTTTGGACGCTGACGGAGTGATGGCTATCACTGAAGGTATGATCCGTGATCTGTTCCGTAAAATGCTGGATGTGGATTTAGGCGATTTCCCGCAAATGACTTACGCAGAAGCGATGCGTCGCTTTGGCAGTGACAAACCAGATTTGCGTAACCCGTTGGAGCTGGTGGACGTGGCTGACCTGCTTAAAGATGTGGAGTTTAAGGTTTTCTCTGGGCCGGCAAATGACGCCAAAGGCCGGGTCGCGGTTCTACGTGTACCTGGCGGTTCGACTATGACCCGTAAGCAGATTGACGGCTATACCAAGTTTGTTGGCATTTATGGCGCCAAGGGATTGGCATGGATGAAAGTTAACGACATTGATGCGGGCATGGACGGTTTACAATCTCCGATTTTGAAATTTCTAAGTGAAGACGTTGCGCAGCAAATATTGACACGCTCTGCAGCACAAAGCGGCGACATTTTGTTGTTTGGCGCCGATACCAATACCGTGGTGACTGAAGCTTTGGGGGCGTTGCGCCTCAAAGTAGGGGAAGACCTAGACTTGCTGCAAGGCAAGTGGAAACCCCTTTGGGTTGTTGATTTCCCCATGTTTGAAGAAGTGGACGGGCAATTTTACGCCTTGCATCACCCTTTTACCGCGCCCAGAGACATGACAGCTGAGCAGTTGGCCGCAGATCCTGGCAATGCGTTGTCTAATGCTTATGACATGGTGCTAAATGGCTGCGAATTAGGGGGTGGTTCAGTGCGTATCCACACCCAGGACATGCAAGCTAAAGTCTTTAGCCTGTTGGGGATAAGTGATGAGGAAGCACAAACCAAGTTTGGTTTCTTACTGGAAGCATTAAAATATGGCGCGCCGCCCCACGCCGGTTTGGCCTTTGGTCTGGATCGTCTGGTGATGTTGATGACAGGTGCCACGTCCATTCGCGAGGTGATGGCCTTTCCTAAAACCACTACCGCAGCTTGTCCATTAACCAACGCTCCCGGTGAAGCCAACCCACAGCAGCTTAAAGAATTATCTATTATGACTGTGGTGGAAAAAAAGCCTGCACCGAGCGCTGAATAATCAGTCATCCTGTTATGGCATACCGCCGTCCCCAATCCGCTCTTGTGATTATTTATGATCACAAGTCGCGGGTACTGGTATTGCAACGCAAGGATGATCCCCAGTTTTGGCAATCCGTTACCGGCACGCTGGAAATAGGCGAACTGGCGGGGCAAACCGCCTTGCGCGAAGTGCACGAAGAAACCGGTATAGATGTGTTAACTGCCGGCTATCAGCTGCAAGACTGTCAGCAAACTAACCGCTATGTCATTCGGCCGATTTGGCAGTATCGTTATCCTCCCAATACCCCGTATAATACAGAGCATGTATTTGCTCTTAAAGTGTCAGGGCAGGACGCCATAACGTTAACTGAGCATCTTGCCTATCAGTGGTTATCAAAAGTGGCAGCCATGGACAAGGTCTGGTCAGACACCAACCGAGAGGCTATCAGGCAATATGTGCCCGATCAAGCGCCACAATCGGTCGCTTTACCATTAGGTAACACCAAGTGACAATCATTTTAGGCATAGATCCCGGCTCCCGCATCACAGGTTATGGGGTGATCAAGCAACTGGGCAGTAAATATCAATATTTAGGCAGTGGCTGTATTCGTATGCAAGGGGATGAGCTGGCGCCCAGGTTGCAACAGATATTTGAAGGCGTCACTGAGCTGATCATGCAATTTCAACCCACTACTTTTGCCATTGAACAAGTGTTTATGGCGAAAAATGCGGATTCGGCTTTGAAACTGGGACAGGCAAGGGGGGCTGCTATGGTGGCGGCAACTAACCAAAAACTGCCGGTGTCTGAGTATTCTGCCCGGCAAATTAAACAGTCAGTGGTGGGTAAAGGTAGCGCAGAAAAAAGCCAGGTTCAGCATATGGTGACTTACCTGCTCAAGTTATCGGCCACTCCACAAGCTGATGCAGCTGATGCGCTGGCGGTCGCACTATGCCATAGTCACACCCAGCAAAGCTTGATCCGCATGGCTGGCCAGGCGACCAAAACCGTACGCGGCAGACTACGATAAGTTTTATCTAATTAACGAGTTAAAGGCAATTCATGATAGGCAGAATACGCGGCACAGTAGTTGAAAAACAGCCCCCCGAGATCTTGATAGAGGTAGCGGGTGTGGGATATGAGATCCAGATCCCCATGACCAGTTTTTACCAGCTGCCGGATATAGGCGAGGAAGCCTGTGTTTACACCCATTTTGTGGTGCGCGAAGATGCCCAGTTATTGTTTGGTTTTGCCGATAAAAACGAGCGTGCGGTATTCAGGGAGCTAATTAAGGCTAATGGCGTGGGACCGAAACTGGCCCTCACTATATTATCGGGTATGTCAGGCCAGCAATTTATGCATTGTGTCGGTAACGAAGATATCACCGCCCTGGTAAAATTACCGGGTGTGGGGAAAAAAACCGCCGAACGCTTAGTTATAGAAATGCGAGATCGCTTTAAGAAATTAAGTTTAGAGCAAAACTCAACGAGTCAAGCAGGCATAGACGGCGGGCAGGTGATACAAAACACCTTTATCACCAGCAACGATGCCAAAGACGAAGCCCTAAGCGCGTTAATCGCTTTAGGTTATAAAGCGGCCCAGGCCAGCAAGATCATCAATTCAGTGTATGTTAAAGAGATCACCAGTGAAGAGCTTATCCGTGAAGCATTGCGGGCCATGATCTAATTGCCCAGCCTGTGCTTGAGATTAAGCCTTTGTTACCATAGACTGATACTGTATAAATAACCACTATTAATTCCAGACGGACACCATGATAGAAGCAGACCGCCTAATTCAACCCACCGCCAGCCGTGAAGATGAAGTGATAGACCGGGCGATCCGTCCGAAAATGTTAGCGGATTACACCGGGCAAGATCACGTTTGCACGCAAATGGATATCTTTATTCAGGCAGCGCGTAAGCGTAATGACGCACTGGATCACCTCCTTATCTTTGGTCCACCGGGATTAGGTAAAACGACCTTAGCCTACATAGTGGCTAACGAAATGGGGGTAAACATCAAAACTACCTCGGGTCCGGTGCTGGAAAAAGCCGGGGATTTGGCGGCTCTGTTAACCAACCTGGAAGAAAACGATGTGTTGTTTATCGATGAAATCCATCGCTTGAGTCCTGTGGTAGAGGAGATCCTTTATCCGGCCATGGAAGATTATCAGCTGGATATTATGATAGGAGAGGGGCCGGCTGCCCGTTCGATTAAGTTAGAATTAGCGCCTTTCACGCTGGTGGGTGCTACTACCCGAGCTGGGTCGTTAACGTCGCCGTTACGGGACAGATTTGGCATAGTGCAGCGCCTGGAATTTTATAATATTAAAGATTTGACCCAGATTGTGAAACGTTCTGCCAGTTATTTAAACCTGGAATTAGACCAAGAAGGAGCGATTGAAATTGCCAAACGCTCCAGGGGCACACCCCGTATCAGCAATAGGCTGTTACGTAGAGTCAGAGATTATGCTGAAATTAAAGCAGATGGCAAAATTAGCCTGGAGATCGCTTCGTTGGCGCTGGATATGCTGGATGTGGACAAAGAAGGGCTTGATTATATGGATCGTAAATTGCTGACCACCATCATCGAGATGTTTGGTGGCGGACCTGTGGGATTAGACAATATAGCCGCCGCCATTGGCGAAGAAAAAGATACCATTGAAGATGTCATCGAGCCATTTTTGATCCAGCAAGGATTTCTACAGCGTACTCCCCGTGGCCGGCTGGTATCCCAGCGAGCGTTTCTGCATTTCGGATTCGATTACACGGCACATCTCTAACGCCCCCTTATAGTTGGCCGAACTAGTTTAGCAGACAAAAAAAAGCCCGCACAGTGTACGGGCAAAGCAACAAATAAAGTTGAAACGGAATAAATTCCAGGGAACATGCCAGTCAACAGGGAGTCGACATCGGTATCTGATTAACAATTGACTCAAAAGTCCTTTGTTCCTCAAGAGAACGACTCTATTGTAGCGGCAGAAATCTTTTACACAATTGATAAAAATTGTGTTTTTGGATTAGAAAAATTAATGAGTTAGTTTTTATATTCATTTGTATCCAGAATGTTAATGGGTAAATTAACAATAATAACCATTCAAAATCAATGCATTGTATTAATTGCTCAATATATAAACTATTATATTTTTTATTGTGAAATTATTCCGGAATGACGGTAATTTCAATGCTTTGCAATTGTGACACCGGGCTGGTAATAAAAACGTGCCAAGTGAAAGTGGTTTGGTTAGTTTATTTATCGCCTAGGCGTAACGTCAACGACTTTGGGTATAGTGGTGTTAAAGTTAACCTTAACGAATTGAAATTTATTTAAATATAATTGAATGGGTAGAGATGAGATTCTGCTACTCAGAGGGGTAAATATAGTTATGGGCTTCTCAAAGCAAGATTTAGTCCTACCTGTTATTAGCCGACCGCTAGCAGTGTGCCTGTAAAAAGAGGGATAATGACCACGTTACATAAACACAATATTCGCGTTTATTATGAAGACACGGATGCCGGAGGCATAGTCTACTACGCGAACTATCTGAAATTTCTGGAACGAGCCCGAACTGAGTGGCTCAGGGATTTAGGGTTTGAACAAGATATATTGTTGGAACGATCTCTGGGATTTGTCGTCAAACGAGTCGAAATGGACAATCATGCTCCTGGGCGCTTTAACGAGCTATTGAGTATTCAAACTGAAATAGTAGAATTACGGCGCGCAAGCTTGATGTTTAAACAAATAATAACAAGTCCAAACGATACACGTTTGGTTAGTGCGTTAATCAGAGTCGCCTGTGTCAATTTTTCAACTATGAAACCACAGGCTATTCCAGCATCTATACTAGGGGAATTCTCGCGTGTCGTCTGAGCTATCTATATTCGGTCTTTTTTGGGAGGCCAGTTTACTTGTGCAGCTGGTTATGTTTTTACTGCTGGCAGCATCAGTTGCATCATGGACCTACATATTTCAACGTTCAATAGCGCTAAATAAAGCCAGGTCTGAAATGAAAAAATTTGAAGACAAATTTTGGTCTGGAGTTGATTTGAACAAGTTTTATCAAGAGCTGGCCGCTAGGCAATCTGTACAGGGTATGGCCAGCTTATTTTGTGCCGGTTTTAAAGAATTTGTGCGCTTGCGCAAGGGCACAGCCACACCAGCTGATGCCATTATGGATGGTTCGTACCGGGCTATGCGTGTTTCTCTGTCCAGAGAAGTAGACGAATTGGAAGCTGGGTTGCCGTTTTTAGCTACAGTCGGTTCAATCAGTCCTTACATAGGTTTGTTTGGCACGGTGTGGGGCATAATGACCGCATTTATTGCCCTGGGACAGGTACAACAAGCCACCTTAGCTATGGTCGCCCCGGGTATAGCCGAAGCACTTATCGCTACGGCCATGGGCTTATTTGCTGCTATTCCGGCCGTTATTGCCTATAACCGCTTTAGCCATCAGGTCGAAAAACTGGAAAATAACTATGGTAATTTCATGGAAGAGTTTTCCAGTATTTTGCATCGTCAGGCGTTAGCCGGTAAAATCGAGCCCGCTGCGCCAGCCGCACCGGTTCAGGGTTAAACGGATACTTATTATGTATGTAAGAAAACGCCGTCGCCCGGTTTCAGAAATAAACGTTGTGCCCTATATAGATGTCATGCTGGTGTTGCTCATTATCTTTATGGTCACCGCACCACTTGTCACCCAGGGCGTAAAAGTTGATTTACCCAAAGCCCAGGCTCAACCCCTTGATGAAGATAGCAAGCCGCCTCTGGTTGCCACTGTCGACGCCCAAGGCAACTATTATATTAGCATTGGTGATGAACAAGATCAGTCCATGTCGGCCGTCGATTTGGCTACCTTAGTGGCAGCCCATTTAAATCTGGAGCCAGATACGCCTGTGGTGGTAAAAGGAGATGGGGCGGTGCCTTATAGCAACGTGGTGGAATTAATGGTGCTGCTGCAGCGTGCAGGTGCTCCCTCGGTCGGGTTGATGACCGATCCTCCTGAAAACTAGGTAGGCAATAAATGAATGAGATGTCAGTAGCCACAGTAAAGTCCATTGCCCTGCACCTGCTGTTTGGGATACTGGTGTTTACCGGTATGGATTTTACGTCGCCCGTTGAAACGCCTCAGATGAATATGGCTGAACCTGTCATAAAAGCTGTTGCGCTGGATTCGGCAGCAGTTGAGGCCCAAGTAAAACGTATTCAGGACAAAAAAGCGGCACAGCAAAAATCTGAAGAAGATCGGATCGCGGATCTGGAACGCAGAGCCCAGGCAGCCCAAGAAAAACGTTTGCAGCAAGAACAACAAGTTGCAAACATTGAAAAACAAACTCAACAGAAGTTAGTCGAGCGTAAACAGGCTGAGCAGTCTGCGCTGGCTGCCAGGAAAAAACAGGAGCAGGAAAAAGCTAAAACCAAGCAATTGGAGGCACAACGAAAACTTAAGGAGCAAGAGCGTAAAAAGGCGGAAGAACAAGCGATAAAAGCCGAAGAAAAACGCCACCAGGAAGAAAAAGCACTCGAAGATGCACAGCGTAAACGCCAGGAAGATCTTGAAAAAGTACGCCAGGAAAAGGCCTTGCAAGAACAACTGGAAGCGGAGCAGGCAGTACGCCAACAAAGGCGTAGCAAACAGGTGCTCAGTGAAGTGCAAAAATATCAGGCATTGATCCAGCAGGCTATCCAGCGAAACTTGATCGTGGACAGTTCAATGCGCGGCAAATCCTGTCAGTTAAATGTACGCCTGGCATCTAGTGGCTTGGTTATCCAGGCTAAAGTCTTAAGAGGCGATCCGATATTGTGCAGGGCGGCCAATGCCGCTGTACTTAAAGCCGGAACCTTACCCGTTTCAAAAGAGGCTGATGTGTATGAGAAACTCAGAAATATTAATTTAACCGTAGAGCCCGAATTATGATGTTGAAATTTAGAATAAGTATGATCGCCGTTTGTGGCTTAGTGATGAGTTTTAATAGCTACAGTGCACTGGAAATAGTGATAACGGAAGGCATAGATACTGCTCGTCCCGTAGCGGTAGTACCCTTCAGCTGGAATGGTCCGGGCAGTATGCCTGAGGAGTTGACCGAGGTCATTGCAGCCGATTTACGGCGCAGTGGTAAATTTAACCCTATCGATGTTGCTAGCATGCCCCAACAACCTCACACAGACAAAGATCTGGATTATGGCGCCTGGACGTCGACGGGTGTAGAAGCGGTAGTTGTAGGATCGGTTGAGCCCGCCGGGCCTGACCGTTATCGCGTGTCTTTTGAATTAATTGATGTGATGCGTGGGCAGATAACCGGTGGACGAGCACAGATGCTCAGTGGTGGTAAATTGGTTGAGCGCCAGGATCATATTTTAGATAGCCGGCAGTCGGTGATCGTCAGCCGTGGATTTCGTCAATATGCCCATAGGATAAGTGACATTGTTTACGAGAAGCTAACAGGCGAGCGGGGCGCATTTTTAACACGCATTGCTTATGTTATCGTCAGAGACCGTAAATTAAATGACTATCCTTATCAGTTAGTTGTGGCGGATTATGATGGTGCCAACGAAACCATGTTGTTGCGCTCCAAAGAACCGCTTATGTCACCGTCTTGGTCGCCTGATGGCACCAAGCTGTCTTATGTTAGTTTTGAAAACAAGCGTTCGCAAATATTCATTCAAGATTTATATACTATGAGTCGCACCGTTATCACTGACTTTCCTGGTATTAATAGTGCGCCGAATTTTTCTCCGGACGGCAAAAAATTAGCTATGGTGTTATCTAAAGACGGTAATCCAGAAATATATGTGATGACGCTGGCTAATAAACAATTAACCAGGATCACCAGAAATAGGGCAATTGATACCGAACCTAGTTGGGCTGATGATGGTAAGAGTCTGATATTTAGCTCGGAACGGGGTGGTAAACCGCAAATATA
Organism: Paraglaciecola sp.; assembly: GCA_046709505.1. GTDB lineage: Bacteria > Pseudomonadota > Gammaproteobacteria > Enterobacterales > Alteromonadaceae > Paraglaciecola. Next base: position 2,890 of record JBKEFM010000143.1, on the reverse strand, counting down.
TCGGGTAGATTTAGCTTCGAATAAAGTCAGAAGGCTTACTTTTGATGGTGATATGAACTTGGGTGCAACCATGACACCGGACGGAAAACGTATGGTGATGGTTAATCGCACCAGAGGTGATTACCATATAGCAACACAAGATTTAGATAATGGAAATATACAAGTATTGACTAAAACATATTTGGATGAATCGCCGAGTATTGCACCAAATGGCAGTATGATTATTTACAGTACGTTACATCAAGGTAAACAAGTATTGTCATTGGTTTCCTTGGACGGACGATTTAAGGCACGCTTACCGGCAGCAGACGGGCAGGTTAAGGCACCTAGTTGGTCTCCATTTTTGTTGTAACTTATCCAACTACCGATTTATAACTTCAATAAAAATAAGGATTTAAAAAATGCAACTAAACAAAATATTCAAAGGGCTAACGTTGGCATTCCCCATAGTTACCTTGATGGCCTGTTCTTCGGGCCCCACTGATGAAGAACTTGCCGCTGAACGTAATCGTACTGCTGTTGAGCAAGCTGAGGTTCAACGCAAGGCTGCTGAAGCTGACGTTCAGGCTGGAAATATGATGCCCGTGCTGTCTCCTGAAGAAGTTATGCAGCAAGAGCTTAGTGTATTGATGAACGATCAGGTGGTGTATTTTGACTTTGATAGGGCGAGTGTGAGTTCGCAATTTTATCCGCTTTTGGATCAACACGCTGCGTTTCTTAATAAAAACCCCTCACAGTCGGTGGTAATTGAAGGCCACTGTGACAACCGTGGAACACCAGAGTATAATATTGCCCTGGGTGAGCGCCGCGCTAAGTCAGTAGAAACCTATTTGCAAAATGCCGGTGTTAGCATGTCACAAATGTCAGTTGTGTCTTATGGTGAAGAGAAGCCAGTTAATACCTCAGGTACGGATGCTGCTTTTGCTGAGAATCGCCGCGGTATATTGGTTTATCAATAAAAGTTGGAACTATGAATAAACGCATAATTGCGCTTACTCTGACCACAATACTTGGAGCCGCAGCAAATGCGGCTCCTGCCCCTGTGGCAGACCTAAGTAGTGCCAGTACAGAGAACAGGCTGGCCGTCCTTGAACGCATGTTCAACACCCGCACAGATGCGCAGCATCGTATGCAGTCACAATTAGACTTATTGCAAAACGAAGTCAATGAGCTACGAGGCAGTATAGAGACCCATAATTACCAGTTAGAAAAAATTCTCGAACGGCAACGTGAACTCTATTTGGAAATAGATAAGCGAATTGAGGCGGTAATGATACAAAGTCCTGAGTCAGCAGCCGATACTGACCCCTCAGGTAATGTACAAACCAGTCTAAACGAGGATCAGGCTTATGACAAAGCGGTCAATCTGATCTTGAAAGACAAGCGCTATGATGAAGCAATCCCTGAATTTGAGATGTTTTTACAGAACTACCCCAATTCTAATTATGTGTCTAACGCCCATTATTGGCTTGGGCAATTATTGTTCAATAAGCAGGATTGGGCGGGGGCAACGAATCAGTTTGAAGCGCTGATAAATGGCTTTCCCGATTCCACAAAACGGGCAGATGCCATGTTGAAATTGGGTATTGCCGAGCAACAGCGTGCAAATATTGCCAGGGCAGAACAACTGTGGAAAAATGTCATTGTTGAATATCCTAAGTCGTCAGCTCGAAAATTAGCCGAAATGAAACTGAAAGATCTACGCTAATAAATTTTTCAACATTATTTTTTTATGTGTCAGGTTTACCGGTTGGCTAATTATTAATCCTATCGAGCCTAATTTGTTTGCTTTTCCAGCAAACAGTCTGATTTATAAAAATAAAGCGGACTTTTAGGTTGCAGGATGTTTTCAATTGAGTATTATATGCCGCCTCGTTGCAGTGAGGCAGCAAGCAGAACAAGCAGGACGCTTAGAGAACACCAGTTTACACTGGTAAAGAAGATTTAATGAGATGGGTCGTTAGCTCAGTTGGTAGAGCAGTTGACTTTTAATCAATTGGTCGCTGGTTCGAATCCAGCACGACCCACCACTTAAATCTTTAATATTTACAAGCACAATTAGATGGGTCGTTAGCTCAGTTGGTAGAGCAGTTGACTTTTAATCAATTGGTCGCTGGTTCGAATCCAGCACGACCCACCATCTTGTGTAAATAAATAAGTAAATGATTTACAGTTGCTTTATCTATACGTAATATCCATGGCAACAGATTGCTGTACAGACAATGAAATAGTCTGGTATATCTTTTAAGAGAAAAATTTAAACATGCCCAGCATGACCTTTAAAAGAGGTAAGCGACAGGAAGTCCACAATAATCCAGCACAGTAGCTGGAGTTTGAAAATCAAATTAGATGGGTCGTTAGCTCAGTTGGTAGAGCAGTTGACTTTTAATCAATTGGTCGCTGGTTCGAATCCAGCACGACCCACCATCTTCTTATTTATCCCTATTTTATTACCAACTTATTATTATCCAATAATCGTGTACACATCTCAGTCGTGCAGGATCAGAACCAGGGCGTTCGACAAATTGTCGGGAACAAATTTGAACATGCGCAGCATGGCCTCCTAAGGGGCAGAGGACAAGAAGTCCGATATAATTGAGCACAACAGCTGAATTTTAAACATTCAATTAGATGGGTCGTTAGCTCAGTTGGTAGAGCAGTTGACTTTTAATCAATTGGTCGCTGGTTCGAATCCAGCACGACCCACCATCTTCCGAACACATCCAGATAAATTCAAAGTACTTTTATAAAAAAACATCTTTTGCAGTAAAACGTTGTGCAGGATGAGAACCAGGGCGTTCGACAAATTTGTGGGAAACAAATTTGAACATGCGTAGCATGGCCTCCGCAGGAGGTAGAGGACAGGGAATCCGGAATAATCCAGCACGAC
>JBKEFM010000142.1:0-11730 GCA_046709505.1 Paraglaciecola sp. | reverse complement strand
GGCAATACATTGAGTGACGGCGATACGGTCACGGTAATAAAGGATCTCAAAGTAAAAGGCTCATCTTCAGTGGTTAAAGTGGGCACCAAGGTTAAAAGTATCCGTCTGGTAGAAGGTGATCACGACATTGACTGTAAAATTGATGGTATAGGTGCCATGAAGTTAAAATCAGAGTTCGTCAAAAAAGTTTAAGGTACAGCGTGTGGTGTCATTATTTTGACACTGTGCGTATATCAAAAATCATTGAAGTTGCAGCTAGGCTGCAAAGGACCATAAGCTTAGATGGTCTAGGTGCAACGCGGTTGGCGATAGGGGGGAGTGAGAGCAGCCAACAACGCTGCAGCTTCAAGGGGGACGGGGATATATCTCAGTAGACAGTTTTTAGCAATAGATATGAAGTTTATAATGTATACTGTTGCTTGTTTTTTAGACATTGCTGGGCCGGATAAGACAGGCCTGGTGCGGGCATGATACGTGTCTGCAATCTTCCTCACATAATTCATTATCAAGGTTTAATTATGCAACAAATAACCATCACTCAACCTGATGACTGGCACTTACATTTTCGCGATGGTGATATTCTGACGGAGACTGTTGCGGCTACCGCACGTTCGTTTCGTCGGGCAATAGTGATGCCTAATCTAATGCCACCTGTGGTCAATGCCGATATGGCCAATGAGTATCAACAGCGGATATTGGCAGCCAGACCAAAGGGCAGCGATTTTCAGCCGCTGATGACAATTTATCTGACCAATAACACCACAGTACAAGATATACGTCAGGCCAAACTCAGCGGTGTGGTGGCAGCCAAGTTATATCCTGCAGGTGCAACCACTAATTCAGAGGCTGCGGTTAAAGGGATTGAAAGTCTGTACCCGATTTTTACTGAAATGGCTGAGCAAGGCATGCTTTTGCTGGTACATGGTGAAGTGACAGAAAGTCATGTGGATATATTTGATCGAGAAAGGGTGTTTATCGAAAAGTATTTGGCAAAAATAGTCAGTGCCTTTCCTGCACTAAAAGTGGTGATGGAGCATATTACCACCAGCGAAGCGGTGGATTTTGTATCCCACAGCTCGAACAACGTAGCAGCCACTATCACCCCCCAGCATCTGTTATTGAATCGCAACGATTTACTGGTCGGCGGCATTCGCCCCCATAATTTTTGTTTGCCGGTCCTCAAACGCAGTACGCATCAACACGCTTTGCGTCAGGCTGTAGCGTCAGGTTCAGCCAAGTTTTTCTTGGGTACTGATTCGGCTCCCCATGAACAACAGGCAAAAGAATCAGCCTGTGGCTGCGCGGGTTGTTATAGCGCATGGAGTGCTTTGGAGTTATATACCCAGGTATTTGAAGAGCTGGGTGCGCTGGATAAACTGGAAGGGTTTGCCAGCCATCATGGTGCTGACTTCTACGGTCTGCCGCGAAATTCAACACAGATCACTCTGGTCAAACAACAATGGCAGGTTCCACAACAGATTATCTTACCCAACGGCAAGCCTATAGTGCCTTTCTTTGCGGGTCAGACCTTAAATTGGAAGTTGCAGTAATATACCCACGTGACCTCAAACACCTGGTATTTGACGATTTGAATTCCCGCTGATCCCTTCATTTTGAAGTCACAAGGGTATATACCCCTGTGACTATCAGTATCTTGTAGGACTCAGTCCTGCAGAATGTTTGTTTGCCAATACCGCTTTGATATAGGCAAGATTGAGGATTCGCCTGGCGTAAAAAGTTGTATGCATCCGCCAGAAAATTTTATCCCAACCGAATAAATATGTTCATTGAAACCCATAATAAGCTGATGTGTATGCATGGGGTTCCGTTTACTGGAATTTAATAAACAGATCAAGATGTTACCTCGAACAAAGGACGGTTGGCCAATGGTTGCGCAAAACAGTCAATCTAAAATTGCCACTGGCAGTGGTAATTTGTGATACACCACAGGGTTAAAATTAGTTAAGGTGCGTCATCAAGTTGCCTGTGCAAGCCATTATCTTAAGGATTATTTATGACTCATTTGGTCGATTACCAGTACGAAAACAATGTTGCCACCATTACCCTGCAAAACGGCAAGGTTAATGCGTTCTCCCATCAGCTCATAGACGAGCTGCATGTGGCACTGGATAAGGCAGAAGAAGCCAGGGCTGTGGTGGTTCTGACCGGCCAACCGGGAATGTTTTCAGCGGGCTATGATTTGAGTGTGATGAAACAAAGTATGGAAGTCGCCATGCAATTAGTGGAGAAAGGTTCGCGTTTGACGCGTAGAATGCTGTCATTCCCTTTTCCTATTATCGCCGCTTGCACAGGACATGCCGTAGCTAAAGGGGCATTTGTATTATTGGCCGCTGATTATCGTATCGGCTTGCAAGGCAACTTTAAAATTGGCTTGAATGAAGTGGCCATAGGCATGACCATGCACCACGCTGGGGTAGAATTAGCTCGGGGGCGACTGGCTCCGGTATTTTTTAACCGCAGCGTTATATTGGCGGAAATGGTTTCACCGGATGATGCCGTTAAGGCCGGGTTTTTAGATCTGGTGGTGGAGCAGGACGCTTTTGCCCAAACAGTCGCCAGTGCGGCCCAGTCTTTGAGCAAATTGAATATGAAGGCCCATCATCAAACTAAACTTAAGGCCAGGGATGAGCTGCTAAACATACTGGATAAGGCCATTGAGAAAGATATCGGTTCCAGTCTTTAATTAAAAATCAAATAAATAAGAGAGTATTGTGAGTAAAGAATTTTCTTCGCTTGGCTTAGACCAAGCACTGCTGGACAACTTGCAGGGCATGGGCTTTAGTCAAATGACTGACATTCAAGCGGATAGCTTACCCGCTATCCTGGCAGGACGCGACGTGGTTGCTCAGGCCAAAACAGGCAGTGGCAAGACCGCTGCTTTTGGTTTGGCTTTGTTGCAAAATCTGGATGTGAAACGTTTTCGCATTCAGGCTTTGGTTATGTGCCCCACTCGAGAGCTAGCGGAGCAGGTTGCCCTTGAAATACGCCGTCTTGGCCGCGCCGTGCATAATATTAAAGTGTTGACCTTATGTGGCGGCACTCCCATAGGGCCACAAATAGGCTCGCTGGAGCATGGCGCGCATATTATTGTCGGTACGCCCGGGCGTATTATGGATCACCTTTATAAACGTCGCCTGGATCTCAGTGAAGTCAATACATTGGTGCTGGATGAAGCCGATCGTATGCTAGATATGGGTTTTGAGGAAGAAATGAGGACGGTGATTAAAAATGTCCCCGTGGACAGACAAACCTTGTTATTTTCAGCCACCTATCCGGATTCTATTGCCCAAATCAGTGCTCAGGTGCAACGCAATCCCCTGACGGTGACCGTAGAGTCTACCCATGATACGGGATCCATCGAGCAGATATTTTTTGAGGTGGATGAATCTCAAAGGGTAAAAGCTGTGGCAGCGCTGTTGAGTCACTACCAACCTGAGTCAGCCATAGTATTTTGTAATACTAAAATCGCCTGTCAGGACGTGGCTGACGAATTACAATCTATGGGCGTGTCGGCGCTGGCCTTACACGGGGATCTGGAGCAACGGGAACGCAACCAGGTATTAGTTCGTTTTTCGAATAAGAGCGTATCGGTGCTGGTAGCGACTGATGTGGCATCCAGAGGCCTGGATGTAAAAGAAGTCAATGCGGTGATCAGCTATCAGATAACACCTGATCCCGAGGTGCATATTCACCGCATCGGACGAACCGGGCGGGCTGATTCAAAAGGTTTAGCCCTGACCTTATGCGCGCCAGATGAGATCCCCAGAGCCATTGCCATAGAAGATTACCAAAAAATCAAGCTCAAATGGACCGGGATCCAGTCGATTCGATTCCATGCTAACCGCTTAATGCAGCCGATTTTTGCCACTTTATGTGTTGACGGAGGTAAAAAAAGCAAATTACGTCCAGGTGATATCCTTGGCGCTTTGACTAAAGAAGCGGAAATACCCGGGGATGATATAGGAAAAATTCATATCACGGATTTTCATGCCTATATCGCCGTAAAAACCCGCAGTGTGAAACGAGCCATGCGCCAATTAGGTGAAGGTAAAATCAAAGGTAAGAAATTTAAAGTCCGTAAGTTTAACTAGTCATTATTGTGTGAATTTCACCGCATATTAAGGGCGAGGAGTTGAGATACTCATTGCCCTTTTTTACTGGTGTTGCATTTAGATAATACAGTTACAGGGATTCTATTTGGTATAAGTAGTTATTTCCTTTACAGTATTTATCAACAATGGCCGAGAAAACCCCGTGATCAGAGCGAAGTGAAGTCGCGGGGTAATTCACTGTGCTCTTAGCTAAAAAAATAGAAGATTGTAAATGAATACCGCTATTACTGATTTACTGGGCTAAATCACCCTTACATTAGTATTAGGTATTACGGTGAAGGGCTATTACCTGCTCAGTCTTCTTGGGAAGACAGGCCAGACTACTCCTCGCTTTGGCTAACGCCTATCCGGGTCTGTAGTAACTGTGTGACAAGCGTTGCTTTGGTAGGTGGACTGATGCTGCAAACCTTATCCAACCACTTAAGGGTGAATATCTGTGTCCTGGCGTATATTCTATTCGCCGCACGCCTGGTGCATCCCCTTAATACCTCAGTTTTAAAATTACAAATACAGGTTGTATTTTTCTGGTTCGAGTGCTGATTTTTATTGAATAGCGCTCACGGCGTAAAAAAATATAGGATAAAATAATGACAACGATGGACGATTTTGCACGAATTTCTCCCTGTGAATATGCAGACGGTCTGGGTCGTGAACAATTTATGCATATGGCGATCAAAGAATTATGGCCACAAATTCCTCGTATTGCTGGGCCGGCTTTTACGGTTAAATGTGCCAAGGGCGATCACCTGAGTTTACATGCGGCTATATATCGGGCCAAGCCTGGAGATATCATAGTCGTTGAGGCGGATCTAGATTTCGCCTCCGCCGGTGGTAATGTGTGTGCCGTTGCCCAACAGCGTGGTATTGCGGGTTTTGTAATAGACGGAGTGATCCGAGATCTGGCCGAAACTCGTGCTTTGAAATTCCCAGTTTTTGCCCGGGGCGTAATACCAAAACCTGCTACCAAGAAAAAAATACTGCCGTTTAATCAGCCCATAGACTGCGGCGGTGTCAAGGTGAACGCCGGGGATATAATAGTGGCGGATGAAGAAGGCATTGCGGTGATCCCCAAGGCCAAGGCTGAGGCAATCTATGACATTGCTAAAGCGAGAACTGATAAAGACGGGGCAATGAGTCTAGAGCAATGGCAAGCTGAGCATCAGGCCAAGATCAATGGGTTGCTCGATGAACTCGGATTTCAAGATTAACCTTCATATAAGTTGTTAGATAAACATGTTTTCATTTTTTGAAAGACTGGTAAATCCTTTTCCAAGTGACCTTCCAGAGCAACCACCACAAGGCTTAGTGGCTTTTTGCCGATATTATTCCCAGGGGATGTGGCCTGCTATTTTTGCGGTATCCTTTTTAGCGGCCGTAATCGCTATGTTGGAAGTCTCTTTATTCGGTTTTGTCGGTCAGTTGGTGGATTGGTTGTCACAACAGGACAGAGCAACTTTTATTGCAGATAAGTCATCCGAGTTAATATGGATGGGGCTGGTAGTTTTGGTGGCTCTGCCGGGGTGTGTATTTTTGCAATCGATGCTTAACCATCAGACTCTGATGGGCAATTACCCTATGCGTATACGCTGGCAAGCCCATCGCTATTTGATTGGCCAGAGTCTCAGTTTTTTTCAAGATGAATTCGCTGGCAGAATTGCCACTAAAGTAATGCAAACAGCCCTGTCTGTCAGGCAATCTGTGATGCAGTTACTTAATCTTTTGGTATATATAAGTGTTTATTTCTTAAGTATTTTAGTCCTGGTATTTAGCATTGATTGGCGGCTAAGTTTGCCATTGATGCTGTGGTTATTAATTTATATTACGGTGCTGTACTTTTTTGTCCCCAGGCTGAAAAAAGTCTCCCAGCGCCAGGCAGATGCCCGCTCGGTGATGACCGGAAGGATAGTTGATAGCTACAGCAATATTGCTACGGTAAAACTTTTCTCCCATACCAGCCGTGAATCAGATTACGCCCTAGAAGGCATGACCGGCTTTTTGAAAACCGTGCATCCACAAATGCGCCTGGTGACACTGCTCAACAGTTGCGTGTGGTTGAGCAATGCACTGCTGGTCTTTAGCATCAGCGCCCTGGCGATCATGTTGTGGCTCGAAGCAGTGGTGACACCGGGTGATATAGCCATTGCCATAACCTTGTGTTTGCGCCTTAATGGCATGTCACAATGGATCATGTGGGAAGTCTCGTCGTTATTTGAGAATATAGGCACGGTACAAGATGGTATTAATACCCTGTCCAAACCTGTCACGGTTACGGACCGACCTCAGGCAAAAGATATCCAGATAAAAGGAGGGGGCATCAGTTTTAAAGCCGTTGACTTCAGTTACCCCGGCCCGAAAAATAAAAGTATCGATGTGTTCAGTCAATTAAATATCGAGATTAAACCGGGGGAAAAGGTCGGTTTGGTGGGCCGTTCAGGGGCGGGTAAATCTACATTGGTCAACTTGTTGCTGCGTTTTTACGATGTGCAAAGTGGGCAAATATTAATTGACGGTCAAGATATCAGCCAGATCACCCAGGAAAGCTTGCGAGCGCGCATCAGTATGGTGACCCAGGATACGTCCTTATTACATCGTTCGGTCCGTGACAATATTCTCTATGGTCGACTGGACGCCAGTGAAGACGATATGTTGCGCGCTGCCCGCCAGGCGGAGTCCCATGAGTTTATCCAGAACCTGTCAGATATGAAGGGCCAAACAGGTTATGACGCTCAGGTAGGTGAACGGGGAGTGAAACTCTCCGGTGGCCAGCGCCAGCGTATTGCCATTGCCCGGGTTATGTTAAAAGATGCGCCCATATTAATTCTGGATGAGGCCACATCAGCCCTAGATTCGGAAGTGGAGTCAGCCATTCAGGATTGCCTGAACAAGGTGATGGAAAAGAAAACCGTATTAGCTATCGCCCACAGGTTATCCACTATTGCCAAAATGGATCGGCTATTGATACTGGATGAAGGGCGTATAGTGGAATCTGGCACCCACAGTGAATTGTTAAGCCAAAAAGGTATTTATGCCAAATTATGGGCCCATCAAACCGATGGATTTATCGGTATTGAATAGAGCGGTAAAGCCGCTCTGCTGCGCATTTTGCGCGATGGCAGCTAAAATGTCAGCTAAAACGGGCAGGCACATATCCCAAACTATTGGCGTTGCACTTGGTCTGTCTAAGCTCAGCCTCCATCAGCTTCGACTGACTAAGTGCAACGCGGTTGATGACTGTTGGTGATAGAGGTAAGAGTAGCGAACAAGGATGCAGATTAAAGGGAGAGGGGGATAAAAACAGCCTGATTTGCTCAGTGTAGCTTTATTTTGTTTGTTGCTTGTATAAGCCGGACTAATAAGTATAATACTGCTCCCTCCTTTTAGTGATTCTGAATTTTTCCAAAAATCGAAGATTTCACAAGGTTGGTGTAGCTAAATTTTGCGCAACCTCAGGGTTGGGCAGGGTAAGCAGGATTTTAGGGGTGTAGTTCCAATTGGTAGAACAGCGGTCTCCAAAACCGATGGCTGGGGGTTCGAATCCCTCCACCCCTGCCACTTTTGGCAATTAATGTGTTTTTAAGTGTGCGTTAGTCTTATTTATAACGTTGCGATTAAGTCAGTATTAGGTAATAGAATGAGCGAAAAAGCGGAAGATAGTTCGAATCCATTAGACCTGGTTAAATGGTTAGTTGTGTTGGGTTTGTTAGTTGGCGTAATAGCCGGCAACCATTTTTATGGAGATGTATCTGTACTTTATCGTGCACTGGTAGCCGTAACAGCAGTCGTTATTGCAGGAGGCCTTGCAGCAACAACCGTTAAAGGCAGTGGGTTTTTGACTTTTGCTAAAGATGCCCGTATTGAAGTGCGCAAAGTTGTGTGGCCTACTCGCCAGGAAGCGACCCAAACGACTATTATCGTATTGATAGCTACTGCTTTTATGTCGTTGTTACTATGGGGATTGGATCTCGTTATTGTCCAATTAGTTTCCTTTATAACAGGCTTAGGGATTTAGACCATGACAGAACAGTTAGAAAAGCCAGAAAAGTCAGATAAGAAATGGTACGTAGTTCAGGCCTTTTCTCAATATGAAGGGCGCGTCAAAAAAACCTTGCTTGAATATATCAAGATGAATCAGATGGAAGATTGTTTCGGTGAAATTTTAGTCCCTACTGAAGAAGTGGTTGAGATGCGTTCTGGCCAGCAGCGCAAAAGTGAACGTAAATTTTTCCCTGGTTACGTGCTGGTCCAGATGGATATGAATGAAGATTCATGGCATTTAGTGAAAAGTGTGCCTCGGGTACTGGGCTTTATCGGCGGCACCTCAGATCGTCCGGCACCTATTACTGAAAAAGAAGCAAACGCCATACTCAACCGTCTGGAAGAGTCTATTGATAAACCGAAGCCGAAAACCTTGTTTGAACCAGGTGAAGTGGTGCGGGTTGCCGATGGCCCATTCGCAGATTTCAATGGGGTAGTAGAAGAAGTGGATTACGAAAAAAGCCGCTTGAAAGTGTCCGTGCTTATCTTTGGACGCTCTACACCCGTAGAATTAGAATTTGGGCAGGTTGAAAAAAGCTAACAAGTAGTTTGGCTGAACCATCACTTTGTGATGTAGCATTTCATCCACAAGCACAAAATTTGAAAAGCCAGTATATTTGGCTTGCTTAGGGTCGCCAGGTAATATATACTTCGCGACCCTATTTTGTTGAACGGGAAGCCGATTGAGCAGACATACTCGTGTTTGCAAGGCGTTACACCCAAATTAGAGAGTATTATCATGGCGAAAAAAGTCACAGGCATTATCAAGTTACAGGTGGCGGCGGGTGCTGCTAATCCTAGTCCTCCAGTTGGTCCAGCTTTGGGTCAAAAAGGGGTTAATATCATGGAATTCTGTAAGGCGTTTAACGCTAAAACAGGTGACATGGAAAAAGGTTCTCCGGTTCCAGTAGTGATTACTGTTTATGAAGATCGTTCCTTTACCTTTGTAACTAAAACTTCACCGGCTTCTTATCTTTTGAAAAAAGCCGCTGGTATCAAGAATGGTTCTGGCCGTCCTAACACTGAAAAAGTGGGTAAAGTGACTGTCGCGCAGTTGGAAGAAATTGCCAATGCAAAAGCACCAGATTTAACTTCAGCTAGCTTAGAAGCAGCTGTTCGTACCATAGCTGGCTCTGCACGCAGCATGGGCTTGGTAGTAGAGGGATAAGAAAATGGCTAAAATAACAAAACGCGCCCGTATTGCACGTGAAAAAATCAATACTACAAAAGAGTACGCATTCAACGAAGCGATAAGCTTGTTGAAAGAATTAGCGACTGCAAAATTTGCTGAAAGCATAGATGTAGCTATCAACCTGGGTATCGATGCACGTAAATCTGACCAAAACGTTCGTGGCGCTGCTGTGCTACCAAACGGTACGGGTAAAGATGTTCGCGTAGCGGTATTTACCCAAGGTGCTAATGTTGAGCTAGCAAAAGAAGCTGGTGCTGACATCGTTGGTATGGAAGATCTTGCTGCGCTGGTTAAAAAAGGCGAAATGAACTTTGATGTTGTTGTTGCCTCTCCAGATGCTATGCGTGTGGTCGGTCAATTAGGACAGATTCTTGGTCCTCGCGGATTAATGCCTAACCCTAAAACGGGTACAGTAACACCGGATGTTGCCACAGCGGTTCGTAACGCTAAAGCGGGTCAGGTTCGTTATCGCAACGACAAAAACGGTATCATCCACGCTAGTATCGGTAAGATAGCTTTTGAAACTAATTTAATTGAAGAAAACCTGGCAGCATTGGTTGATGCACTTAAAAAAGCTAAGCCGTCTGCTGCTAAAGGTATATACATTCAGAAAGTCAGCCTGAGCACAACTATGGGCGCTGGCGTTGCCATCGACCAGGGAAGCTTAGAAGCGAAAGCTTAAACGCTGAATTTCAAGCCTTGGTAATACAAGGTACTTACAGGTTGCAGTCATATATTGCAGCTTGGCTCTCTGTAACGTTATGGGTTGGAGTCATTATTCGCAAGAATACTTGACTCCCGTCCAAGACCGCAGGCGTAAAACAGTAGATGAAGTAAGAGAGCATCTATAGATAGGTTAATAGCCTTAAATGTTTTACTTAAAACGCCAGCCGGCGCAGACGGTGATTTCGACTCAGACTCTCTGGGATTAACGAACACCGTAGAGCGGTAAAATACTAATGTCGAGTTACTTGATTATTAGCGTTTTATCAATCTGTGAATCCTGGAAGGCATTTTATAATAGATATGCTTTTCAGACTTTAAGAGGTGAACTCAGTGGCACTAGGCTTAGCAGCAAAAAAAGAGATAGTCGCAGAAGTTAGCGATGTAGCGTCTCGAGCTCTATCCGTTGCCGTTGCTGAATACCGTGGTATGGGAGTTTCAGAGTTAACTGAACTGCGTGTTAAAGCTCGTGAGCAAGGTGTATATCTAAAAGTTATTAGAAATTCCCTGGCGAAACTTGGTTTGGCAGACAGCAAGTTCTCTGATTTGGATAGTGCGTTAACTGGTCCGTTAATTTACGGATTCTCTTTAGATGCACCCGGTGGTGCAGCACGTCTTTTTAAAGACTTTACTAAAGTGAACAAGAAGTTAAACGTTACTGCCCTTTCAATTGGTAGTGGTTTGTTGGGTCCTGAGAAATTGGACGTAGTAGCCGCTCTACCTACCCGCGACGAAGCGCTTGCAAGACTTCTTGCTACCTTCAAAGCACCGGTTGGGAAATTCGTTCAAACTATCAACGAAATACCTACCAAGTTTGTGCGTGTATTGGCAGCGATCAAAGAAACCAAATAATTTGGTTCCTTTGTACTTTTGAATTTTTTAACATTAAACCCAGGAGTTTAGAGAAATGGCTCTAACCAAAGAAGATATATTGAACGCGATTGCAGAGATGCCTGTTATGGATCTTGTTGAGCTTATCGAAGCTGCCGAAGAAAAATTCGGTGTAACTGCAACTGCAGCTGTTGCTGCCGCTGCACCTGCTGCTGCTGAAGTTGTAGAAGAGCAAACTGCTTTTGATGTGTTAATGACATCTTTCGGTGCTAACAAAGTTTCCGTTATCAAAGCAGTACGCGCTGCAACTGGTCTTGGCTTGAAAGAAGCTAAAGACGTAGTTGAGTCTGCACCTAAAGCAATTAAAGAAGGTGTGACTAAAGCAGAAGCTGAAGAACTGAAGAAGACGCTTGAAGAAGCTGGCGCTACAGTTGAGCTTAAATAATCTGTCTAACCACAGATTATTAGCCTGAAAGGGCCTAGGCTGGTGATTTTATAATCACCAGCCTTTTTGCGCTGTAGAATAAAGGTTTTTCATCCTTTGAGATTTATTCTAGCCAGATAGTGCAAATTGCATTTAAACCCAAATAAAACCAATAAGTTAAGTAAGCCTCTTAACGACTTTGGTAAACGGTTATTAGTGTAGAATAAAGGATGGTGGAAGTTTGCTCTATAGATAATCTATTTAGCAAGTTGGGTCAAAAATCGGCAGGCTGAGGAACCCATGGTTTACTCTTATAGCGAAAAGAAACGTATCCGTAAGGATTTTGGCAAACGCCCACAGGTATTGGAAATACCGTATCTACTTTCAATCCA
>JBKEFM010000141.1:0-11757 GCA_046709505.1 Paraglaciecola sp. | reverse complement strand
CCGTAAGATAGCAGGTATGAGCTGTCAAAAGGATGGCCATAATATTTGTGGTAATTGGTGAAATAGTGATAAAAAAGCACTACAAAAGCGGCGATACCTCTTAAGGCATCAATGCCTTTTAGCCTGCTTTTTTCCTTGTCAGCCATACACATACTCTTTTGGTAAAATTAAACCACTTTGTGATATCAAAGGGCGTTGATATAACGCCTTTTAGCATATAGTAAGATGCCAAACGTTTGTAGCTATTGCCTAAATATATGTAATTGCCAATGTTCCAAAAATACTCATGGGCTATTTTTTGTTTGAGCGCGCGCTTTTCGGCAGTGCTTAAATCGATATAACTTGAGTAGCATTCAAAACCTTCAATTAATTGCAGATAAACCTTAGCTTTTTCTTCAAGTGGTTTATTGCCAACGTCAGACGTATTAGCGTCATGTTCAAAACATTGCACCATAACCTTTTTAATGTAACCGCCCTTACAGCCTGATTTTATCAGCATAATAGCCATAAGTCTGTCTTCACCGATACGAATATTCGGTATTTTTAAGTGATCAAAAACTGTACGCTTAAAAACGGTGTTTTGGAAACCTAAAAATAGGCCACTCTTTATTTGGGTTGTGACAGCGAGATCGTCATCGTAGATAAACAACTCCCCCTTTTTGATGGTACTTAAGCCTAAGAAGGCTCGTTCATTCCCATTAATATAAAAACTATTTGCTGATAGCACTAATTCTGAGCCTAACTTGTGCCTGGAGACGGGACAATATACCCAATTAATGTTGTTTGTAGCCAGTAAGTGCGCCATGGTTTCAAGATAATAGTCTAACCATAAATCATCACTATCTAAAAAGGCAATTAGCCCCCCTGTAGCATGGGTAACGCCCGTTTGTCGTGCGATTGCAGCACCACTGTTTAGTTGATAAAAATAGTCAATTTTGAACGAATATTTATCATTTAATTGGTCAACTATTTCCTTTGTGCTGTCAGTGCTCCCATCATCCACCAAAATAACTTCAATATTTTTATACGTTTGCGCCAAAACACAATCTAAGGCGCGCTTCAGAAAATGTGCTCTGTTATATAAAGGAATAATTACACTGATTTTTTTCATATGACTTCCATGTCATGGTAACTATTTTGAAAAATAGTTATAAATAGTATTAAAGGTACATACCTTTGCAGTTTATTAATTACTGGCCTAATAATTTTTATAACAACATGCTGTGTAGTTAGATGTTGCTATGTTCGTGCGATAAGCCCATTTTTTTACCGAGGCAGCAATAGCTTAGTACAAAATAAAATTTTTGGCCTATTTGAAGATAATCAAGTGGCCAAACGATCCTCTTGGCCGATCCGGCTGGTGTGGCACTGTGGGGTTATGACAAGTAAAAAAGCATTGATCAAAGCTGCCATGCTAGAAGAAGCGAACGGCATCATTCAAGCCCTGTGGGACAGACTTAACGATTTCGAAGACCGGCTTAAGCAAAACAGCCGTGACCCCCCATCCGCCGTCCTCTGATGGTTTTTCAGATCCTGAGCCTACACGTAAACTCAATGGCAAGGCCAGAGGCGCACAGCCGGGTCACAAAAAAAGCAAACGTCTTCTTGTGGATAAGCATCAATTATACGGCGGAACATGTGAGCAATGTGATGACAAACACCCGGCTGGGTTACGCTTCAGCCGCGGCGCTATCCCTGAAGCGCTGGGCAGAGTCAGCACCATGCTGACACCCACTTACCATGCTATCAAGGAAGAACTCTTGACCGCGCCCATCGTACATGGCGAGTCATACAAGGGGTAATGAAAACCGCTGGTTGTGGCAGATTTGTACCGACAAATCATCCTGTTTTATGGCGTACCATTTAAGTGGTCAGGTGGAAGCCAAAAAATTATGGGGTGAAAATGCGAAGTATGTTGTGGTCACTAATCAATATGCGGGGTATAACTACATTGACCAATAGAAGCGTCCGTTATGTTGGGCCCATATCTTACGTATCGTCAGTGCCCTTGCGCAAAGTTGGGGGAACAAATACCGCGATAGTCAAACGGTTAAAAACAATAGTCAATATACCGTTTCGTACTCGGAATCGTTTTGAAAATGAGAATGTCACCGAGCAGGAAAGACAATTTGAACAGCTTCAGAGCTGGGATCAATTCCTGAGAGCAGTTCCCTTTAGCTCAGCAAAAACCCTTTTAAACGAGCAGTGAAGCTCTGTCTGGCCAGGGCGAGTTGTTTAACAAGGCTGAAGCCAAACGTGAAAATCTTGAGCCTAAGCAGGCTGTAATTTACTTTTTATTTGACCTCGTTAAGGGAAATATATAATTCAATTATCTTTTCACAATACAATTTAACTTCAGTGTTTTTTTCTACAAATATTCTTGCTTCAAGGCCCATTTTTTCAGAATCTTCGATTGATATCGATAATAACGTTTTAACTGTATGGGTAATATCAGAGAGGGATATCAAATATCCTGATTTCCCATCAATAAGTGTTTCTGGTAGTCCGTCTATGTTGTTGACGATTGACGGCGTATAATAAGCGCCTGCCTCTAAAGGTACTCGGCCCAAAGGCTCGCGTTTAGAAAACATTAATATACAATCCGTTGCGTAAAAGAAGTGACTAACGTCTTTTTGGAACCCGATAAAATGTACTTGTTTAGCAATACCCAGGGTAACTACTAAATCTTTGCATTTACTCAGGTAAGCTTGATCTTTTGAAGGGTCGTCCCCGGCAATTAATAATTGCCAATTTGAATGGTTAATTTCACTTAATACTTCGAGCATTTCAAAAACACCTTTTACCGGTGAAATTTGCCCAATAAAACCAAAAATCATATTTTGCGAAGATATATTAAATAAACTGCATGACTGTTGTCTTAAAATTTTTCTTTGACTGTTTGTTGAAGTTGGTGGGATTACAACTGGATTTATTAATGCATCGACTGAGTTTACTTTCTCAATAAGACGATAATGTTGCTGAAACTGTGATTTCAAATATTGACTTACACAAATGACGGCGTCTGGCACACGTTTCATCCACCAATTGATACCTTCCCCTATAGGGTCTCTTAAATGGCACACTATGCTGCATCCATTGAGCTTTGCTGGCCAGTATATGGTTGGATAACTCCAAATTTGATTGCTATGAACAATGTTAATCTTATATTTAATAAACAGATAACAAAGACGAAATTGAGAATAAAGTGATGGCAGAAAATAGCGGTCTGCACTTAATGATTTTAAGCCGCAGCTTTCAAAGCGAATATTATTTTCATTCGCCCAGTCTAATAACGGAGAATCTTCAGGACAAATTAGCAGAGTTTCAACGCCCATTTTACTAACTTGCGATATTGTTGCCTGTAAGGAACGCTCTGAACCACTAATAAAAGGTGCTAAAGCTATGTATGCCACTGTTAATTTTGACAAAATTTATTATTTCCTTTTCCTTGAGCATGCCAAGTCGTAATGCTCTTTTAAACGAGCCGCTAGTACCTCTGGTGTGTAGTTACTAAAAATACGTGATTTGGCTTCAATGGACAATCCTTGCCAAAGTTCTTTAGATTCTAATACTTGTGTGCATTTTTCATACAGCCCTTGCAAGTTACCGACTTCAACCGTACAAAAAGGGTTACCTATTACTTCTTGCACTGAACCGCCTGTGTAGCCAAGAGCAGGCTTACCTAACGCCATTGCTTCGCTTACACTCATGCCGAATGTTTCAAGTTCACTGGTACTAATAAAAATATCGATACAAGCATAAAAACTGCTAAGATCGTCTAAATTACCGAGCATTTTTATATTTTTTTCTAATCCTAATGAATGAATTAGTGTGGTGATTTTTTTAAAGTAGTCTTCGTCGGCGTAAGGTGGGCCCCCTGCAATGAGTCCATATACATCTTTACCACTATCACGGAGTTTTTGGATGAGTTTTACAAAGTCTTCAATTCGTTTTCGTGGTCGAATAGAACTTGCGGTACCTAATACTATTTGCTCCCCGTTTAAACCCAATTTTTCTTTAAATGCACCGACATCACATTGTTCAGTTTGATCAACTAATTTATTATAGTCCCTACCATTCCCAAGGATAACAGCACAATTACTGTCCACGTAATCGGGGAAATTATGTATTGATCTCTGATACTGATCTTTGCTGGTGAACAATAACTTTTTGGGGTGACAAATCCCACCGAATAACCATTTTGCAAATCCATTGCCAATAACAAATCGTATTCCAACTACTACAGGTATTTTAAGCAAAAATGCGACATATCTTATAGTTGGATACACTTCGTGTTCGTTAATATGGATCAGGTCGATTTTCATTTTTTTAATTAACTGTATCCAGTAAATAGCATCGCGAATAAAACTAATGGGCTTAGAAAAAGACGGAACATCAAAGGAGTGATGAAAACAATTAATACCCTTATCTACTAATGAAGATATCCATGGTCCTTTGTTTGAACACACAACACTTATATTAATATTTGAGTTCACGGTCTCACTAATTAAGGCATCTATTACACAAGTTGTACTTCGCAGATTGGCACTATGAGTAAGAACTAATATATTCATGATAAGTTTCTACTTTTAATAAATTTTTGATAACTGGGCTTGTTGATTCTTTTTGCTATATACAGATTATAGGCACAGGCTGTAAATAAAATACACCAATAAAAAATTTCGGCACGTAATCTATTCATAAATGAAGCTGCTACCATAAATGATAATAGAGAAGCTTGTATTACAATAATTTTATAATAATGTTCTCGTACTCTTGGCCCTAGCGATTTTAAATACATTTTGACTTGATTAGTTTTTCTAAAACTAACAAAAATGAGCATAAGGAAAACAAAAAGTCCGGGGTAGCCAATTTCACTCAATGCTTCAAACCAACTTGAATGAACTGATTTATGTCGCACGGCAGTTGGATCGGCATTGGGGTCAGAGCTTACGACTATATCGTAGGGTATGTATACTGGGCCATAGTGATTAAACCCTTTTACCCCTTGTCCGAATGGAAAATCAAATGACATATCGATAGCTGCCATCCAAAAAATAGTTCTAGTTGAACCACTCTCTGCATCTTCTTGTACTTCTGTTTCGGGCGCTATAGTTAACATTCTCTCTTTAAACGAGTCATCCATTAGATTAAAGGCTGCCATTAACCCAAGTAATCCAATAACCAGTATTTTCATTTTTTGTCCTGAGGCTTTTATTTTTGTAAAAAATAGTGCCCCCATAAAATACAAGATGCCAATAAATGCTGCTAGAAAGGCACCTCTGCTATTTATAAGGACTAGGGCATTGGCAATAAGAGCTGTTGCTATTAAAAAAATGATACGTTGTGGCCAGTTTTTAGCAACCCATACATAATATAAACAAATTACGACAGCAGGTGCCAATGCACAAGCGGTACCATTTGAATCCGGTGAATCAACGGTACCGATACCCTCAACTCTGTCTCCGCTATTTCTACCTGTATCATAGGCGACGAAACTTAAGTAGCTTGCACCATAAACGTACGCCATTAGCGAATAATCCAAAAATCTTATTGAGTTTATTAACTTATATGCAACTGTTATTATGATCACGAGTTTAAAATAATTGTCTAACATTTTGTAATGGGAGTCTGGATTGACTGCATAATAATAAGCAATGAAATTTAGAGCGAATAGTATATACATCCATTTGAAATGTGGGACATTAGATAGCTTATTTTTATCAAGTTCTTTTTTATTGGCTAAATACACTATTATCATCATTATAGACGTGTAAAAAGAATAACTAATATCAAATACAAGATAATCCCACCATCGATTTTGAGGATTAAAAAAGTAGACAGCTTGATAAGTAAGAAACGCATATACAGGCGCAGCTCTAAGTGATTGTAATAAGCCACAGGAATAGGTTAAGTAAAATAACATTACATTAATCATTTTTATCCGCACTTTTGCTATAAATTACGCTAAACCTTTTTTG
The DNA here is from genome assembly GCA_046709505.1 of Paraglaciecola sp. Taxonomy (GTDB): domain Bacteria; phylum Pseudomonadota; class Gammaproteobacteria; order Enterobacterales; family Alteromonadaceae; genus Paraglaciecola. The sequence continues at coordinate 5,776 of JBKEFM010000141.1, read as the reverse complement.
CATTATTTGCACACTAAACTTAATTGCAAAAATATTGATAGATGCTCTACTGAATAATAGAAGTGCTTTTTTATTACTAATAAAATAATTAATAGCATTTTTGAATGCGACAGGATTGTTATTCATCGTTACCAATCCATTTACCCCATGCTCTACTATCTCAGAATTACCCCCTGCGTCTGTTACTACACAAGGCTTTTCGATGGCCATGGCCTCCAACAGGGTCATAGAAGTACCTTCACTTAACGATGATAACAAAAAAACATCCATCAACGCCAGATAGTGCTGAGGTTGAGGATCATAGCCTGGCATGATCACTTTATCTTTTATGTTTAACACGTCTATTTGCTTAAGTATGTTATCCCGTTCCTCACCGTCCCCCACAATGAGTAAAAAAGTGTTTGGGTGGTCTTTGAGCAAGAGTGAAAAGGCTTCAAGCATCATACAATGATTTTTAATTGGATCGAGTCTGGCTATCGTGCCCAAGACTTTAGCATCTAGCGGTATCTTCAGCTTTATTCTGAGTTCAGCGGTTTTTTGCGGGTCAACTTTGGGTGGCTCGATGCCATTGTATATTACGTCAATACGATTTTCGGGGATGTTCTCAAAATCTATCAATGCTTGTTTGGTGGCCCTTGAAATAGCGGTAATGTGGTCGGTTATTTTACATAACCAGGGATTGATCAATTTGCGCTTCCAGGTGCCGGAATCAGGATAAAAACGACCATGTTCGGTAAATATAACCTTGGTTTTTGTCCCTAATGCGCCAAGCACACCATATACCCAGGGAGTGTATTGGTGGCAATGAATAACATCAATTTTATGCTTCTTTAAATGTTTTCTGATTGCAAAAATCAATGAAACATCAAACCCTGGTTTGCGTTCTACGGCGCTAATATTTAATCCTGCGTTTTGTAACTCGATCCCCCAGGGACCAATAGCTTGCTCGATACAAAAAATAGACATATCGAACTGATCTGCGTCTGAACTTTGTATAATATTTTTGATCACCATTTCGGTGCCACCAATACGCATGTCATAGGTAAGGTGCATGACGGTCACTTTACTCACGGTGCGGGCTCCTGTTTGTCCTTGTCTGTGTTTACTGCGCTATATTTCACCCACCACATCTCAAACATCAGCATACTCCACAGCACCGCTCCGTGATCAGCTTCTTCTGCTTGATGTTCATCCCACAGTGTTTGTATGTAAGCGTGATTAAAAATAGTTTTTAAGCCACGGGCTTGTTCCATCAAATGACGCTGAGCCATGTCTTTAATTTCATGTCTAAACCAATGCGCCAGTGGTACCGAAAAACCCATTTTTTTACGGTATAAAATACCGTCGGGCAGCATGGGTTTAAACGCTTCTTTTAGAATATGCTTTTTTTCACCATTTTTAAATTTAAGCTCTGAGGGCACGGTGGCGGCAAATTCCACTATATCTTTATCTAATAAAGGCGCGCGAACCTCTAAAGAGTTCGCCATGCTCATGCGATCTACTTTAACCAATATGCCGCCCGGCAAGTAAGTTTTTATATCGGTGTAAAGTATTTTAGCTAAATGATCAGGCCCATCAGCCTGGTTGTATGCATCTACGGTGATTTTTGACGGATGATAACCGTTTAATTCAGTATTAACCTCGCTTCGGACCAGTTTGCCCCACTGTCTGTCGTCAATTTGTGAATTGGTGGTATAAAAACCCATGGCAGGATCCTGGCTCAAACTTGTGAGCAGGGATTTTCCTTTTCGACAGATAGTTGTATTACTTTTAGCTAGTATGTTGGCTAATATCGGAAATACTTTTTTACGTAAAAATAACGGACATTTGTTACGTAGTTTATTTTCAGTGGCGTCTGTGGTGTATTTTTCGTAGCCGGCAAATACTTCGTCACCGCCATCTCCGGCAATGGCAACGGTGACTTGTTGCCGGGCTAATTCGGACACAAAATAAGTGGGTACCAACGAAGGATCAGCAAAGGGCTCATCAAAAAAACCGACTATTTTTTCCAGGCTATCGGCAACGTTTTGATGCACGGTGAATTCGTGGTGTTCGGTTTTATATTGTTCGGCGACTTCTTTAGCGAATTCGGTTTCGTTAAACTTTTTTTCATCAAAGCCAATTGAGCAGGTTTTTACCGGGGTCTGGCTATGTTGCGCCATCATCGCAACTACGCCACTGGAGTCGACTCCGCCACTTAAAAAGGCACCCAGGGGCACGTCACTGATCATTCTTTGTTGTGTGCAGTGGGTCGCCAGTTCACGTAATTGTTGGGTTAAGTGTTGTTCGCTTTCGCTGCTCGTGTGCTTAAACGAGACATCCCAATATTGTTTGATCTCAATACCCTTGGCATCAACGGTCATAAAGTGGCCTGGGGGTAGTTTATGAATATGTTTGAATATACTCTTGGGATCAGGCACATATTGATAAGCGAAAAAATCATATACCGCGTCCAGACGTATTTCCCGTGGCACATCCGGTAGGGTCAATAAGGCTTTGATTTCTGAGGCGAAGGCAAACTGTGTATCGGTCTCAAGGTAATACAAGGGCTTTTTACCGATACGGTCTCTGGCAATCAGCAGGCGTTCACTGGTGGTATCCCAAAGCGCAAAGGCAAACATGCCGTTGAGTTTATCGAGCATTTTTTCGCCTTCAGCTGCATACAAAGCCAGAATAACTTCTGTATCAGTCTGGGTTTTAAAGGGATAACCGGCAGTGATGAGCTCTGCCCTTAATGCCTGGTAATTATAAACCTCACCATTAAAGACGATGACATATTTATTGTCATGGGAAAACATCGGCTGGATCCCGGCATCTGATAAGTCAATAATACTTAAACGTCTATGAGCCAGGCCCACAAGATCATTTAGGTACTCCCCACCTGCATCGGGGCCACGATGATAAATACTGTCGCCCATTTTTTTGAGCGTCTCTTTGTTACCCATAGCATCTTTGAATTGAGTAAATCCGGCAATTCCACACATATTCGTTGGCCCTAATATCTTTTGTTGTTTGTTTTATATTGCCTAAGGAGCGCGATTATTATGCTTTATAAGCTTATGTGTTTACGTATCAATGGCCCCAAAGTGGTGGTCACTTCTATAGGTAACTTGGACCAGAGCTGTTCGGCTAGGGGACGCAATTTACCGAGTTTGAAATTTGAACGCTCAGTATTTTGCTCGTTTTCCAATTGGGTATTGGCTAAATCTCGCCACGATAATTGATGAGGTTGAGCCCCCCATTGGCGTTTAAATTTATAGGTTCCTTCCCCGTAGGTAGAACGGCCAAAGTCAAATTCGTTACAACCTGTATCACAAGCATGTTTCAGTAATGACCAGTACAGCATCATATTAGGTGCCAGTTTGTTGTGTTCGGCGACTGTGGATGCCCAGGGAATGGACATTTTCGTACCATTTCTAAGGGTGATACCAGCGCCCACCGCAACTGTGCCACTGTACACAACGGATAACACAATATTATTCTCATAATATTTAAATAAGGCATCAAACCATTTTTTGCTGTGAACAGGTGAGCCGAGTTTGCGCATATTGGTGGAAAATATATGATAAAAATCATCAGTTTGTTTTTTATCGTTAGCGATGATGCTGGTTAAACCGTTTTTTTCTGACTTGCGAATTTGACTGCGAAGCTTGGATTTGAATTCAGCCAAAAGCTGCACTGATGTATCTGGCAGGGGTAACAACATACGCACTTTTTGGCTGGCCATAGCCGCCTCATTTTGCACTGAGGCGTTATCCCGATAGTCTAACTTACTGCCCCCGGCTTGACGTAAAGCGGCCAGCGCCTTGGCAAATAGCTGCTCTTTAATGAATTCACTGTTACTCAAGGCACCACCAATATCACAATAAGGTAACGCGCAAAAAGACAATTGCCTAAAAGGGGCTTTCATCGCAATACAGGGCATGATGCCAACGACCTGCTCGTCTTGCAGCGCTAGCAAACTAACACTTTGATGCTGATAGGCTGCCTCAATACTCTGCAACCAGGCAAAACGGTGATAAGGGGTTGTCTGGGGATGTTGCACCACATACTGATCCCAAATTACCTGGTCAGCGGATGTGGCTAGGCGAATGTGTATGGTCATTTATTATTACTCGTTTAACGATTGCAGTTTTTGCGCCGCTTCAGTAATAGTGCAAAACTCAATATTATATTTATTTTTTAAACGGGTAATAACCTGTTCAACTGATTTTGAAATAAACTGCTCAGCATTATGGTTACCAATCAGGTTGTTATTGTTGTCAACTAAACTGGAGCTATGCATGTACATGTGGAGCACAGGATAATCTTTTTGTATTACCGTGTCACACAAAGCAAGCATATCATCAACAAGAGACAGCTCAGGACATAAAAAATTTTTGCGCAGTAAACGTGTATGCCAGGCAACGCCGTTAAATCGGGTCCAACTATAAGGAGGCTTGCTAAACAGGCTATGCACCTGATTACATAAGGTGAAGTTCTGCCGATTAAAGCCAACCGTTACGGGTAATTCATAAATTTTATTTATTTTGGTTTGCTGTAGTGGGTTAGCCAAATCAGGCCAATAAGGTAAGGGTGGGGCACCATGACAGCTAAAATATTCGCACTGGTAATAGGGGTAGATACTTGAATCTACTGTAAACCCCGCGTCGACTAACAGGTTAAGTACTTTTGAGTCTATACCCCATCGGCCAGTACGAAATGAGGTGGGCTTGAGCGAAAACTGTTGCTCTATACGCTCTACCAGTCGGTCTAATTTCTGTGAAACCAGTTCAACGGGCAAGTTAATGACATGGGATTTTTCGTCTGTTGTTACGCCTACGTAGGGAGGATTGCACCAGGGATGTAAGTGGGCACCAATTTCACAGCTACCATTGGCGGAAAAAGCAGACATAGCCTTAACCGCATCGTCAGAGTCTGCCACTGCATAATCCACAAAATAGGTTGGGCGAACCCCTAAATCTGCGCACATTTTGTGAAAGGCAGGTAATTTATCAATGTTTTTGACACTGGTATTTTGCTCTGGAAACGGCCCTGACCAATCCCATTCTTCTTCGGTATCTACCGATAACACGAAGATTATGGGACGTTTCTCGTCCTGATACATCAACTAATCCCTTGTCATTTCTTCAAATAAAACCGTATATTCCGTGGCCATACGATTTGCAGAATAATTATCATATACGAATTGCCTGGCTTTTTCAGCGACTTGTTGAGCGTAGGTAGGATCAAACAACAGCTTTTTCCAATATCCTTGTAACTCATCCTTCGCACCCAAGGGAGCCAATAAACCAGTTTTTTTGTGACTGATCAACTGATCGATTCCAGGAATATCATAAGCAGCGACGGGTATACCTGCCGCAGTTGCTTCCATAAGACAGCGAGGGATCCCTTCTAATGTAGACGTCATTACGAACAGGTCAAATGATTTTAACAAACTTAGTCTGTCATCACGAAAGCCCAAAAACTCTATATTGCCATGACTTTTTAAGGTGGCACTATGGGCTTCAAGTGATTTCCGTGAGTCACCATCACCTAATAATATCAGGCGGGTATTGGGGTGATTTTGATAAATGTTGTCAAATATATCCAGTATGTCAGTGATATTCTTGCGACTGATCATTTGCCCTACAAAGCCGATGCGCTTTTCATCGTCGCTTTGGCGTACAGGTGCAGGCGTGGCTTCAACTTCAGACAAGTCCACCCCGTTTTGGATATACAAGGTCTTATGTTTAGCGACCCCCATGGTCAATACATCACGTAATAACTGTTGCGA
>JBKEFM010000140.1:0-11764 GCA_046709505.1 Paraglaciecola sp. | reverse complement strand
CGCGATTTTGTATACCGATGGCCAAGGTGAAATACATATATCGTTAATTAAAAGCGGCCGCACCGTGATCTTTGAAATCAACGACACCCTACCCGGTGTTCCTGTGGCTGATTGCGATAAATTGTTCGAACCTTTATATCGTCAAAGCACATCGAGAAATAGAGCGACCTCAGGGGCGGGATTGGGATTAACCATTTGCAAAAATATCGTTACCGCCCATCAGGGTAAAATCACCGCCACACCGTCATCTTTAGGTGGCTTGTGTATCAGGGTTGAGTTTGTTGTAGCACAGGAATAAGTATGAGCAGTAAACAGCTGGTATTAATCGTAGAAGATGAACCTAAAATAGCCCAAATTCTGGTGGATTTTCTGATCCTTGAGGGCTATTTAACACGTGTAATAAACAAGGGTGATGAAGCCGAAGCAGCGATAAAATCTGAATCTCCAGACTGCGTGATATTAGATTTAATGTTACCGGGAAAAGATGGCCTCAGTATTTGTAAAGACGTGCGTCAATTTTCTCAGGTGCCCATTATTATGTTAACTGCTCGTGTTGATGAAATAGACAGGTTAATGGGATTAGGCTTTGGTGCAGATGACTATGTATGTAAGCCTTTTTCCCCCCGGGAAGTGGTTGCCCGTGTGCACGCTGTGCTGCGAAGAGCGAATACCACCAGAGTTTTCACCCAATCAAATAAATTGAATTTCAAACATATCACCCTAGACACGGAGCGCTTTGAGTGCACAATTAATGATGCTAGCGTAGAGCTCACGCCAGTGGAATTTCGTTTGCTCAAAACCTTAATTGGTCGCCCAGGAGCAGTATTTTCCCGGGAAAATTTGATGCACAGCTGCTACGAAGACGCACGAATCGTCAGTAATCGAACCATAGATAGTCATATGAAAAACCTGCGCAATAAAGTCGCCCTACCTGATGACCCCCTACCTGTTCTGCAATCGGTATACGGTATCGGTTATAAGCTGATGTGATATCACCACGGGAGTATAGTTTATGTGCAGTAACTCCTCATAATCTGCACCGTCTCTGCACCTTATTGGCCTAAAGTACATCCACGTTCATAAACAAGTTGTTATCGCATCACTGTAGCGGGAGAGCCAGGAGTTGATGTAATCGGGCCATTTTGCCCACCCACTATCAATTCTGATGCGTCCCAAGGTGGGATCTGGTTCGATGGCTCGGGGGAAGTGTACGACATAGATGGTCCGTTCATCGCTAATTTAGACACCCTATATGGTGACGGCTGGCAGCTATATGACCCCATTACGGGAGAAGTCAATATCACTGATACCCAAGAATCCTGTGAAGCAGCAGCCCGGCCTGACGTCGACCCTGCCTATCAAAACTACTGTGTACAATATGATTTAGACTACTTCGGCGGCGCAGTAAGTGAGACTGTCCTTATTCCGGTGGCGCCCGTTCCCTTAACCAATCCAAACTATGTAAATGGCAGTATAGGTATTTCTCTTAATGGCGTTATTTTAACGGCACAAGCACCTGTAGACGCCATACTGAGCAATTATACCATCGCGGCGTTTGGTGACTGTGGCGGGCATATAAATCCATTTGATGGCTATCATTATCATGCGGCCACAGGCCCCGATGAAGAAGATGATCACGCCAGCTCAGTAGGGTATGTACTTGATGGGTACGATATTTACGCTATGCTCGATGCGTCTGGTTTTGAAGAAACCGACCTTGACTAATGCAGAGGGCACAGCGACGACAGCAGAGGGTATCACTACCATGTAGCTAGTCCGGGGGAAAACATGTTTATTGGTTGTTTTCACGGTGAGCAAGTTCAGTGGTTAGGCACTGAATAAGGAAAAAAAGATAGATCACAGTCAACTGGAAGGCAACTGTATACCTTTAACTCAACCCCTGCTGGGGATACTCACCAGTGTATTGTTAAGCATCATAAGCGCAAACTCACTGGCCCACGATGGCCACTTGGATAAAGATGCCCAGTTGGCCTGCCAATACGTTAAGGAAACAGACAAAAACATCACCACAGTCTATAACGGATTTTGTCATAAAATTTCCCATAACAAGCTATGTGTACGCAATCAGCCAATCAAAACCATCATGCCTGAGGCACTGTCTAATTAATGTGTTAAATGCGAGTCTGTTCATCAGGCTCGCACTCTAAATTTAATACCTGTCAACACTTTTGCTGCACCAAGCAGCGTTTTTCTGTTGTTGCTAAAAGAGATACGCAGTAAGAAAACTTACAGCACACCTTTTAACTTGGCCAGGCCATAGGCGTTGACCGTTGATGCATCCCGGATTTCGCCGGATAAGATCATTTTTTCAAAACAATCCAGTGTCACTTTTTGCGTGATCAAGCCTTCTTCCTCCGTATCCAAATTAGTCCCGGTAAAAGTTAGCCCAGTAGCAAAATATATATGGTATTTTTGATCACAGAATCCATATGCAAGATACTGCTCACCCAAATACTGCATACTGCTGGCGACTAAACCTGTTTCTTCACGTAGCTCTCCTGCGGCCAGTAATGCATGATCTGCTTCGGGGTTTTGCTCCCAGGCACCTTGGGGTAATTCCCAGCAGCGTTTTTTAATGGGGTAACGATATTGCTCAACCAAATGCACATAGCCATCATGTACAGGTAAAATCACCACAAAGTCAGGCTTTTCAACCACCCCATATATACCTTCGCTGCCACTGTTGCGGCGAATTTTATCTTCTCTTAAGCGCATCCACTTATTTTCATAGATGATCTTGCTTGCCAGTGTTTGGATTTCTTCGCTCATTTGCCCGCCTTGTGCGTTTTTTTATTCTTGTGCTGTTCACACAAAGATAACAGCTCATATTGTAAGCCTCTAGGGTAATACACTTGTACAGCCAAAAAATGACCAAATCCCCTTGGTATAACCTCGTATTGACCTGCAATTCCCGCATTTAATCTTGGTAATCTTCCTGCACCATTGTTAATGTTAGAAACAATAAAAGTAATTTTTCCCTGTCTTAAAAACACCTTGCAGGTGTAAATTTTTATGACTTTACCGTTAGAAAAGGCCACAAAAATTAATATGAATAGGTTGCTAAGTAACCCGTCTGACGGGCATATCACACAGATAATGACGTGGTTTGCCAATGAAGCGCAACTAAAGATCTGGTCTGGACCAAATTTCAGGTATCCATTTTATTTTACGTCTTTTAAGTCCGATTTAAATTTAACATCGCTCAATTCATTTTCGTTGCTGTCCTCTCAAAATGACGTGTTAGCGTTTGGACAATATTACTTTCGAGCAGGGAAATGCCATCTAGGGCGTTTAGTGGTCAACCCAGCTTTTCGTGGCCAAGCTATAGTCGCTGAGTTAATTAATGGTTTGAGCATCGCAGGTAAGAAAGAGTTACAGGTGAACGCCTGTTCGTTATTTGTGTATAACCATAATACCAATGCCATAAAGGCCTATGAAAAGTTAGGTTTTCAGGTTGAAACCTACGTCGAAGACATACCATTGGAAAATTGCGTTTACATGGTAAAGCGGGATCTTAATTAATAGTTAAACCAGCCAAAACCCCTAATAGCTGGTAAATATCTGCTCTAACCAGGAAAACATGCCGCTATTTTGCGCTTGGTTTGTTTTATCACTCGTGGTGTGGCCGTGGGTTTGTTGCCAGCGTTTATTGGTCAACAAGGGCTGCTCCCGAAGTCGCTGCGCGCGATTAGCCCTTTTGCAGAGCTTTTGCTTGGGGCACTACGTGGTCGATTACCACCACTGCTTTTGGGTGAACTGCACATGACATATTCTCTGCGTTAATACTGTGCTGACCCTATAGCCAGGGTAAACGCCAAATTGCTTGCATTGCTATTCGTACCTCAGGGCTTCGATGGGCGCCAAGCGTGATGCTTTTAATGCAGGGTAGTAGCCAAAAAAGACACCAATCAACCCGGATAACCCCAAACTTAACAGCACCACTTGGCTATTGCTCACACCACCGGTACCAATAGCATATTGATTGCCCAAAAAGACAAAAATGTAAGCGATCACTACGCCTATTAAACGACCTAGTGAACACAGTACTATGGATTCAATTAAAAATTGCCACAGAATGTCGGCAGGTTTGGCTCCCACCGTCATGCGTAAACCAATTTCTTGCGTGCGTTCGGTCACTAACACCAGCATAATATTCATGATACCAATCCCGCCGACCATAAGGCTTACCGAGGCTATCCAGGCCAGTAGGGTATTAAATACCTTACTGGTTTCCGCCCGGGTGGTGATTATTTCAGACACATTACGAATACGGAACAAGTCATCACTATTAACGGGAATACGCATGCGCTGGCGCAGTAGGCTACTCATTTACTCTTCAATATAATTCATGCCTTCACCATCATAGGCACTGATCTGAATGAAACGCACTGATTTGGGGTTTCAATACGTAATCAAAACACATAAGCCTGTCTATACTTTAGCTTGCCTGATAGCCAACATCCAATCCCTCGAACATGACAAAGATAACCAGCCCGGCATTGCTTAATAAGGCAAGCAAACCCATAACGCAATTGCATACCACCGGCCATACGCCAGGGAAAAAGAAAACCCACCAAATACGAGTCTGTATAAAACGCCTATTAGCCCGTTTACACCTGTTGGAAAAGGTAACAGCAACAGATCCTAATATAAGTAACCTGAGCCAATCCCTGAAACAGCTCAGCTGCCACCTGGCCAAAACCCGTGATCGCGATGTAATGGTCGCTTTACTCGAACAATTAACAACAAAAGCCAATACAACCTCAATCAATAATCTATTAAAGCAAACCCGTAGACGGCTCCTTGGTGCTGAACAGCAGCCAATAACCAAGCTCAAGGTGCTACAAAACCTGGCCACGGGTATCCATACTGATCTGCATTTAATCCCCCACTCCGGTATAAGTTTGGGGCAGATACAGCATTACCTGCAGAAGAGATGGCAACGTATTTGCGATCAGTACAAAGCTATTTTACGTGAGCAGTATCCGCAAAAACTGCACAAACTGAGAAGGAAAATCAAGTGGTTATGCTATCAATATGAGTTACTGGACGAACTCGAACCGTCATCATGGTTACCCACAAAAAAACTAGCCAAACTAGGGACGAAATTGGGCAAAGTTCACGATTTTTTTGTCCTGGAAAGCTATTTATGTCATCAACAACAGCTGTCAGCCAAGAATATCCAGAACTACGACAGTGTTTATAATCTGCTCAGTAACAAACGTAAACACTTACTCGAACAATGCCGAAAGGCATTTAAGCATGCCTGCAGATCCCATTGATGCAGATTGAACCACATGACTGCCTAGCTTAAGGAAAACAGGGCCAGGATGATCTTACTTGCACAAATAACCATAATCTTAGGTACAGCAAAAAAATCAGACCTATATTACTCATTAGATTTCACGTTAACTTTAGTGTAAATTATTTTCCTAATTGTGTTGCAAAATAAGCTAATGGTCACATAGGATGTGGCAGGTCAAAATATGATACACAGATTGACTTCAAGCGGTTCGATGTATTTACGTATCCAACCGCAAAAAACAATAACAGGGACAGGGACAAACATGAAATATAAACATCTAAAACTGACAATGTTGGCTGCTGCCATCACTGCCAGTATGGGCACACAAGCACAAGATATTACCGGAAAAAATGTCGAACGCATTCAGGTAACAGGTTCTCATATTAGTCGGACAGATATGGAAGGTCCTTCACCTCTGACCTCTTTATCAGCCGAGGACATCGCTAAAACTGGCGTGACCGATTTAATCGGCTTATTTACTAAGTTGCCTATGGCCGGACAAGGTACCTTTTCCACTCAAGGCAACAGTAGTGATGGTACCGGCAACGGTGGTTCCAGCGTCTCTTTACGTGGTCTGGGGGCTGACTCTACGCTGATTTTGGTCAATGGCCGGCGCATTTCAGTCTCTCCTTTTGCCAATAAAATAGACACCGCATTTGTTGATATCAATAATATTCCATTAGCGGCGATTAAACGGGTTGATATATTAAAAGACGGAGCGTCGGCAACCTATGGTTCTGATGCAATAGCTGGCGTTATCAACATCATAATGAAAAACGATTATGATGGATTAGAAGTTTCAGCAAAATTGGGCGACACAGCTGATGGTGGCGGTAAAGAATCCAATGTCAGCCTGTTGTTTGGTAATAGTACCGAAAAATCCAACCATACCTTTGTCTTGGATTACTTTGATCGCGAAGAGATCCTCTACGCCGACAGGGATTATGCCAGATCATCAAACCAATCCGCCTTAAGACCAAATGACCCTTATGCTACCGATTTCAGGAGTTCGGCGGGTTACCCGGGAACAATAGCACTTGCCTCAGATTCTACTGTGAGAATGCCGGATACCTTTGGTAATGATGTTTGTCCTGAAGATCAAATAGTAGGGGATTTATGTCGCTATGATTATGCCCCTTTTAGTTCATCTGTTCCTGCATCTGAACGCGTCAGCTTTATGTATATGGGTAAATTTGAAGTGAACGACACCCTAAGGGCTTTTATTGATTTGAATGGTCAAAATTCTAAAACAACAATAAGAGGGGCCGCCAGCCCAAGTTTCAATGAACTGTTTATGTCAGCTGACAATGTAAATCATCCTTTTGCTGATGATTCGACTCATCCGTTTTTCGCCCAGGATTTAACGATGCGTCGTCGTACAGTTGATATCGGTAACCGGGAAAAACGGGTCGATTCAGACTACTATCGCACTGTACTGGGTCTGCAAGGTGAAGTAAGTGATTGGGATTGGGAAGTCGCTTACAGTTATATTAAGAGTGATTCGGTTGAGCGTGGAGTAGATGGATTCCCTAACTCTCGCCGTACTCAAGAAGCAATAGACAGTGGCTTGTGGAACCCCTTTGAACCTTCCAGTAACTCCCAGGCAGCCAACGATTACATTGAGACTCAAACAACTCGATATGGTAAGTCCACCAGCAAATCACTCGATGCAAAAATGTCAGGTTCAATATTGGATATGCCGGCAGGCGAACTAATGTTAGCTGTGGGTACCGAATATCGTGAAGAAACGATCAGCGACAACCCGGATAATCAATTCCTCCGTGGTGAAATTTTTGGTACTGAAGCGACTCAGGCAAAAGGCAAGCGTGACAATACCGCCGTATTTGCTGAGCTTGCGATCCCGGTGACAGAAACATTCAACATGCAAATTGCCGTTCGACATGAAGATTACAGTGATTTTGGAACCACCACTGATCCGAAAGTGGCCTTTATCTGGACGCCAACCGACGTATTGTCTATACGAGGTTCATATGGCACAGCATTTCGCGCTCCCTCTTTACACCAAATCGGTTTAGGTAACACTGACGAGTCACCAAACTTGGTCGATAACGTGCGTTGTGATGCCATAGGCAATGTTAATAAAGCCTGTGAACCACAAGAATACACAGCTGTATTATCAGGTAACCCTGATTTAGGACCAGAAGAATCTAAAAGTTATAACTTGGGTGTCATTTATGAAGTGACAGAAGATATTGATTTCTCAATAGATTATTATAATTATGACATTGAGAATGTCATTAATAAAGATACCCAGTTCAAGTTTACCACGCAGGGTAATGATCCTGACGTGGTCGAGCGCTTACCTTCAGATACACCGGGGGATCCTGGCGAGGTTGTGCGTATCTTTGACCAATTTGAAAACCTGGGCAATATCAAGACCGCGGGCCTGGATCTTGATGTAGGTTACAAAATGGCAACTGCCATGGGTGACTTCAAATTCAATTATGTTTTAAATTATGTTTTGAACTACGAAGATATTCGCACTGGTGGTCGACTTGATACTCAAGAAGGTGAGTTCGAGCAGCCGCAAATCAGATGGACAACGTCCGGCTCTTGGGTAAAAGATGTTTTCAGTGCTAATTTTGCTATCAATTATATAGGTGAATTTGAACAAGATTCTTCTGTTCGCATTCAAACCGATGGCACTATTTTGCCTGATATCGACTCAATGATAACCCTTGATACAACGGTTAATTATGCGGGGATAGAGAATACAACGCTGACGTTAGGAGCGACTAACTTGCTTAATGAAGAACCGCCTTTTAGTTACCATGATTACATGGGTCACGTTGTTGGAACGCATAGCTCACAAGGTCGTTTTGTCTATGCCCAGGCAACCTACAGGTTCTAATAAAAATATACCCTTCTCCATTGAAGCTGCAGCGTTGTTGGCTGCCACTCCAATGGCTTAGGGTATAAATCGGCAGCTCCCGAAAATGAGTTAAAGCTTATAAAGCCAGTTGCTGTGCAACTGGCTTTTCTATTTGCAACGTAAAAAAAGCAAACAAATTAAGGTCTAGTTGGCTAAAGGCAAGCATAAAGGTTTACTAAAAATTATTTTTAACAAGAGTACGTTAAGCATGGTAATTTTTAATTAAATCAGCTGCGCGCTCGGCAATCATGATGGTGGCGGCATTCGTATTGCCACCAATCAGGGTCGGCATCACCGAGGCATCAACCACCCGCAGGCCCTTAAGACCTTTTACACATAAATGGCTATCAACCACAGTATTAACCTCTTCTACCCGACCCATTTTACAACTCCCTACCGGATGATAAATACTTTCTGCTTTGGCTCGAATAAAAGCCAATATTTTCTCATCGGATTGGGCAGCACTGCCGGGTAACGTTTCATAAGATTGGTATGGCTTAAACACCGAAGCGGCTAAAATTTTGCGGGCCTGGCGCACCCCATCAATCATCACCTTTTGATCATCCTCGTGGCTTAAATACCGAGGGTCAATGAGCGGTGGTTGGGCCGGGTCGGTGCTTTGCAAACGAATGTGCCCCCTGCTTTTAGGGTACAGATTACAAACGTGCAAGCCATAGCCATAACCAAAGGCTGTACGGCGGCCGTGATCCTGCAAAATTGCCGGTAAAAAGTGATATTGAATATCTGCCCGTCCCTGCGCATATTGACTTTTGACAAAGCCACCGGCTTCGGCAATATTGGATGCAAAAATATCCTTACGTTTTAACCCGTAATTAAACGCGGCTTTAATATAACGGGGTAAGGCCCCGAGGGACACTGCATAGCTGTGTTTGGTTGTGCATCTATGCTGCACTATGGCATCCAGATGATCCTGCAAATTCTGGCCAACGCCGGGCAAGTCTAGCTGTACTTCAATGCCTAATGCTTGCAAATGTGCTTTGGGCCCTATGCCAGAGAGCATTAAAATTTGTGGTGAATTAATGGTGCCACCTGAAATAATCACTTCTTTACGAGCGCTGAGTTCCACGACTTGCTTATTGATACGCAGCGTTACGCCTGTGGCAATATGCTTTTTAATCAACACTTTTTCAACCAAAGCTTGAGTGATAAGGGTAAAATTGGGCCGGGCATAAGCGGAGGTTAAATAGCCCTTAGCGGTCGAGCAGCGCTGGCCGTTGATATGGGTAACCTGATAAAGACCTAAACCGTCACGCTCGGGGCCATTAAAATCCTGGTTGGTGGCTAAACCTACTTCACCGGCGGCAGCCACAAAGCTGTGGGACAGTGGATTCACATGGCGCAAGTCTGTAACAGACAGTGGCCCGGCGTCACCGTGGTATGCATCCGCGCCGTGTTGCTGGCATTCGGATTTTTTGAAATAGGGTAGTACGGCACTCCATTCCCAGCCTGTCGCACCTAAATCACGCCAGTGATCGTAATCTTGTTTATCACCACGGGTATAACACATAGCATTGACTGAACTTGAGCCCCCCAGGGTTTTACCTCTGGGCCAATATAATGAGCGATTATTTAGTTCCGGTTGAGGGGCAGTATCATAATTCCAGTTAAGGCTGGGTAACTTGGCCAAAAATGCCAGTCCAAAAGGGATATGAATAAACGGATTTTTATCTTTTTTACCTGCTTCAATCAGGCACACCCTAAACTGTGGATTTTCCGACAATCTGGCGGCCAACGTGGCACCAGCCGAACCTGCACCTACTATGATAAAGTCAAATTGGGTTTGTATGTCGAGGCTCATGGTTGCCACCCTTATAAGAATAAGCCAGCTAAACCCAGGGCAACACAGTATAAAAAGACGGCCCCCTAAGCTCATCTGACGTCATACCAGTATCCTACAAAAAAACACGCCCAATTGTTAGTAAAATGTTATGACGAAAAAAATTAAACCTATTGATCCTAAAATCAACAAATCAAGGGGGACATTGATACTTAAAAAATCTATTTTTCACAGTGATAAAGCTGCTGGCCGTGAGGATGAAAAACCCCATAAGTGGTGTATCATGCCCCCTGACAGAATTATAATAAAAAGCACCAGTGCAATTAAGGGAATTTATGCAAAATAAAATGATGATGTGGGGATTCAGTGTCTTACTGCTTACAATGAGTGGCACAAACCAGGCGCAAACACCCGACATCGATACCAATAAGAAGAGTACCCCGTTGACTAATATGAATCTGAATTATCCCCAAACCCCCAAAGGCAATGTAAGTGACAGCTATTTTGGCCAAGAAGTTGCTGATCCCTATCGCTGGCTGGAAGACGATATGAGTGCAGACACCGCGCAGTGGGTGGTGGCACAAAATGACGTAACCCAGGGGTATCTGCAACATATTCCGTTTCGCGACACACTCAAACAACGCCTGGAAACACTGCTGAATTACG
Source organism: Paraglaciecola sp. (assembly GCA_046709505.1). Taxonomy (GTDB): domain Bacteria; phylum Pseudomonadota; class Gammaproteobacteria; order Enterobacterales; family Alteromonadaceae; genus Paraglaciecola. The sequence continues at coordinate 1,081 of JBKEFM010000140.1, read as the reverse complement.
AAAAAGTCAGCGCCCCTTTTAAAGAAGGTAAATACAGTTACTTCTTTAAAAACGATGGCCTGCAGAACCAATCCGTACTCTATCGCCAATTGGGTGAACAATCCCCTGAGGTGTTTCTCGACCCCAATACCTTCAGCGAAGATGGCACTACGTCTTTGGCGAATGTGAGTTTCTCCAAAGATGGCAGCCTGGTCACCTATCTTATTTCACAAGGCGGCAGTGATTGGCGCCAGGCGATCACCATTAATGTCGAAACCAAAAAGCCCGTGAGTGTGACGCTGCACGACCTGAAATTCAGTGGTGTTTCCTGGTTAGGTAATCAAGGGTTTTATTATTCCAGTTATGATAAACCCCAGGGAAGTGAGCTTTCAGCCAGAACCGATCAGCATAAGTTGTATTTTCATCGTTTGGGTGACCAACAAAAAGATGACGCTTTAATTTTTGGCGGCACGGATGAGCAAAAAAATCGTTATGTCTCTGGCCAGGTGACTGAAGATGATCACTACCTATTGATCAGCGCGGCCGTCTCCACGTCTGGCAATAAGTTGTATCTGCAAGATTTACGCAAAGCTGACAGTCCCCTGCTCACCATTTTGGCCGACACAAGTTCAGATACGGAATTACTCGATAATTACGATAGCAAATTGTTGTTAGTAACCAATCTAGGTGCCCCCAACACGCGAGTTGTGGCCGTGGATGCCAGCGAACCTCAAGTAGAAAACTGGCAGGATTTCATCCCCGAAACTGAACATGTACTTGACGTTTCCACGGGGGGGGGCTACATCTTTGCCAGCTACATGGTCGATGCCCTGTCCAAGGTCAACCAACTAGATAGCACGGGTAAAGTGCTTCGTGAGCTAAGTTTACCCGGCGCAGGCACGGCTGATGGTTTTGCAGGTAAAAAAGATCAACTGGACCTGTATTACAGCTTCACTAATTATAAAACCCCCAGCACCATATTTAAACTGACAGTGAAAAGTGGAGATTCGTCTCTATATCGTAAATCTGAAGCGCCATTTGATAGCGATTTATATGACTCCAAACAGGTGTTTTATACCTCCAAAGATGGCACTGAGGTGCC
>JBKEFM010000139.1:0-11883 GCA_046709505.1 Paraglaciecola sp. | reverse complement strand
AAAGATAACAGCAGCCTGTCACCTTTGATATTTTGTGAGGCTTTAACACTTTGGGCAAAAAGTACTGTGGTGTTTAACATTATAGTCACCACCCAAGTAATCATTCGAATTGACATTAGCTCGCTCTGAAGTGAATAAGAGTCACCCTAAAAATACTGTAGACCGTAAGAAAAATGCACTTTTCATCTGTTTTTACACTTAAAGATATAGGGTTTGCTTTGCCACCGCAGGTGGCGACAAGCCGCACATTTCGTCAAAAGCCGATTGCAATATTAACTCAGCCATTGGTATATTTTTTTTGCGAAGTAATTGCTTAGCGGCTGATAATGACTGGCACACCGACACCTCGCCCAATTGGGGTAACGGCTTAAAATTATCATTTACATCGCTTCCCCCCACAAGATAATGCCTTGCACCGGCGACAGCAATAATGGTTGGTTTTAATTCCATAAAGGCTCTTGAGTGAACATGCTTAATCAACAGATGACCAGTTATACGACGATAAGTTTAAAATAGTTTGCTTTCGCAACGAAAAGAAAAAAAGGTAAAAAGAAGCAAACTCGAATGCGTTGCTAATAACTGGGCTGAAGATAGTCAGCCATGTCTGGTTAAGTAGGTAGGCAGGGCCTTAGCTATATTCCTAGAGCCCGCTCTGGAGACTCAGTGTAGCACGCATTGCATAAGGACTGCGGCCAATCAATGAGTTGGTCGGTATAACGATACCAAGCAGCTGTAAGTCTTTTTCACTTGCCTTGCCGATATTGGGTAAATCGGTTAAGAGCCTGACTTTTTCCCGCATGACTTTGTTTAGGTTTATAAACGTTACCTGCAATGTGGTGAATAAACAAAACTGGCACAGATTTATCGCCACACTAAAGATCTTTATGTTTGTTTAAAAGTACCGACTGGCTACTTTTGGCAAAGCCATAAGCGCCAATCCGACCAGAACCAGCAAGGTAGAGCTATCGATAAAATACGGAAACAGTATCAACGCTACACCGGTATAGCGCACCAGCGGGTTTGTTTGTTTTTTGCCATAGACAAAATACCCCAGACCGATGGAGCTAAATACTACGCCCCACAATAATAATGCACTGTTCATGTCGGATTTCTCATAATGTTAGCCTGCCGTTTTTTAATCTAAAAAATAGCAAAAAAAAAAGGGTGAAACCCAATCATCTCTCTCTTTCACCCATAAGTAGTAGCATCAAATAGCGCCGTGAAACCTATTAATAACGAGCACGTTATTTTACTATTGAAAAAAACAACTACCTTAGTCTTATTAGTTACGATACATTAATTCGAGTTTACCTTTTAACTGTGATTAATTGAACGTTGCTTTTTTTGAGCAACAACATTCTGATTTTGTTGCTTATAATACTTACTAGCAGAAAAACATGTCTGCCCACTAAACAATCTGATCAGGTAATTGAAGGTTCGACTAAGTGAATACCACAATAATCAACATCTGCGTTCGCAGTCTGCCTCGGTGCCTGGCCTTTATTTTATGCTGCCTTGAACTGGCAAACGCACAGTCCCCTGTTCAGCAAAAACATATAATCTCGACCGCAGAACTAAGCGGACTGTTTCATAACTCTGAGCAGCAGCAAGAAAAAGGGGTTTATTTTGATGTTCTTGCAAAGATTTTAGATGAAACCGGCTTAAAGAATTCATTCGAAATTATTGTGATGCCTATGAAACGAGCAAAAATGGGCTTTATTAATCACCAATACGCATGCTATTCACCAGGATTAGATACATTTGACAGTCAAACAGAATCTAACCGGTTAAAAGACGTATTGGTCAGTACTCCCCTGAACAAAGCGATTGTCAGAGTCGTCTCGGCAAAACATAAGTTGGTCATTAAAGGAATTGAGGAAATAGGTTCAGACGATTTAATCAGTATGGTCAGAGGTACACCATTGAGTCTTGAAATGCGGGAGGCTGCAAAACGGGCTGGCCAACTTTTCTTCGTCAACAGTGAAGTGGAAAATATCACCATGCTGCAAAGTGGCCGGGTGGATCATCTATTTGTATTCTACCCGGATGCTCTTTTTGCTTACAAAAAACTCGGCATCACAGAACATTTCCCCTATGCCAGGCAATTTGCTCCGCTGGTAATAGACGATACGGTTACGTGTCATAAAGACTATGCAAGCGCCTTTGCACTGATAAACAAAAAAATCAAACAGTATCAGCGCGACGGCACGCTTAAGCGCATACTGGGCGATTTCTATATGATTGATTCACCCTATATGGATTTTTCCGTCAAATAACTCCCTGCCTGCGAATGCAGTGACATTAGCCGTCACAGCGTCATATTGGCCCCTTAAGCCAGAAAAAAGTCGACTTGTCAGTAAGGCTGATAATGATAAAAAAATCACCTTAAAAACAATACCTCGACAAAGCAACTGGCCAAAAAACCCTGGATTAAGCGTCGCTAAAGTGAGGAAAAAATGCCGTGCACATGACGGTTTCTCTTGGTAAATACGGCCTTTATAAACAAAGCTTATTTGAATGAAGGCCCTCAGTAACCACCAAAAAGTCAACAAAATTCACCTATTGGGTTATTCAGTCTATCCCTACCTGAATGCCTGGCGTAATACAAATTAGTATCTGCACCTTTTTATTCCACTTACGGCATTATCGCTGTCATTTAGCTCACTTGTCCCCATGCTAACGGTGATTTTGATTGGTTCCCTATTAGCTGCAATTGTCTGTGATGTTATCTAATACCAATCCGTGTTAGTAAATGACGCTGGGCGAGAATTTAAATGGGCTTAATCAAGGCGCTTGAATGAAGTAATAGTGGTGCTCTTTCGAATTAGGGCAACGCAGAGTAAGCCCATTTAAAACTCGCCCAAAGGGAATGCACCAGCGTATTTTATCCGCGATATCGCTCTTTGAAAGGAAATGGCTATTCCTACATAACGGCGCCTGACTAAAACCGCTAGACGTATTCTCAGTGGGTACTTATTAATACGGATTGGTATAAGAGTTTAGTCTTGAAAATAATATTGCTAAATCTTGCTCACTTGCATTATGCATCACCAATACCCCCCGATTCTGCGCCAAAACGCACGACACAATCACCTTTTCGCAGCACCGTTTCACAAGTTCTAGCAAAGGTCGTTAAGACGTCATTCCCATAATCATGACCAAAGGTATCGTTAATTCTTTTGAAATAATCAAGGTCAGCAATAATGACAAAAAACGCACTATTTAGCTTACGCGATACTTCAAATTGAAGCTGTACATAATTAATTAAGCACATTGAATGACTCAGTGAAACCTATCAATTAAGTGATATAGCCCTCATACTTGCTCGCCATAAAAATTCAATTTTTTTGCCAGATCCCCTTAAATATACTCCTTAATATATTAAGGCAGGATCAATAAAATGCTCTGTGAACACCGGTAAGCGACTTAACTGTCAAGCGACAATTAACATGGATGTATTGTTCTTTTCGTGGTATTTTTCGCCACTCTTCAACGTAGATTTATTGCTATTTTCGGTCAAATTTCGCCATGGACAGCAAAAAACCCTAACCTACCAGCACATTATTAGATAAAAATTCTACCCCCCTTTTTCTTGTTTACAAAGCTGAGAAAATAAAGATTTGAATCTGCCCCCTTTTAAACGGTGAGTAAAAGAAAACACCATGAATGTCATCAATAGAAACAATGTCAGAGTAAGCGGAGAAGGAGCTCAAACAATTATTTTTGCCCATGGCTATGGTTGTGATCAAGCTATGTGGCGTAAAGTCAGTCCGTCCTTTGAAGATGAATATAGGGTGGTATTATTTGACTATGTCGGCGCAGGTTTGTCTGATCCTGATGCTTATGATCCAGTGCGTTATTCAAGTTTGGCCGGTTATGCCAAAGATATTGTCGAGATTTGTACAGCACTTGATTTGCAAAATGCGATTTTGGTAGGGCATTCGGTCAGCAGTATGATTGGCTTGTTAGCCGCCATCGAAATTCCCCATAGGATCTCGAAGTTGGTCATGATTTGCCCAACGCCACGCTATTTAAATGATCTACCCGATTACATAGGCGGCTTTGAACACGCGGACATTGAGGGTTTGCTCGATATGATTTCGCGCAATCAACCAGGTTGGGCAAGTCATCTCGCCGGTATTATAGCAAAAAACCCCGAACTGCCAGAATTGGCACAAGAACTGGATGCAAGTTTTTGTGCCATGGATCCCCCCATAGCGAAGCGTTTTGCCAAGGCAACATTTTTCGCGGATAACCGTTCTGATCTGGTTGGTTTTGACAAACCCTGTTTGCTCCTTCAGTGCCAGGAAGATTCAGTTGCACCAAATGTCGTAGGCGATTATTTACATCAACATTTGCTTAATAGTAGCTTGCAGCAGATGAAAGCGACCGGGCACTGCCCTCACATGAGTCATCCGCTTGAAACTATCCAACTTATCAAAAAATACCTTGCCAGCTAATGTTAAGCAGAACTCAATAGTGGATATTTCAAAATTTAATCTTCAGAAGGCACCTTGTGGCTTGTTTATCTTTGATAACAGCTTAAGGCTAGTGACGGCTAATCAAACCTTAGCCACTATACTTGGCTTTGATTTGCCAGATTTAGTGGGTAAAAATTTAGATGTATTGCTGACATCGTCCAACCGTTTACTGTTTCATATGCAAGTGATGACAATGTTGCATGTTCAGGGGCATGTTGAAGAGATTGCCATGTCTCTGACCGGGGGTAAGGGGATTGAGATCCCGGTCATTTTTAATGCCGTGCGACGAGAAGTTGAGGGGGGGGCCTATACCGAATGTGTGGTCATTCGTATGAACGAACGAAAGCGTCTGGAAGACGAGTTGTTCAATATAAAAAAAGCAACCGAACAAGTGCCCGGTGTCCTTTATCAATTTCTGCTTTGTGCCGATGGGAACTCTCGTTTTCCTTATGTAAGTGAGAGCATACGTAGCATCTACGAGCTCAGTCCGCTGCAGGTACAACAGAACGCAACCTTAGTATTTAAACGCGTTCACCCGGATGATGTAGAAGCGAACAACCAAGGGATGGCTGATTCTGCGAAAAATCTCACTGTTTGGCATCAACAATATCGTGTGGTTTTACCAAAAGCTGGCATACGCTGGTTGGAAGTCAATGCCACCCCTGAGCCACGCGCCGATGGCAGTGTACTTTGGCATGGTTATATTAACGATATTACTGAGCGAAAAGTATTAGAACTAGCGTTGTCCAACGAGTTTGAACGGACACGAGTGACGCTAAGTTCAATCGGCGATGCTGTCATTACCACCAATGAGCGCCAAGACGTCGAATATATCAACCCCATTGCAGAGCGCCTTACTGGCTGGACATTAGCCGATGCAATAGGTCAACCCGTAACAAGGGTGTTTAACATCATTAATCAGCATACTCGTCTGGTGGCAAAAAACCCCGTTGCCCACTGTTTGCATGAGCGTACCATTGTTGGGCTGGCTCGCGACACTGTATTGCTCAGTAAGAGTGGTCGTGAGTATTCGGTGGAAGACTCTGCAGCGCCGATTTTTACCACTGGTGATGTGATAACCGGTGTCGTTATGGTTTTTCGTGATGTGACTGGCCAAAAAATACTGAGGGAGGAAGTGGAGCGTCGTGCCAGTCATGATTATTTGACTGGGTTGGCAAACCGCAGAGAATTTGATCGGATATTACTTGAAATGTTTGAGTCATCGATTTCTACTGGTGTTGCACATGTATTGTGTTGCATCGATTTGGATCAGTTTAAAATTGTCAATGACAGCTGTGGACACTCTGCTGGAGACACGCTGTTGAAAGAGGTTTCGGCGGTACTTTTTCAATCCGTGCGTGCCAAAGATCTGGTTGCGCGTATCGGGGGTGATGAATTTGCTTTATTGCTTGATGGCTGTGATCTAAAAGCGGCTCAACGAATATCCCAACACGTTTGTGACAAAATTGCACAAATTCGTTTTCATCACAAAGGTACGTTCTTTCATGTGGGTGCCAGCATAGGCGTAGTGCCTTTGGATGGGAGATGGGATAATGCCCAAGCAGCGCAACGGGCCGGCGATAGCGCCTGTTTCGCTGCGAAACATGAAGGCCGCGGGCGGGTGCACATGTATGCAGATTTAGATGTAACTGTAATGGAGCAGCGAGATCAGATGCAGTGGGCATCACGCTTGCAACAAGCCATTGATGAAAATCGCTTTGAACTGTTTGCCCAACCCATCATGGCACTGGGTGGACAAGCAGAACAAGGACTACATTTTGAAGTTCTATTGCGCTTACGTGAGACCGATGGAAGCCTGATCTCGCCCGGCGTATTTATGGCTGCCGCTGAACAATTTGGCTTAGCTACGCAAATCGATCATTGGGTGGTAGAGCGCGTATTAGAGTGGATGAAAACCCATGCACATGAGTTGGAAAAAATCCATATGATCGCAGTAAACTTATCTGGAAAGTCGGTTGGTGATCGTGATTTTCATCGATTTTTAATCAAGGCACTGGCTCGCGCTCAGGTACCCGTACAAAAAATTTCATTCGAAATTACTGAGACAGCAGCAATCGAGTGCCTGGATATCGCCACTGAATTAATTACTATGCTTCATCAACGCGGTGCTAAAATCTCCCTCGATGATTTTGGCAGTGGTATGTCATCCATGGCTTATCTTAAACACCTTGCGGTTGACTATTTGAAAATTGATGGACAGTTTGTAAAAGATATGGCAAACGACGCCGTTGATTTTGCGATGGTGCGTAGTATTAATGAAATTGCGCATTTAACCGGAAAGATCACTGTTGCTGAGTTTGTTGAAAATGCCGATATATTGATGCTACTAAAAGATCTAGGCGTTGATTTTGCCCAGGGATATCACATTGGCAAACCACAGCCAATCGATGAGTTTTTTGCCTGGAAAAATATAACGAATACGATACTAAGCGGTGAAGGTAGGTAGATGAAGTTTTCGTCTACATTGTTAAATAACCCGCCTGGGGGTTCTGTTAAGGTATGACTTCCCACCCCATTATTTAGGCCTGCGGCCCCGTAGCACAGTTTTGCTCAATGTCGGGGCATTCACCCCAGGTTAGCATTACTGGCTTGAATACATTCACAGGCAGAAGAAATCGACCGACCGCTGAAACACCTAACACTGTTAGCCGAGAAGCCCGTTCCTGTTCAGCAAGCAGAGCAAAGTGACGCCCTGGCAAGGCTGAGTCGTTTAGTGGCGCGAGAACTAAAACGGGCGCGTATTGTGGCCATGTCGTCACCAAGACGACAACTCAAACTCCCTGATGATTTACCCCCACTACTGCAGATACTGGCCAAAATGTATCCTGTGGCTCATATCCATGCTGACTATAAAAAAGAAGCCCTACTGCCTCAGGATCACTATGACTTGCTGGAATTGCTGGGTAACATGCTTGATAACGCCTGCAAATATGCAGGCGGTGATATTGTGCTGACTATCAATACCTATCAAACCCAAGACAAGCAATGGGGCTGGCAAATACGGGTCTGCGACTTGGGTCCCGGCATACCCCAGGCTTTACGGGAGCACTTGCTGCAACGGGGAACTCGATTAGACGAGCATAGCGTGCAAGGCAACGGGCTTGGGCTGGCAATCGTCAGCGATATTGTCGAAAGTTACGCTGGCGAACTGACCTTGAGCGCCAACGTTCCCCGGGGTTTGTCTGTACGTGTACGACTGCCGCAATAATCGTCACAAGAAGAAAGGATCCACGTTAAGGTAATTTATCGGCTAAGCGCCATTAGGCTGTCCGGCCTGTCATTTTTTTACCCGCCGGAGCATGAAGCCTTCAGAGCCTGATTGGCCCTTAGATCTCTCCCCCCCTGGCTGTGAATAAGTACATCGAATGATTTTGTCAAACCTGTCTATCAAGGGGCATGATACTTCTCTTATTTTTCTAAAAAACACCATTATTATTACAATCACTTAGGTCAACTTTAACGTACTTCTTTTTGGCCATTGACCCTTTATCACCCTTGAAATATGGGTTATATTGCTTTAGACTTTATTTTTATTGAACGTTCAATTAATAAAAATATGCCCAAAGTTGGAATGAAACCCGTTCGTCGTCAGCAGTTAATAGACGCCACCATTGAGTCAGTTTCTGAACGGGGATTACAAGCTACGACTATCAATAGTATCAGCAAAAAAGCAGGCTTATCGTCTGGCATTATTAGCCATTATTTTGCTGGTAAGCAAGGCTTGATTGAAGCAACGGTACGTTATTTATTAACCAGCTTACAGCACGAGTTGTTCGCACGACTCACACGCACCACAACGGCGCAGCAAAGGTTAATGCTGATTATTGAAGCAAACTTTGCTCGGCTTCAGCTTCGCAGCGATACCACTAAAACCTGGTTAAGCTTTTGGGCACAATCGATGCACGATTTAGAATTGCATCGCTTACAGAACGTAAATAGCAGGCGACTTTTTAGTAATTTAGCCAGTTCATTTAAACAATTAATGAGTGACGATGATGCCAAACTTGCAGCTGAGCTAAGTGCTGCAACGATCGACGGCTTGTGGTTAAGGGCAGTACTAAGTAAGTCTGATCAAGATCAATTTGCACACTGTGAACGCCTAGCTAAAAACTATGTAAGTTCACTTATCAAACAATATGGAGCCTAATGTGACGACGCCAGTTTACCAAAATTTTATTAATGGCCATTTTTTAGCCAATCAAAGTGGTGAAACGTTTGCGGTTAAAAACCCTGCCACCGATGACGTGATTTATCACGTTGAAGTCGCTGATGAGTTTATTCAAAGCCAAGCAATTCAAAGCGCTAAACAAGGTTTTGCTGCTTGGTCCGCCATGATGCCCATTGAACGTAGCCGTATTTTATTGAAAGCCGTGGCTTTGCTGCGCGAGCGTAACGATGAACTGGCAAAAATTGAAGTGCTTGATACCGGTAAGCCCTGGCAAGAGGCCGAATGTGTAGATGTACAAACGGGCACCGATGTTATTGAATACTTTGCAGGGCTTGCCCCAGCACAAGTTGGCCAGCAGCAAATGGTTGGCGACGATTTTTACTATACCCGTAAAGAACCCTTAGGTATTTGCGCCGGCATTGGTGCGTGGAACTACCCACTGCAAATTGCCTGCTGGAAGTCAGGCCCAGCGCTTGCTGCGGGTAATGCCCTTATTTTTAAGCCTTCAGAAGAAACGCCATTAGGTGCGATTAAATTGGCTGAAATTTATACTGAGGCAGGTGTACCCGCTGGCGTATTTAACGTTGTGCAAGGCGCGGCCGAAGTTGGCCAGTGGCTAACCCAAAGCCCGGATATTGAAAAAGTGTCGTTTACCGGTGAAGTCGGCACAGGTAAAAAAGTGGTTGCCAGTGCCGCGGGCTCTCTTAAAGATGTCACCATGGAGCTCGGTGGTAAGTCGCCATTGTTGGTGTTTGATGATGCCGATGTATCCCAGGCGGTTGGCGCGGCGATGTTGGGTAACTTTTACACCCAGGGTGAGGTTTGCACTAACTGCACCCGTATTTACGTACACAAAAATATCTATCAGCAATTTATCGATGAGCTTAAAACCCGCACCGAACAAAACATTATTGCCGGCGATCCCCTCGATCCTGAGGTTAATTTTGGCGCGCTTATTTCAAAAGATCATCACGGTTTAGTCATGAGCTATATAGATAAAGGTATCGCCGAAGGCGCGACACTTTTAACCGGTGGTAAAGCACTGTGCCCCGAGTCTGCACCCAATGGTTACTTTGTGGCACCGACTGTGTTTATCGACTGCAGCGATGACATGACTATCGTCAAAGAAGAGATCTTTGGCCCGGTCATGAGCGTGCTGGTATTTGATGACGAAGATGATGTCATTCGCCGTGCTAACGACACGCACTTAGGCTTAGCGGCTGGCGTATTTACCCGGGATATTAAACGGGCTCACCGCGTTACTCATCGACTGCAAGCCGGAATTTGCTGGATTAACAGTTACGGTAATTCACCTGCAGAAATGCCAGTAGGCGGTTATAAACAATCAGGCATTGGCCGCGAAAACGGTATTGAAACCCTGGATCACTATACGCAAACCAAATCAATTTATGTGGGTATGAGCAACGTAGAGAGCCCCTTTTAATGACAAAAAAAACATATGATTACATAATAGTGGGCGCAGGCTCTGCAGGTTGTGTGTTAGCCAACCGACTATCTGAGGACAAGAGTAAGCATGTTTTGCTGCTCGAAACGGGCGGTAGCGATAAAAGCATATTTATTAAAATGCCAACGGCGTTATCAATACCGATGAATTCTGATAAATACGCGTGGCAGTTTCATACTGAATCTGAGCCGTATTTAGATAACCGCAAAATGCATTGCCCTCGCGGCAAGGTGCTGGGCGGCTCATCGTCTATCAATGGCATGGTTTACGTACGGGGCCACGCCAAAGATTTTGACCAGTGGCAACAGCACGGTGCCAAGGGGTGGGATTATCAATCTTGCTTACCCTATTTTCAAAAAGCGGAAACATTTTATTTAGGCAAAAATAGTTATCGTGGCGATAATGGTCCGCTAGGGGTTAATAACGGCAATGAAATGGCCAATCCCCTTTATAAAGTCTTTATTAAAGCCGGCCAGCAAGCGGGTTATGCTGCCACTGACGATTACAATGCGGGTCAGCAAGAGGGTTTTGGCCCCATGCATATGACAGTAAAAGACGGTGTACGCAGCTCTGCCAGTCGTGAGTATCTTGACCCGGTTAAATCACGTAGTAACTTAACCATAGTCACCGGTGCCCTGGCTGAAAAAGTATTGCTTGAAGGTAAAAAAGCCGTTGGCGTTGTGTATAGTATTAATGGCAGTCAAGTCACAGCCAAGGCGAGCAAAGAGGTGGTATTAAGTGCAGGCTCCATTGGCTCACCCCACATATTACAGCTTTCAGGCATTGGTGATAGCGATACACTAAAAGCCGCCGGTGTTGAGGTTAAACATCACTTACCAGGCGTTGGGCAAAACCTGCAAGACCACTTGGAATTTTACTTTCAATATAAGTGTAAGCAGCCCATTACCTTAAATGGCAAGCTTGGCCTGATTTCAAAAGGCTTGATCGGTGCCCGTTGGTTATTTAACCGTAGTGGCCTTGGGGCAACGAATCACTTTGAGTCTTGCGCGTTTATTCGCTCAAAACCTGGGGTTGAATGGCCTGATCTTCAGTATCACTTTTTACCTGCGGCGATGCGTTATGATGGCAAGAGTGCATTTGCTGGTCATGGTTTTCAGGTGCATGTGGGTCATAACAAACCCAAAAGCCGCGGTGCGGTGACCATTAAGTCAGCCGATCCGACGGTTGCGCCCAAAATTCAATTTAATTACTTACAACATCAAGATGATATTGAAGGATTTAGAGCTTGCGTGCGCTTAACTCGGGAAATTATCGAGCAAGGTGCGTTTGATGAATATCGCGATGAGGAAATTCAGCCCGGTAAAGCGATACAAACAGACGAGCAAATTGATACCTTTGTGCGCCAGGCAGTTGAGAGTGCGTACCATCCTTCGTGTTCTTGCAAAATGGGTGAAGACGATATGGCCGTCGTTAATTCAAACACCCAGGTTCGCGGTATTAGCGGGTTGCGCGTGGTGGATTCTTCAATATTCCCCACCATACCCAACGGAAATTTAAATGCGCCAACCATTATGGTGGCAGAAAAAGCGGCAGACCTGATTTTAGGTAAGCCGCCACTGAGCAAATCGCCAGCTGGCGTTGCCATCGAGAATGATTGGCAAACTGTGCAGCGTAGTTCGACGATCTAGACCCAAAGCCATTGGCGTTGCAGCCAGGCGGCAAAGGAACTCAGCCCCATGAGCTTAGATGCTCTAAGTGCAACGTCGGTTGGCGCAACGCGGTTGGCG
>JBKEFM010000138.1:0-12051 GCA_046709505.1 Paraglaciecola sp. | reverse complement strand
GTTCACTACTTCACAGACCCAATTGAGCCGTGATTTACGCCCGAACATCCTTTGTTAACACAGCCCTCCAATAAAGTGGTTTTATTTGGATCGTTAAATAATTAACATGGCTGTCCTGTTAATTGTTGTTAATTGTTCTTTTTGGATCGTTAAATAATTAACATGGCTGTCCTGTTAATTGTTCTGTTAATTGCTCTGTACTTTTGCAAACAAATTTATCGAGACGAATGGCAGGTAATTGAAAGAATAATTAAGGGTAAGACCTTAGCTTTTCGATATGTTAACTGTCCACGACTCTGACCCCATTGCACTGCACTCCCTCAGGGATATAAAGGAGAGGTCAATATGGAAAATATGAGGAAAAATGACGTTTTATTTTACCTATACTCATTCTTTATAATCTGGCTCTTCTGTATCGAGTATTCCTTTGAGTTGTTCGAAATGTGCATCGGCGGCACCAGCATAATCATCCCAGCTTTCAGCTGTTGCGAGCGCTAACTCATGTGACAACACATTTAAGGGCTTACCTGTTGAGTATGCTAAAACCATTGTTTTACAGGCTTTTTCAAGATAATACAGACGCTCAAATGCCTCTGCTACGGTCTCTCCTAAAACGGTAATGCCATGATTTCCCATCATTAAGGCTTTTTGGCCTTTAAAGCTTGCGCCAATACGTTCGCCTTCCTCATCAGTATCAGCAATACCCCCAAAATCAGTATCATATGCAATGCGCTCATAAAAACGCGCTGTATTGTTATCTATGGGGTATATTCGTGGGTCTTTTAGCGTTGATAAGGCTGTTGCGTAACTTGAATGTACGTGCAATATCACTCGCGCTTCGGGAGCACTTTTATGAATATTGCCGTGGATACTCCACGCAGATAGGTCTGGAGTTTCATCACTGAGCTTAATAGTATCGTCTTCACTGTCGAGTAACTGTAAATTACTCGCTGTAACATTTTTAAAGTGCATCCATTTACGATTCATTAAAAACTGTTTACCGTCATCTGAAACAGCTGCACTAAGATGGTTTGCCACCGACTCGTGCATATCCATACGATATATCCAACGAAAAGCGGCTGCGAGATCTACACGGAGTTGTTGGTCTATTGGCATTATTTTTACTCACTTTATTTTGAATACTTGGCGCGTAACACTCGGTACTTGCTACGTAACTCGCCACGATCAACATAGCAACCACGTAAATATCGATCACCACTACCCTCCTCATAAGAAGCACGACCATGGGCGATGCGATGATTATCAAACACTATACACTCACCTGCATTGAGTCTAAATTTCATCAGATATTTTGGGTCTTGCATCAAACGGCCAAATTGTCGAAATGCGGGATAAAGGGTGTCCATTAACTTTTGATCAAAATCAAAAACATCACACAAATGTTGACTAAAACTCACGCCACTCACTTCGCCATTATTAGGGTCAAGCTCGATGATGTGTTGGCGGGAACGCACGTCATGATCTTTAGTGGTATAACGAAACGGAACCGTTAATTCAGTTAATAATTTAAAATATTCAGGAGATTCTGCTTTAAATTTATTCGCAACGGCCATCGCATCAACAAATAAACTATCTCCACCTTCAGCATCGTTTATTCGGCAATGTAAGAACTGAATGCCTGGTGGCAACTCTTCTGGCGGCAAATCCGTATGTAATTCAAGTGCTTTGCTGGTATATGCAAGGTTTACAGGATCAGCTTTTGAGAATACATCAAACTCATCACCAGAAAAGGATGCACGCACAGTACCAATCAAACAACATAGACTCTTAAGCCCTTCATTAGAATTCGGCATACCTTGAACAATTGACACACCTTCATCAAGTAAAGATTCGGTCCAATCAGCTACCCTAGCAGGGTTTTCAACTAAATCAGTGTAATCAAAGCGAGCCATATTACTAAAGTGATCGCTATACCAAGGTATTCGGTTGCGTATAGCGATATCACCATGATTGTCACCGCATGCCCATCGTTGCAACCAATCTAAAGAATACTGACTTTGATGACCATCGTGCCATTCGACTTGTAAATCACCTGCTATTATTTGAGCAGACTTGACCGATAAGTCCTCAGGCTCGTTCAAAATATCGAAGATACGTTCCTGCGTGACAGAATCCCATGATGTTGCACAATTATCTCGTAGCCAAAAATAATTGAAGTAAATAATCTCGTAGGGCAATGCCACTTCCAAGCCTGTTTTCAGTAAGTTGATATTCGTCATAGTAGTATCTATTTTTTTATATAACGGTGATTATATCAGTTCACAAAAATCTGCGGGGTCAATCTGCGGTGTCAGAGTCGCTGATTTTTAACAAGATTAAGAACCACGGGTCAGAACCACGGGGTCAGGTCTTGAGTTTTGCAAAAAACACAAGACTTGAACCCTTATATTCTAAACAAAAAACAGCTATTAAAAATCACACTTTTTTGGTGAGCCAAATTTTAAAAACAAGGTCATTTTTCCTGAAATTTTGAGTAAAAAAGCGATTGGTCCGCAAATAAGGTCCATGATCCTGTAGTAACAAAAAAATGTAATGTTAGGTAGGCTCGAGTTTAGGCATGCATCAATATAACTTTTTGAGACATTATCAATACTAACTCTCCATTTTTCTTTTTCACAAAAGTCACTGACTAATTTACAATACTCATCCGATGTCAAAATGTCTAATTCGTTAAGGTTTACTAGCTTGAGCCCAAGGTTTTCAAAATATTTAAAAGAGTAAGAATGTTCAGAACAAGCTAAAGGGATTTTGTTGTAAATAAATTGCTGTGCTTTGGTGGGCGGCTTTAGATTGTGAGCAAAAGAGTCCATTTTTGTATCAAAAGCTGCTACACAACTTTTCATGAGGGTTTCTTGTTTTTCTGCTGTCCATTGTTCAATGCAGATGCCTGCTATATATACAATGTCAGTGGTTTCACTGACCAATGTGTACTTAATATCAAGTTTACTCAACTGTTTACTAAGTTTATTTTCAAAAGAAGAAAGATTATTTAGGTCTGAAAGTGCACGTACATTTAGTGGAATATCTGCTGTTTTAAGAAAATTTAATAAACTAGGAATGTATTCCAAATGACCAATCCACAACAGTTCACGATTTTTAACAGACACATTTCTTTCACTCAACTGATATTTCAAGTAGTGTTCAATAAAAAAACAAGGTGCCTTTGAAGTGTTCCTTAATAAATTTTCGACTGCTTTATTGTGGACTAAAAACCCTGCAAACATTTTTAATCGATATTTGTATTGCCGAAATTTATAATATGAATGAAAAATATCCACTGGCGCATACAATACTTTTATATTCCTTTTTACTTTGTCGGCTAGCCATGCATAGTTGGGAATTTGTTTTACAACAATTATATAATCAGCATCGATATCGCAATTAAAGTTATTAAACTTAACTACTTTAATATTCATTTTCGTTAGATGATCGGCTATGTCATTCCCTACCCAAGTGGTCGATGGAAGTCCTACTAAGGGCCCAATTGCAAGTACGTCACTAAATTTCAAACTATTGAGTTGACTCATTTATATACCTTTTGTGACAACCTTATTATGATTCAGTATATATTGTATATGGATAGGTAGGAGCATGTCTTGAGTTTTGCAAAAAACACAAGACTTGAACCCTTATATTCTAAACGAACTTATACGCCGCTTTAGTTCAATTGCACACCTTGAAATGCTTGCAAGCGAAGGAGTAACTTTCAGGTTTCACATTCTCAAATGCCGCCATTTTTTTATTGCTAAAGCTCTTCTCAAAAGCAGCAATGCGTTGGTAATAGTCATCTAAAAGCTGCTGCTTAGTTTTTTCATCAACAAATGAATGCGCTAACGAGTTGGCACCGGTTTTAACTAATTCTGACCAGGATAAGTTGAAATTAGTTACTGCCGTGTAGTATTCATCCGTCATGTTTGAGTCCCACATGCCGCGATCATCGGTTGAAAGCGCCACAGGTACGCCTAAGCGTAAAAATTCAGGGAAAGGGTGCTGAGTATAATCATCCACGTATTCCAACAGCAAATTACTGATAAGATTAATTTCAATCAGATATTGACTGTAGCGCATCAGCAATAGAGTGTCCGGATCGCCGGTTAAATTTAAACCATGACCTATGCGTGTGGCACCAAGCAAAAGCGTGTCACGTATATGATGATTAGGCTCATCTGACTCCCCAGCATGAATAGATAAATTCACCCCATGATACTGATGCCTAAGCGCGCGAAGTGTTGGCAAAAAACGTAATGGGTGACCTTTGTCGTTATCTTCACGGCCCACCATATCAACACCAACATAGAGTTCTGGATGCGAGGCCACAAAATCATACATCCACTTAAGCGCATCTTCTGCCTGGGTGATAAAACGTACTAAGGCGTACTGCAGTCGTACAGTAACGCCTGTCGCAAGGGCATCTTTTTGCGCGAAGCGCCCAAGATAGATTTGATATACCTCTTCACTATCAAACGGACTACCGTCTGGGTGCACAAAACCGCGTACCCCAGCGTCTGTTTCAAGGTAAGTTAACCCTTCCGCACCGAAGGCTTGCATGTTTTTAACGATTAAATTGGCCTGCATATAGGGATTAGACATCAAGGAATTAATGCGCGCCCAATGAGTTTGAAAGAACTCATCACGGCCTTCGCTGCTTTTATCGAGACGAATGCTATTTAGCCAGGCCTTTTTTTGTTCCGCGTTAAGATCTTGTATGCGCACGTATTCAGATTGCTCGCAGCTATCAAGCTTTTCATATTCATACGCTTGAATATTGACGAATAGCAACAGGTACGGCGTTTGCGTAAATTCATTGCTGCCATAGGCTCGACAATTTTTAATTTTAACTTTGCTGTAGTAGCTATAACCCTTTTCTTGCTGGGCTAGAATTTCTTCATACCACCATTCAGACAGGTTTGAACCTGTTGAATGATTATGCAAATCGCCGCCTTTGGGCATGGCATATAAAAAGGTGTATAACGCCTGCGCTGAGGCGGTCTTTTTGAATGCTTCAAACTCATCATCAAATGTTTCTGCATAGGCGAAAGACACTAAATTCACCCACAATAGGGTGAGCAAATAAACCATTCTCATAACCAAAACTCCAAGGGGGTAATCATTAATTTAAGCCAGTGACAAACAAACTAGTTCGCATCATAAGGTAGGGTATTTTCATATTTACCCCAGTTATTAACGATCGTTTGAACGACCTTATTACCGACAATATAAGCCGCATCTTTAGCAGGGTAGCCACCATCAGGATAAGGCGCGGTAATACTCCAGCTCGTCGCCTTATCTGCGGGTGCCATAGTATAATTGCTCACTGTTCGTAACACCATAACTCGGTTAGGGTCGACTTTATCGATACGAGCTAGACGCATAAGCGAGGTTAACGTGCCTGAATCTTCCATGTTGCTGGTCATGAAATTAGCTGAATCACCGCCGTATAACTTTAACCAATCATTTGCCCACTGATTTAGGTATTTACCGTGCCAATACTTACTTGCACTTAAGGTATCACCTTGGGTAACAAATGGCGGTTTTTGCGCATTTGGATAAGTCTTATATAGGGCTCTAAATGCTTTAATCCCGTCTGAATCAGCAAGCTTGATATCTTTTGTTTGTGCATAAGCCCAATCAGCCAACGCACTGTTTAAATCAAAAGAAACCGTGTCTAACGTCCAGCCAGTTGAAATATCTTCTGGCTCTTCAGCAGGTTTGGTGGCACCCAATGGAATAATGCCATAAGGCCATGATTTTGGTATTTCCCGTGAATCCACTTGATAAATCAAGTCACCATCAACAATATGCTTAGCCCAAACAGCTGTGCCTAGTGACACATCTTCAGGGTCGCCACCTGCGATACCTGAAATTAGCCAATATGATTTACTCAAGTCAAAGCGAGGGTCAAGACCGAGCGCCATAATAGAAGCCGTGGCATTGGGAATTCCGCCGCCTACGCATATCACCAACACACCGTCTTCACTGAGATATAAATCGTACTCCCCCAAAGGAAAATCTAATTTGGTCGAAAAATTGCCCCGCTCTAACCACAGCTGCAATTCACCGGCACCATCGCCCATTGCTTCACCATCTTCGAACATGGTCACAACAACGGTTTTAACGGGGATAGTGTCAGAAGGAACGCTATCAGCAGCACGACTGCTAAAAGCGTTGAGGGATAACAGAACAAAAAATGTAGATCTAGCGTGTTTTAAAAACGACATAAAAGAGTTTATCCATGGAATCCAAAAAAGTTGACCAAACAGTCAGCAAATATCATGCCCTTTCAAAATACCATGGTTCGAATTTTAAAAAGTTCACGGCCTAACCCTAGCAAACTCCGGCTATGAAAGCACTGAAACGGATAAAAGCGATTAACTGCGTGTACTAAAGAAAACGTGTTTTTCCTTGTTTAAATGAAAAACTATAGAGGTAATAAGACTCGGTAAGAGGCGAATGCGCTATTTAGGTGCATGGCAGTATGGAGGTTCTTTAATTCGTTCTTAGGATGATTACTCCTTATCGGTCTAGCACGCTTTATTGAAGAGAATTAAGTTTACCCTAGATTTATCCGGTTATGATTTATACAATCCACAGAGTATTTTATCACGCTCTATTTTTAAGATTTATCTATATAAATCAGATGATTATTACCTTTTATAAAAAGCATAAAAAATAAAGGAAAGCAGGATTATGGACTTAACACCAAAACGTGATCTGCGGGGCCAGAGACGCTGATTTATCCAATCATCAACCATCCATTAACAAAACACCCATGATAACTAGCAGCCCAAAAAAATAGTTTTGCGATTTATTACGATGGTGTCTTTCATTATTTTTACTCACACATTTCTGGATTTTTCTTACATAAACTTTCCATAACCTGTGCTCTTTCAAACTCAACGGTTCGGCTAATAATCCGCTTGAAATGCTCACGCAACCAAATTAATCCTTGATCTCTATCTTGTCGTTTGTGCCAAATTGAAGAAACTTGCTGTGGCATCAATTCTATCGGTGGTTTGGTGGCAGAAATGTCGCCAGCGATTATCTCTTTGGCTACCGCCGAAATAGGGATCACGCATATTAAGTTACTGCGCTGTATTAAATTGGCAACTGAGGAAAAATGATTAACGGTAACGGCAACACGTCTGGATAATCCGTGTTGCAGCAAAACCTGATCAGTATATCCAGTTATATCACCCGACAATGACACCAAAAGATGATCTGCAGCCGCAAATTCTTCCAAACTAAGATCCGCTTTTGCCAATGGATGATCATGGTTCATAATGCAAATATAAGTAGGAGAGAACAAATATTCGGCTCTAAATGTATTTGAAATAATGCCAGTGTTACCAATCACCATATCCACCTCTGCATCTTCCAAAACCTGATCTGAATTAACTATTGTATAGGGAACTGCATGGATATTGACGTCTGGGGCTTCCTTCTCGATTGCACAACGTAATTCTGCCCAAGCCATATCAACTACTATGTCTGTCACTGCAACTCGGAATGTCCGTTTTGCAGTTGCTGGGTCAAAACTCTTAGGATCAACGGCTTCGGTGAGGGCAATTAGAGGGGCACGGATTTGATTCCACAAATTTTGTGCATGTAAAGTCGGTTGTATATTACGTCCATCTTTGACAAATAATTCATCTTTCCAAGCTACTCGCATCCTACTTACTGCGTTAGATACCGCAGGCTGTGTCATGAATAGTCTATTAGCTGCACGGGTAATTGAACGCTCGGTCATGATGGCATCAAAGACCATTAAAAGGTTTAGTTCTTGTGGGCGCATAACGTGTTCTTTTGTAAGATCATGACGCAACAATACATCACATAATAAAATGTGTCATATATAAATATATAATTATATTTATATAAATTTACTGTTCATACTGCTCCCATCAAATAAAGAGCGGCCACTAATGAACACGAAATTTTCGAAAGTAATAAAAAACCTCAGTCAATCTGCATTCCTTATATTGACCACTGTATTAGCAAATTCGAGTTATGCAGCTCTAAACAATCCTCAGGTATTGCTACAAAAAGTGACTAACGCTACCTTTGAACGTATTGAGTTAGAACAACAAAAAATCCAATCTAACCCCGATCACTTACGGGCTATTATCAAGCAAGAATTGATGCCTTATGTTGATCATAGATTTGCGGCATTTAAGGTGTTAGGGAATCAATTTAGATCCGTTCCCAAAGACAAAATCCCAGAGTTTGTGGGCGAGTTTAAGCAGTATTTAATTTCTAACTTTGCTGTTGCATTAGCGGGTTATGGTGGACAAGAGTTATTGTTTGAACCTGTGAATGTCACTGAAAATCAAAAAAACGTGGACATTAAGGCAATCATCAGAAAATCGGGTCGCCCTGATATCAATATTAGTTTTAAGTTGCGTAAAACTAAAAGCACACAAGAATGGAAAACCTATGATCTAGTGGCAGAAGGGATCAGTCTGTTGTCGAGCAAACGCAGTGAATTTGCATCCATTATTCGCCAACAAGGTATACAGGCTGCTATAGACGTTATGAAAAACAAAAATAACAAACCCTTAAACATCGCCACAAATTTCAAATAGATTAAATACTTGGCGATAAATAAAGACTCCCTTGTTTGATTAGATCCCAATTAACAAGAAATTAACAAGAAACCCATGATAACTAGTAGCCTAAAAAAATAGTTTTGTGATTTATTACGATGGGTGACGAAATGGTCGCCCCCTAATCTGGCGTCAATGCGCCATAATAGTAGTTTCAACAAGACTATTAATGACATCCATGTTAATAACAATGCCCCTATAGAGCGCGCAATATAAACATCCGTGCAAAATAACCGTAACCAATTAACAAGACACCCATGTTAACTAGCAGCCTAAAAAAATAGTTTTGTGATTTATTACGATGGGTGACGAGATGGTCGCCCCCTAATCTGGCGTCAATGCGCCATAATAGTAGTTTCAACAAGACTATTAATGACATCCATGTTAATAACAATGCCCCTATAGAGCGCGCAATATAAACATCCGTGCAAAATAACCGTGAATATAAATTCCACTAATCAACCAACAGCATCCAATGAGGTCTGTAACGTCAAAACGAAAAAGTGGTTCGTAATAAATGGTTGCAGTACCCTTTAACAGGGTGCTACTGCGTAGCTAGAATTCCCATTTTCCCCTATTGTTCCCGGCAAAATTCCCTGTATTAGCCTGCGACGCCCGGGGATTGTTGAGTCAAGATGAAAAGCATGGCTTCGCTGTTGAATAAAGACGGCGTTAACACCTTCCACGCACTGGCTTTTCCGATATTTTATCCGTGGTTATTTATGATGGCTGTTTATAATACCTGACCTGCCCAGGGGTTGTTATTATGTTGGATGCATTGATCATTTCAATGAATAAATGTCGTTCTTCAATGTCCTTGCGTTAATTTGAGGTAGTACAAATTTAATAACGTTTGATCGAAAGGGGATTCGATTGTCTTATTTAATATGGTATAAAAATTATCTTGGAATTTCATCCGATAAAAAAATGAATAAGTGAAGTTAGACAAATGCACATTTTAAATTTTGAAGCGTTTCTTGTTGCGATTGCCTTATTAACCATTACCCCTGGCATTGATACGGTGCTTGTGATCAAAAATACCAGTCGCTCAGGTGGCAAGGATGGCGTAGTAACCAGCCTTGGTATTTGTCTTGGGCTTTTTGTCCATGGAACGTTTTCTGCTGTCGGTATATCTGCAATATTACTCCAGTCGGCTGAACTGTTTCTGGCGATAAAATGGGTAGGGGCGGCGTACCTTATTTGGTTGGGCATTGGCGGGGTCAAAGCAGCTATTAAAGGTCATGCTGGGATCGCGATTGATAACACTATGGTTCGATCACTTAGCGTTCGTAGGTCGCTCAAAGAAGGCTTTCTGTCAAACGTGTTAAACCCGAAAACAGCGGTGTTTTATCTTGCGTTTCTACCCCAATTTATTGACCCACACTACTCTCCTTTTCTACAAGCTATGACCATGGCCAGCATACATTTTGTGATTGCTATGATTTGGCAATCGGGGCTGGCCGGAGCCGTTAGCTCTGCTAAACACTTTTTTGCTAACCCTTTGGCGTTGAGGTGGATGGAAGGCATAACAGGCAGTGTATTGATATTTTTGGGGTCGAAACTCATCCTTGATGAGCAGAATGTAAACCGTAGCCAATAGTAAAATAGGTTATCTCACGCCAAAATTAACGAGTGTTGTGCAGGATTTTTTTTACCTCTCAGAATAATAATTAACAATACACCCAGTGCGCCGAGATAAATCGGTAGAAGATCGGAGCGGAGGCCGCCCCGAATGTAATTCCTCTACTTGGTAAGGTAAGCACACCGCCAAGACCCGGACAATTAACAGAACATCCATGATAACTGTTTTCAGAACAAGCAAATTATTAGTTCAGTTATCGTGGGTGTCCTGCTAAATCCCATGTATTACCGCTTGTCCGTTATGTTGAAGGCAGTCTTAAAGTGGCCCGACTTTAAAACTTGTGCTGACATATATTTAGGCTCTTTATTAGCGTTGGTTTAATCAACGCTGGCTTCTGATGAACTGAGTACTTTATCCCCAAACAATACACCTACTCTGATTATTATCCTTGTCTTGTCTGGTGACCGCGTCATGGCTTTGATGAGGTAAGCGTGATCCGTTTTCTTCATCGTTTAGTGACTAAGCGGGTTGGGTAAAAAGTGTTATCCCGTGTCTTGCCTGCCACAACACCCAGGTACGCTTCTATGTTGACCTTAGGGGTTAAGCTTTAACTGCTTAATATTTTAGCTGTCACGTTATCTCACCAGACCTTACTGCATCTGCTCCCACACCTCGATAGCGGCGGCTAAATCTTCCAGGGAGGCGCCCACCGACTTGAACACCGTTATCGCGTTAGGTCCCGAGCGGCCCTCATGCTGGTTACGGACTAGTTGGGCCAGGTCGGCGCGGATATTCTGCTCGGAAAAAGCCCCCTCTGCAATGGCCTGCAAAAGGTCACCACCTTCCCCAAGAACGCCGGCGTAGGTGTCCACGAACACCTCGCTGTATTCAAAGCAATCGGCATCGGTTTCTCGCATGCTCGGCTTAAATGCACCAACCAGGTCCAGGTGGGTGCCTGGTTTCAGCGCTTTACCATGGATCAGAGCCATCGTTGAGAGAGTGGCGCAGCTGATAATGTCCGCCTCTGACACCGCTACGTCCAAGTTAGTAACCGAGGTGCTATCAAAGCGATTGGCAAACGAAGCCGCCAAGGCGGCCGCCTTGTCCGGGTTGCGGCCCCAGACCCGAACTCGGGTAATGGGGCGCACGGCGGCATGAGCTTCAATCAGCATCGGTGCCAGTTTGCCGGTGCCCACTACAAGCAGAGTGCCGGAATCGTCTCGGGCCAGTATCTGGGCGGCCAGGGCCGAAGCTGCCGCAGTCCGGCGCCGGGTCAGTTCGCTGCCATCTATGCAGGCCAGAGCCCGACCATGGGTGCCTTCACTGAGCAGATAAACCCCAGAAATGGCTGGCAGACCAAAGTCAGCATTTTGGGGAAACACGTTCACCATCTTCACGCCGATGTAACCGTCGGTTTCCCAAGCGGGCATCAACAACATGGTGGCGTCGCCATCGGGCCGGTGCATGGTGTGATGATGCCGGGGCGGTGATTCAACACTGTCGCGAAAGGTATTGGCCAGTCGATTAATGAGTGCTGGCCAGGGTAATGAGGCGGCGACCTCTTGAGCAGAAATAATGCGCATGTCAGTTGTCCAAGAGTATGGGTAAAATAAAACACCATTTTTCATACAATGAAAATACATGTTGTATCATGCTTTCCATATTTATATCTATTTCAAACCAAAAAATTATGCAGACATCCATTATAATTCAATAAAATATTTACAATGAATTTCTTGTTAGTGGTTTATTACTGAGTGCGTCCAGGGTAATGAGCCAGCGACTTCTTGCGCAGCAATGATACACATATCACATATCACATATCACATATCACATATCCAATAT
>JBKEFM010000137.1:0-12095 GCA_046709505.1 Paraglaciecola sp. | reverse complement strand
ACAGAGCCCAACATAAAACGTTATCTGCATACCTTGAATGACCCAATTAGCCGCCTGGGTTGTTAATAATAAGGCAGTGAAAAGATCGGTAAGTGCCGCAGAATATAAAACCGAAGGGCCACATAGTACAATACAAGCCAATCCCACTCGTGATAAAAATGGCATAGTGACGCGCCAGTCGGCAGAAAAGTGAAATACCGATACACACAAAAATAACACTAACGCTATATCAGGCACCCAAATCCAAAAAATGATGGATAATGCTGCTATTGCGCTATAAAGGGTCACAAATCGTATAGCTGATGAGACAGACGTCACAAGATTTAATGATTTTGCGACGGCAAAGTCGAGAGCTCCATGTGGCAATCCTAAAAAGATTACGGCCAGCGCTAATACAATAATTAAATTGTCCGAGGCCATATTTATATTGGCCAGTGTGGCAAGGGCTGCTAAGGTGCAAACGCTTATATAAATCTGGGCATAGCGTAATTTACTCACCTCTGCCACTCAATTTCTCTCGGGACAATAAAGCGCGCAAAAATGCACGTTTTGGCATGGCCCAAATAACACATATGAAATCAAAAATAGTCGCTTGTTCTGTCATAAAACGCGCAAAACGTGCCGGTTTAACTTTTTTAAACATCTGCACAAAAAGAGTCACACCTATGCTCATGTCATTTCTTAACACAGTTAACAACAGCTTATCCATCTTTTGGTAAACGTTGCCTATTGGTGTGAATGCTGATAATGACTGTTTAGATTTTAACTCACAAGCACACTGCTTAGCCCATCTTTGGCATGCTAGAAAACTGTATCCAGTTGATGATCTCATTGCGCCACCCGCTATCCCAGCATAGATAAGATGTTGGTTTTTATTATTGGTATTCTCGTTAACATAATACATGGGTAACACTGCGCATTCCTTACGCTCAACCTTATATGTTTGCGAGCCTACTATTTCCTGCATTCTAGTTTTAAGGCGTGCTTGCAAAACTGAGCGCTCTAAGACAGTTGGACTGAAACAGGTAAACTCAACTAACGCGTGATTTGCACTGAAAGGCAAAATATATATAAATTCTATCCCCAATTCTGAGCTCGTCAATTGTTGCATTAGTTTGACAGAAGAAGGATTAAACACCTCACCATCGGTCACAATCTCTTCACCGTAGAAGCATTGAAGGAGTCCATTATGATGTACTTTTAATGGAGGAGGACGGGTGTCTACCACCCATCGTGCAGTTAACTGGCCGCTCTGAGTCGTCACCAATGCATGGTCATTAACTGAATCTACACACATAACGTCACAATCAAATTCAATATCAAAGTTCGCTTTTGTTTGCATCCGCTCAAGTACTAATTTCGACAGTGATTCAGATCTAATGGAGCAGTATCGATGATACGCATGGGACATCGAATAACAACAGTCGTCTGTTGAAATCGCCCATGCTTGCCACTCGCGCGTAATGATTGCCTTGAGGTAACCTGGAACTGAATCGTTATTCCAAAAGCTCCAAATTCGGTCGCTCTGAGGGCCAGAACTACGTTCAACAAGTTTGACTGATTGAGTATATTCTGTTGCATCGAGGGCTAAGAGCAGTGACAATCCAGCAGCGCCTGCTCCAATGATGATTAAATCATAGTCATAGGACATTGCGCCGGTCACTTGTTTAAAATGTCCCATTGCAGATGACGATGCAATTCGTTTTGATGATCAGTTTCATAGCGTGCAATAGCGGCTGTATTTAAATGCCAAAGTGCTTGGCTAGCTAATAATATTTTTTTTGGTTTTGATACAACCACTCTACCAAGCCAGTAACGGCAATCATTTTTCAATAACTTTCTGCCAATATCCCGATAGACATAAGCAGCTACTGCAATTGCTTGCCTGTTGCGGGAAGGGAGATAATAGAGTCCAGCCAATCCACTTTGATAATATTCTTCAGCGAGGTTCAATAACACCTTTATAGCATCTTGTACCTGTTCTCTGTGTTCAATATTTGACAACGCAATATGTGATGTTGATAGTGTGTTGACCCATTCGCTAGGCAGATAACGGCGTCCCATTTGAGCATCTTCCAGCACATCCCTGGCAATATTTGTGAGTTGCATACCAATACCTAAATCAATTGCAAAGGCATAACCCACTTTTTTGGCACCCAATATCGGCGCCATCATCAAACCGACCACACCCGCCACTCGGTAAGCATATTGAATTAATGTTTTCAGAGAAGGTAAAGCAACCAGATTGAGATCCTGGCTGACACCATCAATCAGTGTGATGCCATGGTTTCTTTCAATCTGGTATTCTTCACATAACCTAAGGAAGTCTTTCACTACAGGATGATCCGCCGTGTTTTGCGCTATCGACTCCTTCAAGTCGTTAAGCTTTACCTTGGCAATTTCAGGGTCTGGACTCTCATCAGCAATATCGTCGACTATTCGACAAAATCGATACAAACGCGCTGCGGCAAGACCGGTTTTTGAGCCTAAGAACAAGCGTGCGAAGTTAAATGTCTTGCCATGCTTTTTGAGCAGTTCTGTCGGGTCATCACTCATTGTTTAGGTTTGAACTTTAGCAATAAGTTGGTCAATTACTTTCGCTGAGGATAATACGCCAGGTAAGCCTGCTCCAGGATGTGTGCCAGCGCCGCACAAATACAAATTTTCTGGGCCTTCAGCTTTATTATGAAATCGAAACCAAGCTGACTGCTGGAAGGTTGGAGCAATCGAAAATCCGCTTCCCTCAACACTGCAGTAGTCTTGCTCGAAGTCATTTGGTGTTTTGGCAAAACGGTGCACTATATGCGAAGAAAGTTCAGGCATGATGGTTTGTTCCAATGCTTTGATAATCTTGTCTCCATAGTCTTTTTCTTGTTTAGGCCAGTCTATTTCTGACAAATTATTAGGAACAGGTGCCAATACGTAGAAGGAGTCACACCCTTTGGGTGCCATGCTGGGGTCGGTTGCTGTGGGTCGATGTAGATATAAAGAAAAATCATCAGCCAATACTTTTTTATCAAAAATATCACTTAAAAGTGCCTTGTAGCGTTTTCCTAACCAAATTGTGTGATGCACTATGTCTGGGTATTGTTTTGTTGTGCCAAAATATAAAACAAAAAGCCCCATCGATAATTTGGCATGTTTAGTTTTAATTTTTGCACTAATGGTTTGATTCTGACGAGGTATAAGATGCCGATACAGATATTTGGGATCTATGTTAGAGACCAGTTTGTCGCATGAAAAAGAGCCTGTGTCAGTATTTACTTCAGTAATACGATTATCATGAATGCTTAATTCAGATACTTTGGTGTTGAGCTTTATTTGTATACCTTGTTCTTTCATAAGTTCAGCTAATCCATCAACTAGGGCCCCCGTGCCTCCCATTGCAAAGTGAACTCCCCACTTGCGCTCTAAATAATGAATAAGACTATAAATACTGGTTGTCGCAAATGGATTTCCGCCTACTAACAAAGGCTGAATTGAAAAAGCTTGACGCAACTTATCACTTTTTAAATGAGCACAGACCATTTGCCAAACAGTGCGATAACACTTGAGGCGAATGAGTGCCGGCACCTGAGCAACCATGGTAGAGAATTTGTGAAAAGGTTTATCTGATAATTGAGTAAATCCAACATCAAATATAGCTTCGGATTGTGCCAGAAGTGAACGATATCCAGCTTGATCCTCCGGCTCAATTTCAGCTATACGAGCTAATGTCTCTTCTATGGTGCCACCGTAGTCAAAATGACTTCCGTCTGGATAAACAAAACGGTACCAAGGCTCTACTGGGACTAGCTCTATGTAATCCTTCATCTGTTTATTAAACAGTGAAAATAGCTCTTCAAATAAAAAGGGTGCAGTGACTACCGTCGGCCCCGCATCAAAAATAAAGCCTTCTTTATTAAATTGTTGAGCACGCCCTCCCAGTTTTTCACGTTGATCAATAATCACAACTTCATAACCTTTAGCCCTCAAGCGAAGTGCAGAGGCTATTCCACCGAAACCAGCTCCAATAACAACGGCTTTATTCATTTAAGTCCACCTTAGCTTTTGCTAACAGGTTGTTAGTAGCCGTGATCACAGATGCTGCGCAGTTTAAAGGAAGTACGCTAAGTTCTCTTTGACAACGATTCAATAAATAGTTGACGCGATTTCGAGCAATAGTTATGGACTCTTGTAATGAATAACGTGATACCAATAGATTCACTAAATTAAGCTGCTCCTTTTGCAGGTCTTGTTGCCAGTCATCTAAATCGTCGAGTATCTGATAAGCGATTGAGAAATAGTTAAGTGCATTATTGACCGTTTTGACTTGGTCAACATAGCCAGCAGCGATGAGTGGCAGTGATAATGTAAGTTGAATTAATGGACCTGATTTCATAGCCGCTATATCTTCGTATTCGTGTTCAGTTATTGTTGTCTGAGTATCAATGTCTCTGGACTGACCTTTTACTGTTCGTGACACAGCCTCTTGAGTCTGAATCAAAAGAGAAGGTAATGAACTATACGTCTCTACATTAGCTAACGAACCAAATGCTGCAGAAATCATCATATCGCCAGCACAAACAGCGTGAGATGTACCAAATTTTTTCCATACTGATTGTCGTCCTCGACGAGTGCTATCAGCGTCTTGTAAATCGTCATGAACCAGTGAGGCATTATGAAGTAACTCTACAGTACAGGCCAAAGCAACGATAGTTTTTGCTGGTAACTGAAGTGCTAAACCGGCTTCGATGCATAATTTTGCACGAGTTCTACTCCCACCACTGGCTAAATGAAAGCACGAAGGTTCATTGCCTTTTAATCGAAAAAGCATAAGTTCTTCACAATTCTGCAATAAAAAGAAGGACTGACGCTGCATATTTACTTCGGTTTGAATCATAAATACTACTCGTATGTGTAAATGAGTTTGCAACCCCTTAACGAGATTACAAACCCAAAGGTACAATAATTATTATAAGTAATATTCGAGTTTATTTTTCTGTTACCGCTTGGCTTTCGCTAGTTGCTGCGTACCAAATCAGTAAACCAAATGCAATTTTGTTAACCAAGTCAGCTAAATTGTATACAATATTTAGCGTTTCTTGATCGGCAGTCCCTGTCATATAGCCAAGAACATAACCAAGTGGATAAATTGCCCAACCTACAGTTACAATCCAGCGCATCGCTTTGTATGCATACTTTACTGCCTCGCTTGCGGTTGCTTCGGCTGCTTTACCCGCTTCTCCAAGAAAGATTTCGTAAAGGATGTAGAACCAACCCGCCATACCAATGACAAATCCTACCGTAATGTTCAAGTAACCGGCTTCAGCCATGTAACCAGGTATAAGCATTACCAACGTACCTATTAATAGACGCCAGAAAATCCCTGCAGACGCAACACCGATTGCACGTAAAATGAGGTAAAATTCAATCATTAGTAATGGAACTGTTAATAACCAATCTATATATCGATATACTGTGGGGGTTGATTGCGTAGCAACCCACACATCACGCATATAAAAATAGTGAACCGCGGCAATAAAAGTCACTAGCGCCGATACAACCAACGATGTCTTCCATTTTGCTGTCACCCCCTGAGTTTCCCAGAGGAAAAAGACTGTGGACGCCATAAGCGCCATAGATATTAACCAGAAAGAAATACCAACAAAATCGTCGGATGCAAGATTTGCTGCAGCGTGCGCAAAGGTAGGAAGCAAAAATAAGAACAATAAGGTCAGAACTGTTTTCACTTTAAAACTAGCAAGACTTAACGAAAAGTCTTTTCCTTTATCAAAGATGTTATTAGTCATCATGTAATTTCCCTTTTTGTAAATTAAAAAACTATATCTCTACTTGATTTATCTATCAGTAGCCACATATATACGGAGGCGAATATCATATAGTTCATTTGCATTTACAAATATTTTACATACTTTGGCTTTACTCTCTTGTCAGGCAACAATTAACTTGGCCTGCTGTAAGAGCCTAGCACCCAAGCTCTTCCATCTTAGCTTTCATTGTTTGCGTTTTCATCGGCGCACCATCCTCAGAATACAATACCAAAGGGGTGTTTAAGCATTGCTCGCGTAACATGCAGCGTTGTAATAAGCTCCCTGCCCTTACTTCACACTCCTGTTCATAGACTTCATAGCCAACAACCTTGCGGCTAAAAATATCTTCAAACAGATACAGATAGTAAAACTGTCCCTTAAAAAAGAAACTAAATAGGTGATATCCCATGACCACAACTCGTTCGCCTTGTGCACTACAGTTGGCTTACCTACATTTTTAGGCGCATGACTGCGCCCACAGTAATGTAACTGGCTCGCCTGTTTTAACACGGGGTAATAGCTCGATTCTGAAGCGTGATAGCTCTCCTTATCAAGTAAAATTGGTACGATTTGCGACGGTGGCAAATTAGCATACTCAGGCTCATGGCATGCTGCATTGAGACGACACCCATAATTCATGACTGCTTCGAGTAGCGTAACCCACGTTAGCCTTTCACCGGGAGGGGTAATCGTCCTCTTGTTATTCCCCATAAAAGGCCTTCAGATTTTTTCGTAGCATCAATAAGGCCGCTGTTTCTGCCAATTCTTTTTCTTTAAATCGCAGATTTTTTCAGCGATTTAATCTCGGCCTTATCTTCTTTAGTCTGTTTTTTTGAGCACGTTAGCGTGCTGCTCATCGCTGTGAAAACCATGAATACATTGCTGCTACCATTGCTTGACTTGCCCAGGATACAATCCATTTTTCCGATAATACTCACTGAACTCTGACTCCGTTAAAAGGGCGGTTGCCACGACAACTGCAAACTTAGTTTCATGTGAACATTGATCGGGTATTTATTTTTTACCTAGCACTGGCTGACCTTGCTCTCTTGCTTGTTTACGCCAACCATACAGAGTTTGCTCTACCATACCTTCTTCTGTTGCTACTGATCTAACCGACTTATTATGAGGGGTAACAATGTGCTTAAAATAGCTTCTTTTCTTTCTGCTGAATAACAAGAAATTTATGGTTCAATTACCGCTCCCCTTCTAAAAAATATTTTATTTTAGGGGAGACAACAATCCTGACACAGGAGGATAGCATTAGATTAAATGTATATATATCAATGTAGCTACACACAGATAGGGTCAGGTCTAGTTGACAGAATTAGATTCAAACCCCATTTTTTAGTATTAAAATCATAAAAGTTGAAACCTAAGTCATCAGTCTTTTTTATCATTTAGCCGGATATAAACTATGATAATCAACAGCAACACTCCAACCGGTACCAATGCACCTAGAGGGGAGTTAGATAAAGCTAATTCGCCCGCAATGTATACAATAAGTGCAACCCCCGCAAACAGGCCCAGCGTAGTCAATACCTTCATAGCTTTATTCATAAATCATATACCTTGGCTTAAGTTTACTAAATCAAAAAATTATACGTTGTATAACGTATTGTGGCTCAATACTATTCGCAATGAAATGTGGTGACTTAGCGAATGGTTTTTAATAAAAATGAATAGTCAGCTATAATAAATCACTCTATTAATTTTACTGTCTTATTGGTTGTAATTTCTACTTTTTACCATCTAGTGCTTGTTAACATACCAATTATTACGGCTTTCAGCCTTTAAGATCAAGATCTTCCACTGTCTCAAATTCTCTTATGTTGTTGGTAATTATTCATGTCATAAGTTTTACACAGTTTTTTGTCGGATTAGATTTGAATAGACCAAACATTGTGTTCTCTCAACTCGAATAGTTACGAAGTAGTAGTACATATAAGTCATTTCTTTGGCGCACTTCGGTCTTATTATTTAATAAAACGTTCTATTTTTAGTTGTTGTTGACTTTTTAACACGGTAACGCCTTTGCTTAAAAGTACGGCTTGAATTACACATAGCTGTTCAAACTGACGATTAAAGTCATCACTTTTTTGCATACAGATAAGGCGTTGCTTTAATTTTATCAACGTTTCTTCTCTTTTGTTCTCTTCGCCTAAAGTATTGTGAGTATTATTGTTATCACGTTCATCAGCTAAAAATGCGAGGTCTGTATCGCTAAGATCTTTGAGCCCTAATTTACTGACTGTCTTTTTACAAAAAACAATCCATTCATCTTGATAGCTTGCGTTTAAACGTTCTGGAAAAAACGGTAAATCGTCAATATCTTTTTGAAGGTTAACAATGTCGTTAGGTTGGTCGAGTAAGTAACGAAAAACAAAAATATTTGGGAGGCCTAAGTCAGCATGCAGTGCGCCATAAAGTCCTGAGTTTCTGATATAAGACAGCACACAGCTGATTGTTCTCAATTTATCGCTCATTTCACTTCCCTTTCGCCAAAATTATTAGTCGCTTTTATGTACGTTTATAAAATCAAATTGATCAGCAGCGGAGTGTTAAATACGCATTATAAAGACAGAGATAGCAAAGAGATGATAAAGCAGGGCAAGAACGTGAATGCTCATTTATTGTCATCTGCACCATCGCCCGCCCACAATATGGCATCAAGATAGTCAGTTTGCATACCGGCTGTCAGACATGACTAGATGAGCATCATCTGATATGAGGTTTAAAGTGGGTAGATTAAGTAACTTAAGCCCGCTTGAGTAGGATCTTGCCGTGCCTATACCGTGCAGTCGTTTATGTTTGGTGTGGATTTTGAAAGCTCGCATCATCAGCTCTGCGGCAGAGGCATAACTAAAATCATTTTAAACCCAGTGGTTAGTATTACCACTGAGTTTGATTCTAAGCCAAAGTGCTCAAGAATGGGCCTTTGGCTAGTATCAATATAACTGCCTTTTTCTTCGCGAAAACACAGTAAATGTTGCCTGGAGCGGGGTGAAAGAGAATGTATTAACTGAACAGCAGTTATTCGACTGAACGACATTCAGGGATGATTGGACGCCAATTTGCATAGAGACTGGCGCTTTCTTACTATCAATTAACGATACACAGTATGGGCCAGTAGCAATTTATTTTTTACCAGTCCTGCCAGGTACGTCACAACAGAAAATGGAGGCCACAGCGTGAAGCCATCAAAGTGTCAACCAAACCAGTGGCAACGTTGAAATATACACGCCACTTTACCTGATTGAATTGGCTAAACAGGTGATGGGCGAAATTGATTTAGACCCTGCCTCATCAACTATTGCCAACCGCACCGTGGGTGCAAAGTGCATCTTCACCAAGCTGGCCACATAAGCCGGTAAAGTATGGATGCCCCCCTTGGGGCGCCAAAGAAAATAAGTGCGATAAAACCATCTGTAAAAAACGAAGTTTTAACTTAAGCGAACCATTACCAGGTAACAGTGCCTGAATAAACAAACCCATCACAGAGTAAGAACGCGGCAGCGTCGAACAAGGAATGTGCATCACCTATGCCAGTACCAGTGAGAAATGGTTCAATCCCCTAACGACCTACCCCATTTGTTTGTTAGATGGCCGCACCTCGTTTGTCTCGCCCACCGGTAAATCACTAAACCAGAACACCAAAGGCTGCGCTATCACTTGTTTTGGCAAAAACATCTCAAAATTTAATGAGGTCTTTTAATCTATAAGCTCGATTATGTTCCTGGGGAGCAATTTTGAAAGGGAATATTTACAATGTTAAAACCAAAAAATGCACAATATTTTGTTGATGCAACACATTACAAAGTGGGCGATAACAGCGTTTTTTGTCGTCATAACGGCAATAACTAGGTATCTACTGCCCGGGGCATTAAGGACATAAAAAGATTCAGCCGAAGAAGTCAGGGTTGGTAATAAAGCTGAATCGAAAAAGCGGATAGTTAAGCTGCATAGGGTACGAAAATGACTAACGTAAAGATTGTAATACTATTAGCGCTGATTATATTGATTATAGCTATTGCAGTAGTGTTGAGAAATTGGCTTAAAGCAGAGACGCCATAATGAACATTAACTTCCTCACTGAGACTGACTTGGTTGATTTGACTGGTTACAAACTATCTCGCAAGCAAGCTGAAGTCCTGTCTCGTCACAAAATAAACTATGTCGAGCGCAGGGATGGTAAATTGCGGGTCACATGGGACCACAAGTAAACCAGCCTGGTATACGGCCAGCAAACGGAGAGCGGATTTAACGCCGACTTTATGAATAATGGGTAGAGCAAGAAAAATCGCAGATCAGTGGATGCCGCCCAGGGTATACAAGGGCAAAAGTGCCTTTGTATTCAAACCAAAAGCCGGGGGTACTTTCGCCTATGTAACTTGGACGCCACCAAATCAAAAGTGTGGCAGGAATATGAAAAACAAATAGAGTTATCAAATTCAGCCAGCACAGTGCATCTTCGATTCCAATTTAAAATCCTGATTGATTCATAATGCGCATAACGCCCTGCGTAAGTTTATGTTTTGTAACTATCCACGTCACGCACTGGTTAGGCATGCTATACACGGATTATGTAAGATATTGCCCATATATAATATATTCGTTGGTTTCGATTTCAAGCCACTCCGTTTTTAGATCAAGGCTCGATAACAGCTTCCAAGATACGTTTGATCCCTTCCCGAGGACTCAGACTGGGGCCTTCAGCAAGGATATTCCAGCCAGTGAACACTATCACCATATCCAACTCAGGGATAACGATAGGGTACTGACCACCGAAACCGAAGCCGGCGAATGCGACACGTTTTTCTCCCTTGTATTCGTAGTTTACGAGCCACCATTTATATCCATACTCGAGACTGCGATCATCTGTTACTGAGACAAATGGTGCTATCGATGCATCCACCCATGCTGCAGGTACAACTTGTTTGTCCTCCCACATCCCTTGCTTCAAAAACAGGTAGGCAATTTTAGCAATGTCTCGAGTGGAAACATACAGGCCCTCTTGAGCATCGGCGAGACCAAACGGTGTACGTTTCCAATGAAAGTTTTCGATTCCAAGCGGTTTGAACAAATGTTTAACGGCATATTCTTCCAGATCCATACCGGTAGCTTTATTGAATACATGACCTAAAATTAGTGCAGCGCCACTGTTGTACTGAAAAGATTTACCGGGCTCTGCTGACATTGGTCGGTCTATTGTGAACTGAACCCAGTTTGGAGCTGCAGCCATGATTGAGAAGGTGTTTCTGGGATCGGTGTAAGGATAATCTTCATTCCAATCGAGTCCCGTCGTCATAGTGAGTAGGTGCCGAATGGTCATACGGTGCTTTTTGTCATTGACGTTATCAACTTTGCCCGTCTCAAAGAACTTAAGAACAGGTGTATCAATATTGGGAAAATCACCTCTCCCTACTGCAATGCCTATAACAGCCGAAAGGACATTCTTGGTGACGGATTGCATCGAATGCAGTTTTCCCTTCTGAAAATAAGGATGCCACCATGAATTGAAGTAGTTATAAGGTCCTGTCGGGTCGCGTACTACAAGCGGTCCAGGTGTAGACGCTTCCTTTTGATAAATGCTGTTGTAGTCACGCTCGTAATATCGCTCAAATGCCACCTTGTCATTGCGAATAACCAGCATAGAGTCAACATAGCCGTACTTTCCCTGCCTTATGTCAGCATCGACTGCGGAAAGTACATTTGGGTCAAGACCAACCTCAGGAGGCGTTGTCAATGTCCATCCACTGGTAGGCCATTCACTCTGCGCCAACGCAGGTAAAGTGGCGACGATAACACTTAGAATTAAGAAACTGAGATATCGATTCATTATAGCTCTCTCGTAATGTATCTGACCTTGTGGACCATTATGAATGTCTAGGCAGATACTTAACACACATTCAATTGCAATAATTTATCTGCTGCCATCGTGCTAGAACGATCTGTTACCAGACCGACACCACACAGATCCGGACGTGCGGAATTACCGCATCCGGCTCTTCAGTTATATATTTGCTCGTGTAAAACACGACCCTAGTACCAATCAACAACAACATTTCGCTTGCTGACTTTCGGTGCCTCAATTTTAAAATACGTTAACACCTTCTTGAAATCATTCCAATTATAACTTTGCCGACCACTTCGCCTATTCAGCCATTTGTACAGTGTATGCAAAACATAACTGTATAATTTAGCTAAACTGCAGTTGTTATCCTGTAGCCCGAAGTAATTACTAAACCCTAGCAGTTTTCGTTTTAATAGAGGAATTATCAG
>JBKEFM010000136.1:0-12276 GCA_046709505.1 Paraglaciecola sp. | reverse complement strand
ACATTAATAGTCGGTTTTATCAAAAGTGGTATCCTAAGTGTTTTTCACGGTGATTGAGTTAAATAGTCCGGTGAGGGTGCCAATAGCGCGCGCCGGAAAATAAACAGCATAAAATTTAAAAATAGAAATAAAAGCGATTTTACTGTTGGCCAATTTGTAGAGCCTGAAGCTGTATAAAAATAGAGGTATAAGGCTAAGGGCCAGTAACAATAATCCGCCTTCGTATAAACCTGCCAAAAGCAAAATGAGCGCCAGCAAAAAAGTTATGGTAACACCTGGAGGTACCAAAAAACTGGGCCATTCACGGAACGGAATTTTTCGCCCTGCGATTGATTGTAAATTGGATTGGCCCCGCCAAATCTCTTTGTCAAACATGGGCTTGTAAGCTTTGTCCTCTCCTAAATGTACATAGGTTGCGCTAGACGTATAGTAGAGCTCGCCAAGCTTGGCGGCCTGGTCGGTAAAATAGTAGTCTTCACACGTGATTAGGTGCTCAGGAAAACCGCCTATTTGGTTAAATACATCATGACGCATAAACAGGTTACGTCCAGGTAAAAAAGCTACATTGGTGTCAATTTCTGCATTACTAAGGCTGGTTCTGATTTTCTCTAAAGTAGGGGCGTTGTAGTCACAAATTTGCGTGGCGCTGACAATAATTCGTCCCGGGTGAGCGCATAGGTGTTGATGCATTTGCCTTACCCAATTTTCTGAGAGCCAGATATCAGCATCCAGGAAAGCTAAGAATGGGCTGTTTGATTGACTGAAACCGTAATTGCGTAAAGCTGAAATAGTCTCACTCTCAGGGCGAATAAAAACTTTTACGGTCAGTTTCGCTTCGTTGCACAAAACTTGCTCGGCGATTTGCGGAGTTTGGCTGACAACCAGCACCTCGAGTTGTTCCAGAGCCCAGGTCTGGGCGCTGATAGACTCAATGGTTTGAATTAACATCTCAAACCTGCCCTTATGGGGAATAATAAAAGTAACTTGCATATGAGATTTACGTCCTGATCAAAATTGGATTTAGCCTAGTCTTTTTTTCAGCCAGTCTATTTCATTACTAATGGACAGTTTTCTCAGCCGTTTAGCCAATGTTTTGGTTAGTTCTTTAGCGAATGAAGTTGTTTGATAACTCGCTACAGGCCAGCCCTGTTTGCGTGGGGAAAATTTGTTCGTAGCGGTGACGCTATGGTAGTAATCCGTGGCGCCGTAATTTTGCATGATTAACACCATAATACGGGTATAGGTTTTAGTATTTGATACGGCCAAACGCTTATGCACTTCGAGTTCAAAATATTGGGCTTTTTGTCTATATTCCGGGCGGGCGTCATGGCTGAAATAGCCGGCAGCAGCGAATATCTGTGCCTTACGTAAATCCTGTGCAGTCCAGGTGTCATTGGGGTATTCCAGTATGTCGGGTTTATCCAAATATAAATATTCATTGTTTACCATCCAGTTGGCAAAATTAAGCAAACAGTCACGAGCATAATAAAAATGGTTATCAAACTCCTGAGCGCTTTCTTTAACGTGCAGGTAGCGGGTTAATGCTTGCAATAGAACAGTATAAAACCATGTAGTCTCAACATTGTGCAGTTCGCGCTGGGCCAGGTTCTCATCGGGGTGCATGGTGTTATGCACAATGTGCTCTACCCGTTGTAAGTACTCAGACTGCTGGGTTAGTTCATGACTATCTAATAAGGCGACGATATAGTTCGCTGTTCCTCTATCCAGGGGGTATTGTCCGGTAAAATGGTTTTTAAAGCCTAAAGCATGGCGATTTTTAAGGGCTAACAGCAGCTCTAGGCAGGTAGATGATCCTTCATAGACATGAGTGATCCAGTCGGTCAGTGTAATAACTGCCTTTTTTGAATTTTCATTACCTGTCATCAAATAATGCAGCATTAAGCCGCTGGTATAACAGTGCTGTCCACCAGGTCCCCCCCCCCCAGCATGATCCTGATAAGCATCACTGGCTTGAGATTTGGAATAGGAGCGATGGCTAGAAGTGAAAGCCTGTAAATAGTGATCCGTATGCCAAAACAAGCCACCGTTATATTCTATTTTATCTTGTGTTGTATGGTAAATATCAATATCTGTAACGTGTTTCGCTAGATCATCTGCCAATTCAAACCAGCGGTTATCGCCATCTATCATATACTGGCGCAAGAAGCCGAAAATAGGATCATATTGGTTGTTGTAGTGAGAAACAAAAATGTCATGTCCCTGGTAATCTGCGGTTTCATGATCCGCATATAAATCACCAAAATTACGCCAACCGTATTGATCGACAATTTCCCGTTTGCGATAAAAATTGCTATCACTATCAAGTGCATTGAGAATAAGGGCCCGTAAAGGGGCGTCAGCACTGTGTTTGTTGAGGTACAAAAAGTAGTCGCTTTGCTGATAAATTTGTCTGGGCAGTATAACGTTTGGCTTTTGGTGTACCCAGGCAAGTCCCTCTTGGTCTCCAACAGCATTTAACCACAGGGTATGTGTTTTCTGTTCACCACCTTGTAATTCGTATTGTATTCCGGCTTGGTGAGGAAATAGCCCCAGACTAATAGTTTCCCCTTGAATGGAGATGGATTTCGGAAAATTTTGCCAGAAATTCTCCAGCGTTAGTCCAAAGCCGTTCTGCACAAAAAGGCTAGGCGTTGCACGCTTAGCCTGGGCAATATTCACATTGTCTCTAAATACCTGATAGCCTTGTTGGCTGAAAGGGATTTGCTGCTTGTGATCCCAGTGAATTGGACTTTGCCAGTTTTCTCCGCCACTGGATAATTGCTGCAGCGAGATGTGAGCATTTTGTGCATTGTGCCAGTTTTCACCCGGTTCAAGCTGGTAGTGAATATCGCCAGGTTGGCCCAGGGCCATATCAAAATTCAGGGCGCTAAAATAAAGTGAGTGGGGATCGCCAAGATCCCAATTGCCACTGCGGTGTAATGCCGCTTTAGGATTACGCAGTGTGTAGGCGAGCTTTATGCAGTCTTTTTGGGAATAAAAGGTAACATCGGTATCAAAATCCGCCAGGCCAGACGCTTTATCTGTGCCGTGATAGCCGGTAATACGCAATTTAATGACACGAACTGAACCATCCGCCAGATCGTGAAATTTGTTTGTATGGATATTTACTATATGGCCAGGAAGCAAATTATTTTCAGAGTCAAAAAGGGAAACACTATTTACCGCATGGTTAACTAAGCTGGCTCCCTCTTTGGAAGACGTCAGTGAAAATTCAAAGCGGTCTCGTTGCAATTCGAAGGTGAAGTTGGCATTTTGTATGGTGAGACAATCTTGCGTATCTATACAGACTAAGCCAGATGCCGGGGCCATTATAGCTTTTGCTGCCTGGTTAATCACTAATTCGTAGTTTTCTCCAGCCTCTGGCGTAACGAAAAATATAAGATTTACCCACTTGATGCTTTTGTCATGCCAGTAGTTAAGTGGCTGGGCGGCGCAAGATATAATATGCCCGTTACATTGTAACTGTAATTGCTGCAGGTTAACGGCTTGACCTTGAGGCACAGGCACACCCACCTCAATTGGCGCCGGAGAATCCAAGGGATAAGGGTTTTGCAATTGCAGGCTTATGCGTTGAGGACGGTTATTTTGGTTTGTCATATAGTCTATTCTTGTGCTGAAATTTTATTATCATCATTGTCAATTGTCTCTTTAATACTCTTATCCGTTCACGAAAACGCAGCAG
Organism: Paraglaciecola sp.; assembly: GCA_046709505.1. Taxonomy (GTDB): domain Bacteria; phylum Pseudomonadota; class Gammaproteobacteria; order Enterobacterales; family Alteromonadaceae; genus Paraglaciecola. The sequence continues at coordinate 8,573 of JBKEFM010000136.1, read as the reverse complement.
TTTAGTCGGGTGATAAAAACAGACTAATTGTTGGACGGTTTCCGGGGTATTACAGAGCGAACGCTTGTATCTGGCTTCTCCCGCCAGAAAACTATATTTAGTTATCTGCTTTTTTATTGCTTGTTCTATTACAAAAACATGAGCCAGTAAGCCAATTTTAATTCGGTTGTCGTCGCTATTTTTAATTGCCGACAGATAAAAATACCAGCTATTTCGATCTTTAATAATATAGAGATAAGCCAGGGGTTGACCATCGAGTCGTAAACAGAATAAATGACTCATGTTAGAATCGTTATCTTCAAGAATAAGACGGTGGTGAAACTGATTAAAGATTGGATTGGTGAAACCACTTCCAAATTCACTGGCATGCCATTTTTCGATATGTAGCGCAGCTATATCAGCTAGGTAATGTTTTTTTTCCTCGACAGTGACCGCCAGGGTTAAGGATACTTCACCCTGGAGCATCAGTAATTTTTTGCTTCGTTGTATTTGCGAGCGGGTGTTTTTCGACAACTCAGCCAGATACTCGTTTATATTGGCTTTACCTGCTAGGTTAACTTCAAAGTCAGGTGAACTGAGCATAAGTCGTTTACTGGTTAATTTCTCATTAAACTTATCTATCACGGTCGAGTTGGAAAGGCCCACATAAAGCTCTTGCCACAAATGTTGCTGTTGCAGCAGATAGGTCAGCATATGTGCGCGAACGTCTTGCTCATTTTGGGAGCTAAGAAGAAAATCATTATGTTCAATCCACACTTGATCCCATTTGTCTGAGCCAAAACGATGCAACCAAATTTGTTTAAGGGTAATAAACGGCAGTATTTTCCGTCGCCGAGAGATAAACAGTCCCAGGCCCACACAGGTTTCGCCCTGAGTTGCTTCAATGACCATGGGAGCAAAGGGTAGGGATGCGAGCCACGACGACATCCAGGACCAACACAAAAATGGCCCACTGTCTGACTGCTCGAATAATATTGTCCATTTCTCCTTGAGATCCGAGGCACAGGTTAACGGATAGTGCTTGATAGATATAATGAAACTAGTCTCAACTTTGGTAACATCTAAAGAAAATCCATATTTCATCAACGGTAAAGTTAATGAAGACTATTAATAAACTGTTGAATGAGATGCGTTTTAGCATCGTTTTAATACTTGTCAAAGTCTGCTTATTTTTAGCAGAAAAATGTTTTAATCTTCTTATTATCGCCAGAACATTATTGTTTTGTTCATTGGTCATTAAAATTGTAGTTAAATGTAACTTGCTCTCTACCTGTTCTGTTTTCCCTGGGGATGCGCCGGTACTTAAATTAACCGGTTTGGGGCTATCTTTGTCTCCCCTGAAGCGGCAACACCCATGACTTTGTGTATGTCGATTTATACTAAATTTTTGCCTGCATAAAATGCATCTTGATAGTTATCATGCTGAAGCTTTATTTGCGCTAATTGAAATTGCAAGACATGATAATTGGATGATTGCCTCCCCACCTCTGCTGACGCTTCTATAACTTTTGCCACATTGCCAAGTTGCTCGTAGACAAACCTTGTAACGGTAAGCTTCTCAATTTGCTTTTTTTCAGGGACCGTAAACTGAGTTAATAGCAACTCAGGCACTTTAAGCTTGACGTTGAAAAAGGCCAGATAAACACAAGCGGGTAATAAATGATCACCGACGAACGTGCTAAAGTCCACGTGAGGGGGAAATTCAGTTGCTGTACCTTTTAACATGAACAGTAGGGGAGATGGTGAAAAAAAGCTTTGCACTTTATTTTCGTCAAGGTTGAAATTTATGTTCGCCTCTTGAATTTGATTATCCTGATATTGCCACTTAACTGACTGAATATACTCTTGAACGCTTCTGTTATCGCAGCCCAGAAAAATGAAAATCGAGAAGGCGATTAAACAATAAAATTTTTTTTGACGCATTCCTACTCCATTAGGTAAATAGATTTGTTGTGCCTGACAGTAAATATTTATGACTAGATTTTATCTGGCAATGGCCTAATTATTCTAAGGGTGGCCTAGTCGAGTGTTTTAAGTCGCTACTTTAAGGTATTAATTTATACGGCACAATACCTATCGAATTCTACTAACTCCAGTTCACTATTATTAAGGATTGTACCGCATTGGTGAAATAATATTATTTGGATCAAGGGCATTTTTAAGTAAGCGAGTGGTTTGCCAGAAAATATCATCTTTATTGAGTTCAGATTGCTGCTTAGTATTGATGCGATAGGGTACAAAACCTTGTTTACAACCCTCGGTTAATAATTCATCAAGGCATTGGTGGGCGAGTTTTACAGCCGCTTTATTTGTCAGATCAAAAACTAAAGGTACGGTTGAATCAACACAGTCGTGTCGTAAATTGGTGAACGTTATCAGGGGTTCAATACCGTATCTAGGGGTGGTGTGGCGAATGAAATCAACAAAATCAGAGAGTACTTCGGGAGCCATTTGGATCAGAGGCGCATACCATAACAGCCCACATTTATCTTTATCTGGTAATAATGCAGAGGTTTTGTCTGGTCTGACATGGGGATTGCGCCAATAAGCTAATGGCAGAGCAACTTGATTAGGTTTACCTAACATTATCTCAATGCCTTCATCCAAAGAATGTAATTGTTCCCTAATATTGTCCACTGCAGCGAATTTGGGAAGGGGTAATCGACTAATAAACTTCGCGCTACCCATCAGCCAGCTATTAGAAAAATTGATCGTGCCAATTTTTCTACCTCGTCGATTAAGCTCACGTTTAGTCGAATTTACCACTGACTTAGCACCATAAATTGAACCGACAACAAGCCATTGTGGGATATGCTTTTGCTTGGCTATCAGGCTGATTTGCTCTGATGTCATGTTCTGATGTTGTTGATTGCCATTTGGGTTATCTGCCACCATGGAGACCAATCGACTTCTGTCCATCAAATTAATTGAGCCAACGATACCTTCACAATCCATGAGTAAATCGCGGATAAATTCCACTGTATCCTGAAATTTTTTTGCATCAAATACCTGTAAATAAAAAGCACTAAAGTGTTTCGGCAAGGGCGCTAATCGTATGGTTACCTCTGTCACTATGGCAAAATTACTTTGCGTAAACAGGCCATCGATATAAGGACCTAGGCCCCACTTGAAGGTTTTGTCGATAAAATCTTTTCCTGAGCCATCAAGGCCAGAAACAGCAGATTCATATAAGGTCTGACAAATGTCTGGATGAGGCAGATAGGCCTTAAGTGCATTTACCGCAGCAAAATGGTCGGTACGGGGGGTAATACCATAGCCTCTTTCCAATGCATTGCTTAAAATACTGCAACTTGGCCCGGCACCAGTGACAGGTACCATAAATGACCAATTGTTATTGTGTAGATAGTCATATAAGTCTTGTTGGGTAACCCCAGGCTGAATAGTTATTAATCCCAGTTTTTGACTGGTCGGAGTGATTTTTTTTAAATGTCCCAAATCCAGCACCACTTTTGGATGATCCAAGGGGGTATTTTGGACTGAACCATAGCCCCAATTTTGCCCACTACTAATGGGATACAAATGAAACATTAACTCGTTGGCGAGAGCTAAAATAGTTTTGATAGCGCCTTCATGTAAAACTACTATGGCGGCGTCAATCAACACTTGTTCAGAGAAAGTGGTATTACCATAGATTTGTGTCGCGCTTTTTGTGTCAATAACTGTGGCTTGCTGTTTGTCAATTTTGCTTTGAAGTATGTTAAAAAAATCCATAAAACGGCTACTTTGCGATATTTTATATGGTGAAGGTTGATTGAACTTTATTTTTTAATTTTTCTGCCAGTAACCCTGCTGCAAGGGTTACAGACTTTGGTCTGTTAAATAAAAGTCCCATTAATCATTTCTTTATTAAATTATTGTTATAGTCTGCCTAAGCATACATTGTGCCAATTCTAATTAATTGTTATTTAACAATTAATTAGAATTTAATGACTGTTATTTAAAATCTGATATGTAAAAAATATGGACAAATATTTAGTCGTAAAGAAAAAAGCATTTATGCCTTTACAGTGGGACATCACCCTTTGAGGAACCGAGTACCCTGCATTGGTATCATCTGGAGACAAACCGTGTATAGCTGTTGCTGGATAGAAGGTTTTGATAAAAAAAATCCAGCACTGAATACCTTCAGGGCAGTGTCTGCAATAGCATTAATACTGATTTTATGTGGGTCATCAGTAGCACTGGCCACTAAGAAAAGGGGCATTAATAACGTTGTTAAAAATACTGACACTTATGCCAGTATTTCTTCATTTTCAGTCATTTACTTAGCTAATGTCCATGGTGATAGCATGAGTGTTTATTTTTAGGAATTTTGGATTAAACAGTAAACTGCAAAATTGACGAGGGGAAATAATAGATAGCTTATTGTCCAATTTTGACCTGTTTAACAACCAATTTCCGCTCAAAAACTGTTTGTTAGTCATAAACAGACATTATTTGAGTAGGGTAACAACCGCTAGTAGATGTGGGTGGTGTTTTTGCCAAAATGCTTACATCGTTCTATTATTGAAAATTGGCTAAAAAGGCTCAGCGCGACTCAATAACCGAATTATGCCACAAATTTTTCTCAATATTTTTAAGCATACGTTTAAAGCCTGGTGTCAAGCTGCTTATCATTACATCACGATTAATATAATAAGGAGCACGTCTGCCATGATACTCCACTACCGGCCCCACTTGCTTAAAGAAAATACCTACGAAACGCAAACTTCGGGCTAGTCTTGGCTCCATCATGACAAAACAGTGCTTTATATTGTATTTACGTGTAGTTGAGGCTGCACAAAGATATAAACCTACGGCAATAAATGGGAAGCAGCGCAATTCCCGTTCGGAATATACATGTTCATTAATTACACCCGTGGCCGAGCCCTGGAATTTATCCGTCGCTCTTTTACGAAATTGAGCGGGAACGGTTAAGCGGGAAATTTCACCTATCTCACTTCTGGGAAAGTCACCGGGATGAACCGCGTCATCGGAGATAGAACTAATACAATATTTTTCAATGGGCAGTAACTGGTTTTTGTTTTCTGAGCGCACAATGCGCACGGTGCCCGCATATTTCCCCGTGGGGATATGTTTGATTAAGACGTGGATTGAATGTGTATCAAACTCATCGCTTTCCATTTTGTCATCTCGAGCATTCTCAAAATGTAATTCTTCACAGTAAACGTTATGCCGGATTTTATACGACTGTTGTTTTAACGTATCGTCTGAGGCGACTACTGGACTTAGGTATTCAGAGAAATGCTGGGAAATTTGATTGGCTTTGCGGCTCACAACAAAATTTATAAGTACTTTAATAACAGGCCCAATGAGAGGTGTGTCAGTATATTTACGAAGTTGCTTCATAATTTACAGCCTTTAAAATAGTTTTTCACATCTAGTTCCTCGATGGTTTATTGGCATATACTCGTATCTCTTTGAGCCGCAGCGTTGTTGGCTGCTCTCGCCCAATCACTTCCTTCTATCGCAAACTCCAGGCACTTAGTACGCGTAAGATCATGGGGTTGGGTTCCTTTGCCGCCTGGCTGGCACACCAATGGCTTTAGGTATAGCCGCTTAGGCGTTTGGGAACAAACTCAAAAGCGGTATCAAAACCAATTTTATACAGTTCCTCTTTTTGTTGATGCGTAATATTAAAATCCACTGGCGAAAGTTTACCGGTATTAATGACTATAGTATTTCGCCAATATTCTGCATGAACATATTCCCTGGACATAGCCGTCATAAAAGTCCTTATCAGCATCATCAAATACTGTCTTAAAGGCAGCCAACTTTTTTTGAATGTTAAGTCAGTGACATGTTCACTTTTTAATTTGAAACACATCACTGGGGTACCATCACCAGCCCAATCCTGATAAAGGGCGTCTTCAGACAAGATCGCACCGTCTACCAATACATGGTGTTTGTATGATTGGAAACTGAAAAATAGCGGAATAGACATGGAAAACCTGACCGCTTGGGAAATTTTTAAGGCAGGGCTGGTTACTTTGTTAAAAATCACTGGCCCACCGCCATTAACATCCGTGGCTAAGATGTGTAAGTCTTTATCGATGTCTGCGAAGGTCAAGCCACCCAACTTTTCATCCATCCAGGCTTCAAAGCTGTTGCCTGAGCTAAGACCACCTTGGCGAAGCAAGCGAAATAGTGAAAAACCTTTGAATTTTTTGAAATTTGTATTCAGGGCCAGGGTTTTGATATCAGCCAAAGGCATGCCCGTGCAATATAACGCCGCGACTATTGACCCGCCCGAGACCCCGACCAAGTGCTGAAAGCTCAAACCTAATTTTTGTAGCGCGTCAAAAACGCCAATATGTGCCGCTAATCGGGTCCCACCCCCTGAAAAAATTGGCACAATTTCGTTCATTTATAGGCTCCTTGAAGCTGTATTTATCTTGTATCGGCTAGCTCAATTATTTATGTACCTTTTTATTATAGAAAAAATCTTTGGTATATGAGGCCCAAATACTCATGTATGGCCCTTTCACTGCGGTAAAGGCTTCGCGCACTAGGTAAATCTAAGGTGAACTCAATTTTTTTCCTACTTAAATGTTCCACCGGGATCGCGAGTACCTTTATACCTTGGCGGTTAAAATACTCTACAGCCCTAAGTTGGTGAGAGGCAGAAGTAACCAGTGAGACCGATTTGCCCTGTAATGCAGGGGCAAGAGCCTCCACTTCAGATTGAGTATCATTACCACCGGGAAAGATATGAATATCTTTGGCTTTAACCCCCAGTTTACGTAAAAACGCGGCGTTAAACGCTGCCTGTGAATTCGAGTCCTGCTCGCCTAACACACCCGCTCCCAGATAGATGGGCATGGTTTTAACTTGATACATTAATGCAGCATGGAGGTTTCGCTGTAAGGAACATTCTGGCCAGCGGCTAACAAAGGGCAGGTCGTCATCATCGAAGTAGTAGCAAGCCAAAACCACTATTGCATCAGTGGTCTGCCATTTTTCTGATGTTAATTGCACTACCGGGTACTGGTCTTCCAAATACTTTACCATCAACACACTTGGATAGGTCATTGAGCAGGTGAAAATCCACACTAAAGGCAAAAATGATAAACGATAAAATAATTTATCTTTATGACTCAGGTAAGCGAAGAAACGTAATACGATAAAAATCAGCAGTCCGTGCACGAGGGGGGAACTAAGATTGTTTGCTAAGCCTTGCAGCACTATTTTTCCTAATCAGTCAGCCGCGGTTTGCGGGTAGGTAAGCAGCACCTGACGGCGCTGCTGTGCACAGTTAAATATTACTGAGGATAAAATCCCTGGTACCAGGTTACAAAGTTTTTTACACCAACGTCTAATTTGGTTATTGGCTGGTATCCCACGTCATCCACCAATGCCTGAACATCAGCAAAGGTATCGGGTACATCACCCGCTTGCATGGGTAACATTTCTTTTTCTGCCTGCTTGCCCAAAGCCGCTTCCAGGGTGGTAATAAAGTCCAGTAAATTAACGGGTGTTTGTGCACCTATATTATAAACCCGCCACGGTGCTTTGCTGGTGCTCGGGTCAGGAGCCGAAGCGTCCCAATTAGGATTGCCGGTGGCATTATGATCCAGAGTGGAAATAATACCACTGACTATATCGTCAATATAAGTGAAGTCCCGTCGATGATTGCCATAGTTATAAACCTTGATTGGCTCATCTTCAATTATCGCCTTGGTAAATTTGAATAAGGCCATGTCGGGTCTGCCCCAAGGACCATAAACAGTAAAAAATCGTAATCCAGTGGTGGGTAAGTCATACAAATGACTGTAGGTGTGCGCCATTAATTCATTGGCTTTTTTACTGGCGGCATATAGTGAAAGCGGATGATCAACATTATCATCTACTGAAAAGGGCATAGATTCATTGGCACCATAAACTGAACTGGACGATGCATAGACCAGATGTTGTACTTTATGGTGTCTACAACCCTCTAATACATTGGTAAAGCCAACAATGTTACTTTGTACATAAGCATGGGGATTTTCAATGGAATAACGCACCCCGGCCTGGGCTGCAAGGTGCACTACTTTGTCAAAACTGTGTTGCTGAAACAACGACTCCATCTTTTCCCGGTCAGCAATATCCATTTTTATAAAGGTGAAGTTAGCCACCTGGTGATGTTTGCCCAGTTCATCTAAGCGGCCGTGTTTTAACTTGGGATCATAATAATCGTTGATATTATCGATACCGACTATTTCTTCCCCCCGGGATAGTAAAAACTGGCACACATGATAACCAATGAATCCTGCGGCGCCAGTGACTAATATTTTCATTTAAACAATCCTATTTTAATTTTCTGGCAAATATACTGTTAGTACTAACTACTTTTATCTATAGCCGGTCTACACTTTATTTGTAATGATACAATACAGATATAAAATTACTGCGGCTCACTATGATAACTACTTTTTCACTTTATAAAATAAGGACATTACTTTTTTTAAGCGTCTTTTTTGCCTGTAGTGCTTTTGCTCACTCTGTGGTCGAAGTCGTGAAAAAAAATAAGCCATCTATAGTCGGAGTTGGGTTATACGATGCGATGTCAG
>JBKEFM010000135.1:0-12278 GCA_046709505.1 Paraglaciecola sp. | reverse complement strand
TCTCTTCTTTTAATAAAATTTATACCTTATTAGTAAAGCGTCATGAAGTTGTTGATAATATGTTAGAAACTGATGGTCCTCAAATCGAAAAATATACTGAGACAGTTAAGCAATCAATTAAAGACGAACAATACATTCTTGGTGAAAGCGTTGAAGATAATAATAATAAAACACAATCTATTGTAATTTGGGTGTCTTTGATTGCTGTGATTTTCGGGATCATTATCGTAATTTTTATTATCCGAGATGTTTTGAAAAAAGTAGGCGGAGAACCCAATATTGTTTCTGAAATAGCACGAGGTATTGCCACTGGAAGATTGGATATTGCACTTGATATGGAAGCAAAGGGTGCCACAGGTATTTTGGCTCAAATAATCATAATGCGTAGTAAATTGATTGACGTTGTTCAGCAAATAACATCAAATTCGCAACAGATCTCAATCGCCGCTACGCAGGTGAGCAATACAGCTGCATCATTAAGTGAAGCTACGACTGAGCAAGCTGCAAGCGTTGAAGAAACGAGTGGCTCAATAGAACAAATGGGTGCATCTATTAGTCAAAATAATGAAAATGCGCAAAACACAGACATGATAGCGACTGTATCAGCAAAAGCGGCTAAACAAGGTGGACAAGCAGTTAGTGATACCGTAGTGGCAATGAAACAAATAGCAGATAAAATATCGATAATAGAAGATATAGCCTACCAAACCAATATGTTGGCTCTTAATGCTGCAATCGAAGGTGCTAGAGCAGGTGAGCATGGTAAAGGATTTGCTGTAGTTGCCGCCGAAGTAAGAAAATTGGCTGAACGTAGTCAAATAGCTGCTTCTGAAATTAGCAGTTTAACAAAAAATAGTGTGGAAATTGCTGAAACTGCAGGTGTATTGCTTGAAAAAATGGTCCCGGATATTATTAAAACGGCAGAATTAGTACAAGAAATAAGTGCAGCATCAGAAGAACAATCAGTTGGGGTTTCACAAATTATTAAAGCGATGCAGCAACTTGATTCGGTCACACAACAAAATGCTTCGGGCTCAGAACAACTAGCGGCTACAGCCTCAGAAATGCAGGCACAGTCAGAGAATTTGATTAATGTCGTTTCATTTTTTCGTTTAGAAGGGTCTGAATCATTAAGTTTTAGCCAGTCTAAGCAATCAGCAGAAAAAAATGTATTGACCGGTTATAACGTGAGTTCACCAGTTGATAAATCAAAATTTGAACGGTTTTAACGGAGGTTTGTGATTATCTATGGAAAAAAATATATCACACCCAGGAGCGTTACGGACAGTTTCTGGTAATAACAACCGGCAATTTCTTACCTTTGTGTTAAACACAGATATCTATGGGATAGACATTCTTTCCATAAAAGAAATTATTGATTATAGCAATATTACACGTGTGCCTATGGTTCCCAGCTTTATTGCGGGGATGGTTAATCTGCGAGGTAATGTTGTACCAGTAATTGATTTGGCAAAGCGTTTTTCAATGCAAATATCTGAACGTACTAAACGAAGCAGCATTATTATTATTGATTTAAACCTTAGTGAAGACAGTATGTCGATTGGTATTATAGTTGATGAAGTCAGTGAAGTTATAGATGTGCCTTATTTAGATATTATACCCGCTCCAGAATTCGGTACCAAAATCCGTACCGATTTCATCAGTGGTATGGGAAAATTCGATCAACGTTTGTTTATTTTACTCAACATTGAAAATGTATTATCAATAAATGAGCTGTCTTCATTTTAACGTTATAGCTAAATTTGTTTTTTGGAGGGAACCTATTATTGATTTTTATAGATACGTAATGAGTTGATATTGTCGGATCCCTAATAATTTAACGCGTTCTTAGCGACAATAACCAATATTTTTATATTACTGAATATGTTAAAGGCGCAGGTGAAAAATAGTAAGTGTTATCTAATAAATTCAAGCGATGTTACTGTATATATCATTCACAGAAGCTAACTAATTAATGTCTAACTTAGGCTAGTAAATATTAAAAAATAATATGAATCTATTTTATGCTAGTTGAAAGTGGCTGTCCATCATATTATAGAGAAACCAACTGCTGATCTGTCCTTATTTTTTTGATCTGGCGATCCGCTACTGATGTCATTTATTGCTGGGATATAGCATATCTTCACTTAATTATATTTTAGGCCTTGATAATAATGATCACACCTGAACATGTAGACATAACAAACACAGAATTTAATTTGTTTAAAGATTTCATCTACGAGCAAGCAGGCATCCGGATAACTGTTAATAAAAAAATATTCTTACTTTCTCGGTTAAGTAAACGATTACGTCATTATTCTGTTGAAAGTTTTAAAGAATTTTTTGATTTAATGATTGCATCAGGACCTGGTGGTGAGCAACAATTAGTTATTGATCTTTTGACGACGAATGAAACCTATTTTTTTAGGGAACCAAAACATTTTGAATTTTTAGCCAATGAAATAATTCCCAACAGAGACAAAATAAAATCATTTAACGTATGGAGTGCTGCCTCTTCTTCAGGGCAAGAAGCCTACAGTGTAGCGATGTTGTTAGATGATAAATTAAAAAATAACCTTTGGGAAATATTTGGTTCGGATATTAACTTAACCGTTCTACAACAAGCAATGCAGGGCCTTTACCCGCAAGATAGAATCCAAACTATTCCAACAGATTATTTACATAAATATTGTTATAAAGGAATAGGTGAATATGAGGGGAAATTATTAATAGATCAACGTTTGATAAATAAAGTAAAATTTTCTTATGTAAATTTAATCCTACCCTTGAATGATGTAGGCGTTTTTGATCTAATATTACTCCGTAATATATTGATTTATTTTGATTCAGAAACAAAAAGAAATATTATAAAAAAAATCGTGTCGAGATTAAAGCCTGGAGGATATTTATTTATCGGACATGCTGAGTCTATAAAAGAGTTCTCCCAAGGATTGATTTTAGTCACACCCTCTATTTATAGAAAGATATAGCCCTAGGTAATGACAGTTCAATCACGGCATTTGAATTAACTATGAATTAATATCATCAATCTAACCACATTACTGATTAAACTAGAGCGTTAATAGTAGCTTGATGTATTATCCAGGGTTAAAATTCATATTGATCTTCTCATAGTCAGCCTTGTAAGATAAATATGACAACCTAACGTAATGGCATTACATTTAATGAAACAGAAAATATCTGTCTTGAAAATAAAGCCATGGTCAAAACTAGTTGAACATATATTTCACTGAATATAAAAATATTAGGCGTAACAATTATTTTTATTTCTAAAATCTTAGGGGCATAAATGAGTATACGCATCTTTATTATTGATGATTCTGCTGTTGTTAGACAAGTTCTTACTGAAATATTGTCCGGGGCTACAGGTATTGAAGTTATTGGCAGTGCAAGAGACCCAATATTTGCTTTAACTCATATGATGAAAGACTGGCCGGATGTAATCACTCTCGATATTGAAATGCCTAGAATGGATGGTATTACTTTTTTGAAAAAAATAATGTTTGAGCGACCGACGCCAATAATAATGTGCTCTACGTTAACTGAAAAGGGTTCGAAATCCTCTCTTGAGGCACTTCGCTGCGGTGCTATTGATGTAGTAGCTAAACCCAAATCCAATTTTAAAACATCACTATATGAATCTTCTCGAGACTTGATCAATGCCGTTAAGGTAGCAGCGAAAGCAAATATGGCCGGTTTAAAACCAAAGTCTATTGCTTATGTCAGCCCAATTAGAGAAAAATACACCGCTGATGCGATGTTAAACAAAGGACATAAATTAGGACTACAAAAAGCAGGTTCATTAATTGCCATAGGGGCGTCTACCGGTGGTACACAAGCCTTAGAAGCTGTTTTAAGTGCATTGCCTGCTGTTACTTTACCCATTCTTATTGTTCAGCATATGCCCGAAAACTTTACTAAATCTTTCGCAAAAAGATTAAACTCAGTGTCTAAAGTTGAAGTTAAAGAAGCGGAAGATAACGATGTCTTATTGCCTGGTAGGGTCCTTATTGCTCCGGGAGGCAAGCATATGATGCTACAAGTCACGCAGTTTGGCGCATCAGTAAAAATTAAAGATGGTCCATTGGTAGCCCGTCATAAACCTTCTGTTGATGTACTGTTTCGTTCAGTTGCCAAATATGCAGGCGCAAATGCTTTAGGCATCATCATGACGGGTATGGGGGATGATGGAGCAAGAGGAATTAAAGAAATGAACGACGTTGGGGCTAAGACCGTAGCCCAAAATAAAGCAACCTGTGTTGTTTACGGAATGCCTTGTGAAGCAATAAAATTAGGTGGTATAGATCATGTCGTTGCTTTAGATCAGATCCCTCAAATAATTGTTCAGCATAGATAATTCTGTTTTACCAAAGTAAACACTCGTAGCCAGATGCATTATACGATTAAGCAAGTGTCTTTTGAAAAATTGGTAGGCTGCATATAAAGAGCCCTGATGTCCCGACAAGGGGGGGAGGGTGGATCAATATCGATCTTCTACTCTTTGGCTCTTATTTATTGTCTATTGCAACAGGACTAACAGCTTGGTAACGGTTGACGGGGTTATATACCCAAGTGACCTCAACATGCAGAGATCAGCGGAAATTCAAATCGTCACTGTTTATACTCCTAGTGGCTAACAGGCTTAAACCTCACCGGTTGCCAACTTAAGCCCACTGGTCGAGGTGTTTATCAATATGCACACCTGGGTTAATTCTTTGCCAAACAATAAGAAACTGCCCTTAACGACGTTTCTTATTTACACCAACAAAGTGTTAAGTGGGTAGGGTATTTATGGGCAAAATGACCACGTGGCGGTTACTGCCAGCGCATGGCTGTTTTGGTTAACAAAGGCTGGACTAAAAGCTGAAAATGCCAGAGCCGTACTTTTGCGAGCAGTCAATTGAGTGAGAAAATTAAAGTTGTGCATACACAGCTGATTATTGATGTTTTTTCAACCAGCATCCAGCTCAAAGTGATTAAAAATCAAGTGCTATGTGGCTTTTATGATTGGTATGCTATTCAGCGTATAATTTCTTGCTACCGTTTGCATTTCACAAAAGAAATCGATGGATCCATATTTAGCTCGACAAGCCATAGTGGACAATAAGCAGGCCACAATCGGCTTCAAACTTTTGTTACGGGACTCACAGAATAACTGTTTTCCCGATATTAACCCAGATGAAGCAACCTCTAAATTGTTAACACAACGTCACCTTACTACCGGGGTAGAGGTGATCTCTAACGGTAAATGGGTTTTATGAACTTCCATCAAGATACCTTAATACACCGCTTTCCAACGTCCCTTGATCCAAAAAAAGTAATGATTGAAATAGTGGAAACTGGGAGTTGTGTGCTGACTTATTGGCGGCATGCAAGTCTATAACGAGCTGGGCTATAAGCTGGCGCTGGACGATGATGACTTCACGTCAAAATGGGATCCATTGTTACCCTATGTGCACTTTATCAAAGTAGATATTACCGAGCACAGTCTGCAATATATTGCCGCTAATATGGCGAAACTTAAAACGACAGGGGGTAAATTAGTTGCAGAGTGTATTGAAACCAAGAAAGAATTCGACTGTTTCTCAGAGATGGGCTTTCATTACTTTCAAGGCCATTTGTTACCAAGCCTGAAATCGTCAAATATAAACTATTTCCTTATCAAAAGTAACTATGGTGCAACCGGTGGCGGGCAGTAGCAAAGCGACATTTGATTTTGAAGAGATTAATCATATCATCGAAAAAAATGTGGCGCGGTCATATAAATTGTTGCGTTTCATTAATGGTCCAAATATAAACAAGAGCCATAAAATACTGTCGCTACGCCATGCGTTAAAATATATGGGGGCAGTTGAAGTGACAAAGTTTATTGCACTGCTGACCTTAGCTAATATCGATGAATACAAGCCCCATGAGCTGGCAAATATGTCATTGGTGCGCGCCAAATACTGTGAATTATTATTCATCGCCATAGCCGACCCAGAGGATCCCCCTTGCGTATTTTTGGTGGGGTTATTCTCATGGCTAGACACCTTGTTAGAGCAAACTATGCAGGACTTGATGGCAAAACTGCCGTTAAACGAAACGTTGACCGCGGTGTTGTGTGGGCAAGACAACTACCTAAATCATTATCTTAAACTGGTACGCGCCTTTGAACAGGGTCGTTGGGACGACATTACCCAAGATTTTGTCTATTTAGAAGTTGACGAAGATGTGCTGTTTAGCATTTACCAGCAGGCGGTTATTTGGAGTGCGACAATGCAGGAAATTGAAAACGTATAAACATCAGTAATATGGGCGGCGTGTGCCACCCATCATCGGAATATAGCGGGGGTCTTATTATGCCAGGGCGAGAAGAACGGCACCCTGGCGAGTGTTACTTAATTTGCCACTAAGCCTGTTGTTTGCTCGTTTGCAGATAGGGGCCCGCAGCAACGAGTGCTTTGCCATCTGGTGTATCGGTAAATTTGGTGAAATTCTCAACAAACAATTCCGCCAAATTTTCCGCTTTTTCTGTCCACTGACTTTCATCACTGTAAGTTTTGCGCGGATCCAGTATTTTGTCGTCGACCGCGGGGATCGCCTCAGGGATCTGCAGGTTGAAGATAGGCAGAGTATAAGTCTGTGCTTCATCCAGCGAACCATCGAGTATGGCATCGATGATGGCACGGGTGGCCTTGATAGAAATACGTTTACCGGTACCATTCCAGCCAGTGTTGACCAAATAGGCTTTGGCTCCGGACGCTTGCATACGGCTACGTAAGACTTCGGCGTATTTGGTAGGGTGCAGGCTCAAAAATGCCGCGCCAAAACAGCTGGAAAAGGCAGGGGTAGGTTCGGTAATACCACGCTCTGTACCGGCTAATTTAGCGGTAAAGCCCGATAAGAAGTAATATTCGGCTTGTGCAGGGGTGAGTTTAGATACGGCTGGCAAGACACCAAAGGCATCGGCAGTTAAAAAGATAACCTTATCGGCATGGCCCGCTCGTGAAATGGGTTTGACTATATTATCAATATGGTGAATGGGGTAGGAGACCCGGGTATTTTCAGTTACAGAGCCGTCGGTGTAATCGATTTCACCCATTTCATCCACAGTCACGTTTTCCAGCAGGGCATCCCGGCGAATAGCCTGGTATATATCCGGTTCGTTTTCCTGGCTTAAGTTAATCGTTTTGGCATAACAGCCGCCTTCAAAATTAAATACGCCGTTGTCGTCCCAACCGTGTTCATCATCACCGATCAACTGTCTTTGGGGATCCGTCGAAAGGGTGGTTTTACCGGTACCTGAGAGGCCAAAAAAGATCGCCACGTCGCCGTCTTTACCTACATTTGCGCTGCAATGCATAGAGGCGATGTTTTTAAGGGGTAAAAGGTAGTTCATCATCGAGAACATACCCTTTTTCATCTCGCCACCGTACCAGGTGCCACCAATCAACTGAATTTTTTCAGTCAGGTTAAAGGCTACAAAGTTTTCTGAATTCAAACCATGTTCCTGCCACTTAGTGTTGACAGTTTTGGCTCCGTTCATCACCACAAAATCTGGCTCGTAGCTGGCTAGCTCTTCATCTGTAGGACGTAAAAACATATTTTTGACAAAATGGGCTTGCCAGGCGACTTCAGTAACAAAGCGCACTTTCAGGCGAGTATCTTCATTGGCGCCGCAATAGGTGTCGACCACAAACAGGCGTTTAGCGGATAATTGCTCGGTCACCAGGATTTTTAGATCACTCCATACGGCCTGAGAAATAGCTTTGTTGTCGTTTTTACCCTGATGAGACCACCATACTGTGTCTTTGGTTACGTCATCATGCACTATATATTTGTCTTTTGGCGAGCGACCGGTGAACTTGCCCGTGTTAACAGAAACGGCACCTGATTCGGTCACTACCCCTTTTTCGTATCCCTCATGGCTAGCTTTAGTCGTTTCTTCAAACAGAATTTCATAAGATGGATTATGTAAGATTTCGGTGGCATCAGTAATGCCATAATCTGCTAGTTCTTCTGCTAATGCTGATATGTTCATGAATAGGTAACCCTTTTATTGGTGATGGTACCGCCACTATGCGGTTTTTAGTTCACTTCCCCTTAATTAAACAAAAGAGTGCAGTATTATTGAACCGGACTAAAGTCGTTTGTAATTATATTGGTTATTTCACAGATTTATCATTATATTTTGAAAGTTATTTCGTACTAAAACGTAATAACATACAATTTCTTGCTAAACATTACAGATTTTCACCTTAGCATACCCTCGACAGTTATTTTCAAGTTATTGTTTGGCAATGCTTTTGATTATTTTGATTGGTAATTAGTCATGCTGTGTCAGGGTGTTTTAACTTCCTGGGGTTTAATTTTGTGTAATCAGGGTTGGTGAGTTACGAATTTTTTTGATTGGCAAGTTATTTTTTATAAAAATAAAGTGAATGAGCAAGTCCGCAAAAAATATTTGGCGAACCTTAAGTTGTTATTGGATAAAACGGAGATCATCAGGGGTGACAGTCGCAGGCGTGCATTTGGCACCGATGCCAGTTATACCATTGCTCCTTGATTTGTGATTAATTCAGAAGGTGCCGGCAAGTTTCATAACAAAGCGTAACGTCGAAGGAATGCTGGTTACCTTCATAGACGTTACAATGCCGCTAGGGCGTTTGCCAGCCCTTCCTTAAGGGCGATGCTAAATTTGCTTTTGCTGTATCAGTAGGCCGGGAAAATCCCCCCTGTTAAGCAAATATTATCGTTCCCTGAGTGAGTAGATATTAAGGTGCATTGGTATTACGCCCTTTAGTGGCTGCGCTGATCATTAAGCTGCACGATAGCAAGCAAGTGTAAAACGTGTTGCAATTGAGTGGCGAGCACGAGGCAGTGTTAATCTTTCGTGGTACTGGCACCGGTTATCGAACCAAGCTATTACTGCACCAGTGTTGAACGCTCCTTAGGGAACATTGGTGAGGCCACGACACTGTCGACCAAGGCCATAAAATTCGCCTGCAACCGGGCGAGGTAGGCAGTGAAGCCAATCGTTACCTGCCACCCTATGGCCGCAAGATTAGCCCGGAGCTATCTTCTATTAAAGCCTGTAAATTGGGTGCATAGCGGCCAATAACGCCTCTGGTATGTGCTGCGGTGTCAGTAATAATAGCTATTATACCCTGGCCGATATGATGCTTATTATTGCCAATGGCAGCGAACTGGACAACAGTAAGATACATAATATCAGGGCGTTTCGCCTAGCACATAGCGCCATGCTCGATAATATTTCACCATTCGGTGAGAAATCACGCAGCAACACCCAGCTTTTCGAGCTTATTGAGCATAAGCACTGCCTGAAAAACACTGGTGGTTATGCTATCAATGCCCTGACCAATTTACAGATCCCGTGGATATTTTAATGCACCTGATGGTGGGATCAGAATGCACGCTGGGCTAACACCCCCACAAAGGCAGTGGCTTGTATCTGTTTAGCGCAGTCGATAAGGCCTGTGCAATGATCGACAGTTTAACGGTGTTAGCAGTGGATGGGGTTGAGCTGATGGTTCAACTTGCTCTTAACTCGGTCCGCGGCAAGCCTGGTGTACCGAATACCTTTTGTGACGATGGTGACAGTTATACCGCGCTATTGATTGTAACCAGGGCTGATAGCGACCCGGAGTTCTCTAGGCAGATGCAGAGCATTAGCTAGTTGGTGCAACAGCATAAATCGGTGGCGCAAATCGCCCTGACCAGCAAGCCTCTATCGTGCGCGCAATTATAGGCCATTGCCCAGCTCACCAGTTATTTGCGAATACTTGAGGTGATCGCCACCTTAGCATCGTTATTGGCATGATTCAGGCTTTTAAGGCAATGGAAGCCGCAGGCTCACAAGTTAACCCTGCTGTGTTATCCGTCGTTATTTGGCAGGCGTTATTAACCACAGCAGTAGGCTTGGCAGTGGCGAGCCCGGTATCGATGTTAAACAGTTACCTAAAGCGCCAAACTGAGGTAAAGGCAGGCTATACAAATCATGGGGGCGCACTTTAGATGGGATGCCAGCCAGTATTGAAGTATTGCCTGCTATACGCCGTGCTATAGGGCCCAAGCTACCTATTTTGCTCGACAGCGGTATTCGCCGGGGCAGTGATATTTTTAAAGCCCTGGCCCTGGGCGCCAACGGCGTATTGATTGGCCGACCGGTTTTATACGGCCTGGCGGTAGCTGGGGCATTGGGTGTGGCCCACTGTTTACAACTTCTGCACCAAGAGCTGGAGATCAAGGCTGCCAGCAGATCAGCGACATTACCCCCCAGGCAATATACCGGGCTGACAGCAACTCAGCTTAATCATTAATCCTCAGTGCACAAAACCACCACGCAACGTAAACAGGATAATTATGCAGCAAGCAACAAAACGAGACCGTTATGCTTACCGTTATTGAAAACGTAATTAACCCAGACCAAGTATTGCAGTTTAGCCAGGCACTGAATAACGGTAATTGGCAAGACGGCAAGCAATCGGCGGGTGTAAACATAAGCAGTAACTGGATGACAGCACTGACCTGGCTGGTCAGGCAGGCCATGTTATTATTGCCAGGCTTGGCGCTCAGCCACTGTTTATGTCGGTGGCTTTGCCCGGTAAAATTTACCTACCCAAATTTAACCGTTACCGGGGCTGCGAGCACTATGGCTTGCACGTAGACAGTGCCATTATGCCCCTTCCCAACAGCCAGCAAATGTTACGCACCGACCTTGCGGCTACCTTATTTTTGAGTGAGCCACAGCAATACACAGGAGGCGAACTGAGCATAGAAACCAGCTACGATGCTCAGCATACAAAACGCAATAGCGGGGATATGATCTTGTATCTCGCTAACAGCTTGCACCAGGTAAACCCAGTTACGCAGGGTAGCCGGGTGGCCGCATTTTTTGGGTGCAAAGCCTCGTTCGCGATAACGAACAACGGGCCATGTTGTTTAATTTAGATTAATTAATTCAATATCTTACCGTTGAACGTGGCAGTCATGACACCGAAATAAAACGTTTGTCAGGGGTGTACCACAACCTGATGCGCGCCTGGGCGATGTGTTGAAATCATGCGGTTTTTTGTTTTCCAGGTAAGCAATCGACCCAGAAATAGATTGATGAACAAAATGCAAGGGGATAATACAGCTGCACATCAGGGTGCAATAAAAGGCGGAAAGCCCAAGTTGCAGGATAAAATGCTGTTAAAAGATGATTAAGCGGCCAGCTTGTCAGGCGACAAGACTTTTAATGGTTTCTGTGGTAAGTTAGGGGTAGGTGTAAGTGCAAAGCGACAAAGCCGCTTGGTGTTGCTCACAGTGCGCAGGCTGAAGCAACCTTATTCATACAAGGCGTATCAGTGGCCCCAAAGACGCGTCGGTTGCACGTTATTACTAACTATAATCATTAACTGGAGGTAGAGATATGGAATTGGACATTGAGTCGGCAAATAAAAAAGAACTGGAAGTTAAAAAGTCATTAAAAACATCGCTGATTGGAATGGGCCTAGAGGCTAGCCAAACCGAAGAATTCATATCCGACACTCTAAAAGCTTCTATTTTGGTCAGAGCGCCTAAAAAACCGCTTACAGTAGCCGATGTTGCAGCCGGGGCAGGAAAAGCAAGAACGCCTAAGCCGGGCAATGTTAAGCTCAATATAACCGCCTTGATTGACCAGATTGTTAAAACCCAAATCCCAGGGGTACATAGCAAACCTGAGCCCTGGTTAGGCGTTTACGCTTTTATTGAAGTGTTACGGGTAAGCTCTAATTTGAAAAACGTGAAAATCACTGAAAATGACGCCATGGTCATATGGAGCATGTGGTTTATCCGTAATCGTCGTAGCAATACCATCAGTAGTGAAGATTTGCTCACTAAGATAAATACCCATATAACCCGTTACGAACGCACAGCACTGACTCAAGCCGATTTAAATGACAGCATTAAAAATCTGGAAAAAATCAGTACCATCAGAGAATCTAAAAATTCACCAGAAAGTTGGTACCTGGTTGGCTGGGTAAAACGAAGCTACTCATAAGCTCTACCTGACTAGAGAGTCAATACGGCTGCATGGGTTAATTACCCGTGCAGCTTTTTTTTGGATCGATGGGGTCAGAGTTATTGATTTTGAATTTTGCCGTCTAGACTTTGCTTATCAATACTTCTCATAGGTTTGGGTGGCTATGGCACGATTGCCCCGACTCAATTTACCCGGTATCCCACAGCATGTAGTGCAACGGGGCAATAACCATCAAGTTACCTTTTTC
>JBKEFM010000134.1:0-12377 GCA_046709505.1 Paraglaciecola sp. | reverse complement strand
TTGAACCTACGACCTTTCGTGGCTATATGGAGCGAGCCAGAGGGCGAATAGATTTTTCGTTTTAAATAAGAAGTGTTTTTTGAAAGAATCGGCTGGTTGCGGGAGCAGGATTTGAACCTACGACCTTTAGTGGCTATATGGAGCGAGCCAGAGGGCGAATAGATTTTTCGTTTTAAATAAGAAGTGTTTTTTGAAAGAATCGGCTGGTTGCGGGAGCAGGATTTGAACCTACGACCTTTCGTGGCTATATGGAGCGAGCCAGAGGGCGAATAGATTTTTCGTTTTAAATAAGAAGTGTTTTTTGAAAGAATCGGCTGGTTGCGGGAGCAGGATTTGAACCTACGACCTTCGGGTTATGAGCCCGACGAGCTACCAGACTGCTCCATCCCGCGTCCGATTCGAGCGGCAAGATAGCGGCTATCGCTCAACTACGCAAGCTAAGTTTTTAAAATTGATAATGACTGCTGAAAAAACCAGCAAAACGCCCCATAAAGGTCTATTTACACCGTCTAGGTAATGATGTCGTTGACCTTTGGGGGCATTTGTTGGCAAGGCCTGCTTACGGATAAAAATCTGGGTCCAAGGAGTTAAATATTTAATAAATCTAAGGTTTTGGCGGTATTCCAGCTCATAAGTTTCCTTTTGCAGGTAACCCGCGCGTTAACCTTACCTTATTCAGTCAATGACTTACGCATATTAACCACATAACGCCCCACGACCTTGCTTTGGAAAAAACGATCCAAATATTCCGGCGTTTGCGCCAAGGTGATCTCTTCACAATATTGATCCAGGTCTGGGAGTTTCATATCCGTGGCAACCCGTTGCCAAATGTGTTGTTTGTCCGCCAGGGGAATATACACTGAATCCACGCCTAGCAATGACACACCTCGGGTAATAAAAGGGATGACTGTCAGCGACAGTTCAGGTGATGAAGCTAAACCGCAGGAAGCCACCGCGCCGCCAGATTTTAGCTGTTTAAGCAGATTAGCCAGATACTCTCCACCCAAGGTATCGATGGCATAAGCCCACAGTTCTTTCCCTACAGGCTGGTGTGGCTTAACGTTATTGATCACATCCCGGTGCAGCACTTCACGGGCGCCTAATGATTTTAAATGATCACTTTGTTCAGGCTTACCAGAAAAGGCCACCACGTCGTAACCCAATTGCTTAAGCAGTGCCACACTCATACTCCCTACCCCACCAGTTGCACCGGTTACTGCAACCGGACCTTCACTGGGTTTAGCCCCCATTTTCTCCAGTTTTTGAATACATAAGGCTGCTGTTAACCCGCCTGTTCCGTAAGTCATGGCTTCTTTGAGGTTAAGGGTGTCCGGACAAGACACCGCCCAATTGGCAGGGATAGATATCATCTGCCCAAGGCCTCCAGGGGTATTCATGCCCAGATCGTAACCAAAAACCAATACCTGCTGCCCGGCTTTAAAGGTATTTGATTTATCACTGATAACAACGCCCGCAGCATCGATACCGGGTGTATGGGGAAAATGCTCAGTGATACGTTTATTGCCGCTGGCAGACATAGCATCTTTGAAATTAAGCGAAGAGTAGTGCACTTCAATTAACAACTCGTTATCGGGCAGATCATTGATATCACGGTGACAAATACGTTTAGTGAAGGTGCTATCCGCCGTTTCTTCAACGACCAGGGCATTAAAATGGGTGGTTTGCGACATGGTGACGATCCTTATTTAATAAATGTTTAAGCAATAAAATTAACTGCTGATGAGCCACCCTTGTTAACACAAGAAAAGCGCCTGCTTGATAAAGCCTCAACAACTGTTTTTAACAATCTCTTTCGTTTTACTCAATTTGAGTCCGGTTTTACCAATATAACTACCCCAAACCATTGGCGGTCAGATCCGACAGCAAAGCAACGTCTCACCACAGAGGTCACAGAGAAAATAATATTTAAGATTGATTTATTTTCTTTCTCGGTGATCTCGGTGGTAAATTTTATTTTGATTGGCACAACCAATACCAAAAGCCTTGGGAGTGTAGCCAGGCGGCAAAAAAACTTAGCCCCATAAGCTTAGACGTCCTAAGTGCAACGCGGTGGGAGAAAGCGGTGAGTAAGCAGCCAAAAAGGCTGACGGCTATAGCCACAACAAACTCATCTTGTCGCCAATTGATGCATAACACATTGGCCTGACCCGCACTGCTGTATCGGCCCATGCCTTAATAATGTTCTAACAGGTCCGATTAAAGAGCCTCAACCCACACAGGTACACCGTTTAACACAGCATTGCCGGATAAGTCATCCAACACCATTTCATCAGTGAGATCATTAACACTCACACCGGCGTGGGCTTTGGCCGTACTCCAATTGGTATCCGCTCGGTTATGTCCCCAACCGTGAGGTATCGAAATCACCCCTGGCATGATTTTAGCGGTTACTTCAGCAGGAATACTCACCTGCCCTACCCGTGATCTCACCTTTATCTGCTGACCATCAGCTATATCAAAACGCGCCGCGTCTTGTGGATGAATTTGCGCAGTACAGCGCTTATTACCCTTATCAGTACCTTTAACCATACGCTGACTATTGTGTAACCAGGAATTGTTGGTTTTAAGGTGACGGCGGCCAATCAGTTGCAGGCTGTCATCGATGGTCGGCGGCTGGGCGAAAAAGTACTTATTCAGGCGGGTCAGATCCCCCATAAAGTAATCAAAGGCCAAATCAATTTGCTTATTATCATGATAAATCGCCTGCGGTAAGTCACTCTGCAAGGGCCCTAAATCAATGCCGTGGGGATGTTCTAAAAGTTTGTTAATACTTAAATTGTACTCACCATTGGCATATTTACCTGAACGGAGTAAGTCATCTACTACCCCCACCGGAGTGTGCTGCCACAGCTTTGTATATTTGTCCCCTGACACGCCGTTTAAGCCATCGATGCGCTCGGCCAGAGCTAAATAAATTTGCCAATCTGTGCGGCTGTGTGATTCTGGTTCGAAGATAGCCGGAGAAAATTTCGCGCTATTACGCACGGCAAAATTATGAAATACAATATCGTAGTGATCCCGTTCCAGGGCGGTTACCGGTGGCAAAATAATATCGGCGTGGCGGGTGGTTTCAGTAATATAAAAATCAACTGCAACAACAAACTCAAGTTGTGCAAAGGCCCCATCAAGTTGAGGGCCATTAGGCGTGGTTAACACCGGGTTGCCTGCACCAATCACCATCGCTTTAATTTGTCCCTCCCCCGGGCTTGTAATCTCTTCTGCCAGTGCAGAGACAGGGTACTCACCACCAAAAGCAGGTAAACCTCGTACACGTGTTTTGTATTTGCCAATACTACCCCGGCCCGAGTGGGGCAATAAGTCTGCAGCCGGTTGGGTAAACATCATGCCCCCCGGTCTGTCCAGGTTACCGCTGAGCATATTAAACAACATGATCAGGTACTGAGTTAAGGTGCCAAAAGCCTGGACACTGGCACCCATTCTGCCATAACACACCGCTGACTCGGCCTGACAAAAAGCCTCAACCATGGCGATTATTTGCTCGGCGTCAATACCCACATGAGGGGCAATTCGCTCAGGGGAATAATCTTCGACAAAGGCGGCTACATGTTCCAGCTCAGGGGCAAAAGCCAATAAAGAGCCGGGCCTGGTAAGTTGCTTAGCAAACATAGTGTTGAGCATGGCAAGCAGCAATAGGGCGTCGGTTCCTGGCTTGATAAAGTGGTGTTCGCAGCTGATGTCGGCAGTTTCAGACTTTTTAGGGTCAATAACTACAACTTTTCCCCCACGATTTTGAATCGCTTTCAAGCGCCGCTTGATATGCGGCACGGTCATAATACTGCCGTTAGAAGCCAGAGGGTTACCGCCTATGATCATAAAGTATTGGGTATGATCGATATCAGGAATGGGGATCTGTGACTGATGGCCAAACAACTTGCGACTCACAATATGATGGGGCAGTTGATCAACCGATGTAGCAGAATAGCGATTCTTTGTTTTTAAGGCCCGGTAAAAATGCGGGCCAAATAAAATGGCCCCCATGTTATGGGCATTAGGGTTACCCAGGTATACACCCACCGAATCAATGCCATGTTTGTTCTGCACGGTATGCAGACCTTGGGCAACTTTATCAAGGGCGTCATCCCAGCTTATAGCCTGCCAACCATCAGCTGTTTTTTCCAGCGGCTGGCGAATACGCTCGGGATCATCGTATAAATCTTTAAGTGCCATCGCCTTTGGACAAACATGACCTTCACTAAAGGGATTTTTTTTATCCCCCACTATCGACAGTATCTCTCGCCCCTGTGTGGTCACTTCTATGCCACACATGGCTTCACACAAAGTACAAGTTGAAAAATGCTTTTTAGTCGGCAACATTAACTTACTCGATTACGCTAGGTTTTATACGCCTAACGTTAGCGAGTCAGCCCCTTATATACAAGCATCACCGCTATTTATGGATACTGTTTCAGCATCTGTTTTACTACACTGTTTGCAAGCATTGACAACAAAGTCAGGTTCATTTTTTTAGTTTACTTTGCCGCGGCCCAATCTAGGGCTATGTCGAACAGTGCCTTATATTACATGATCTGCATGAGTTTTATTTTAACCTGGCAAATGTTTTAATCTGGCTGTCTTTATAAATATTTTTAATCTGGCTGTCTTTATAAATATTTGTAAATAATGGTGAATACTCCAGAGCAGCCAATCCATCAAACTGTTTATGCATATCAATCACCACCGTATACAACCAAATACGCGGATGAAAAGAAAGAAGGATTATTTCAGTTACCAGTCATTGCCGTTGGTAACATGGTGGCTCTGACAAAACTCTGCGACCGTTTGCTCGCTATGTTGCCAATCGCTGATCAGTTGCTGTCATTGCTGGTGTGTTCATCTTGTTTTTTTATCATCCGGCTCCCTTGGAATAATACTGAGATTTTGCCGTTGCACTGAGCTAAAAACAGACACGCTATATTAATCTCTTACTCCATCAAATTCATATGCCGGGGTAAGCTAGCTTTATTAGCGGGTTGAATAAAGAAAAAAGTTCATCCAGTTATTTGGCGAGAGTAATTGTATCGGCAAATTCAGATGGGTAGGTGAATTGCCCAGACTGGATCTAAATTAAAATAATTTTAATCCTGAAAAAGATGC
This sequence comes from Paraglaciecola sp., assembly GCA_046709505.1. GTDB lineage: Bacteria > Pseudomonadota > Gammaproteobacteria > Enterobacterales > Alteromonadaceae > Paraglaciecola. The sequence continues at coordinate 7,241 of JBKEFM010000134.1, read as the reverse complement.
GGAATGTCGAGTAAATGTAAAATCATATATCTTTTGAAAAACTACCGCCGTAAAAAATATAATGGACAATATTTACCATTTAAGCAAAACTGGCCTATATTCGAATTTTGGTGTTTTAATATCTTATAAGTGAAATAAGCAAACTGAATTTCAATCTAACACCCAAACTCATATTACCTGCCAAATACCACCATTTCCCGAAAAATATTATTCAAAAGTGGAGTATGAAATTGAACAAAGAGTTTTCTATCTATCTGGATATTTTTAGATTTATGGCAGCATTAATCGTTTTCCTTGGTCATGCTTCGGGGCATTGAACAGGAGGGTTTCTTTGGCACTTAGCTCCTTATATGGACTCGGCGGTCATGATCTTTTTTGTGCTATCAGGATACGTAATCGCATATATTGTAGATACACGTGAAAAGAATATTGATTCTTATTTAATTGCTAGAATATCAAGGCTATGGTCTATTATTGTGCCTGCTTTAATTCTTACTGCAATATGTAATTATATTGGAATTGAATTCAGTAATAACCCAGGCATTTATTTTAATGGGCCATGGGAAGCGCCAGACGCAGACCCGATATTCTTAAGTTACTTCTTATCTTTTTTTCTCCTTCAACAGGTCTGGTATTTGGGACTAAATCCTCCCTTAAATGGGCCTTTTTGGTCACTGACTTATGAATTCATATATTACTTACTTTTTGCTGCTTTGGTTTTCTTCAAGGGTAAAAAAAGAGTATGTATTTTAATTACCATCTGCTTGATTGCGGGGCCAGATATTATGTTGTTATTTCCAATTTGGATGCTAGGCGCCATGATTTACCATGCTCACAAAAAGTATATTCCGCGGCTCCAAGAATATAGATTATTATCTAGTATAGTTGCCATAGTTACGTTATTCGGATTTGTATTTTCCGTACCCACGATCAGAGGGATTGATGCTGTTGAAATAGTCATTCAGATGGGCAATAAGAATATTTTAGCCTATTATTTATACACATTTTTAATATGCATACACTTATTTTGTGTCCCACCATTACTCACTTTATGTTCTAAATTACTAATAAAAATTGGTACATTTGTGGCTTATTTTGCTTCTATGACGTTTGCACTTTATCTATTTCATCGTCCTTTACTGCAAATGTTTGCAGCTTTTTGTGAAGATGTGTCGTCACCCTCTAGTAGATTCTTGATACTTGGGGGGACTGTAGCTATTGTATTCTTAATAGGTAGGCCCTGTGAGAAAGGTAAATACCATCTTAAATCGGGGTTAGTTAAATTTTCTAATAAACACCAGTGACGTGACAACCTTCATCAGGCAGATTTAACTCTGCAGTGCATAACCCCTAAGCGGCTGTAGCCGCCCTATGTTCAGCCATTAATTTGGCTGGCGTTTTATAATTTAGTTTCTTTCTTGGTCTATCATTGAACTTGACCATAACAGGGAATTAAGCGAATGGGGTCAGGTCTTTGATTTATGATGTTTGACTATTCCGCTTACCGTTAAATAGTGCAAGAAAAAATATGTCGCTGTTTTCTTTAACGTGTATCCGCCACTTTGGTAGGCCATGCAAATAGACGTATTGCGGTCCTGATTTTTGCACGGTAATTGTCGAGGCTATCTGGCACTGGTTTTATCTGTGTCGATGGGATCTCACTTAACGGCTGGTTTTCATTAATTAAAGATTGTACTTCTTCGATGAATACCGAGTTTCCCAAATAATTTTTTTTCTGCAGTGACGATCAAATTGATGGCCCGCCTAGGCCCTCTGCCACAAACTCCTTGTCGCGCTCAATAGCTTCGAGCTTATTTTGAGAAAAATGTTCCAATAGCCAATTATTGTCTAAACAAGCAGGTCTTTTGCTGTGTCCACCGTCGCAAAATAGCTTATCCACGGCCAATGAGTAACAGAAGACACTATGTTTGCCCTTACTGGGTTCAAAACGATGTAGCGAGAAAGCACCAATAAATAGTTCTGCCTCTTTACCAGGACTCCTTTATACCGACTGTGAAAAACATGCCCTACTCGTTTTATGGGCTTTGTTTGCAGTTTGCGTGTAAACGCCATTTAGTTGGCGCATACCTTTTGACCGATTAGCATGAATGTCATTGGCTTTGTCCAAAATAGACAAAACGAAGCACATCTGTATCGTCCTCGAAGACGTCTCCCGATGGCATCCCCTTGAGGTAATAAGATACAGAGCACCTGCTGCAAACTCTATACGTAAGGGCTTGGACATTTTAGGTCTCTGCAAAATAGTCAGCCATTGAGGGGCATTGAACTTGCGAGGAGTTTAGCCAAATACTCCGCAGAAGGTGAGGAGTATGTGACAAAATTAAGCCCATTTATCAGGCAAAAAAATGCAACGCTTTACCCAACTACCGCCCTAACTGAATTAACAGAGTAGCCATATTAATTTTTCGTGTACTTCGCGCTGTTCAATTCAGAGCTTTTTAGGAAATGGCTTATAGTATGAGCTCTGCGGAGGTGTTTTTACATAACTGACTTGATAACTCATTACTCAGGGCGTCGTTAAACCAATATATAATTAATAGCTAACCAACTTAAGACGATTCTTCATTGTATGCAAAGCTTGTGATAGATCTTCAATAATATCGTCCACGTGCTCAAGACCGACAGATAATCTTACCAAGGTTTCACTGATACCTGCTGCGGCTCTTTCTTCCGGGGAGTAGGGAGAATGTGTCATAGAAGCAGGATGTTGTATTAATGACTCAGCATCACCTAAGCTTACGGCAATAACACACATTTTTAAGCTATTCATAAATACAACTGCGTCATCAAAACCACCTTCAATTTCAAAGGCCATAACACCCCCGCCCGAACGCATTTGTTTGCCGATCAGTGGGAAACCTTGATGAGAAGGTAAACCAGGATAGTTAACTACCTTAACGAGTGGGTGAGCCTGTAAAAACTCAGCAACGGTTTGAGCATTAGAACAATGCCTTTCAACACGCACTGATAATGTTTTTAAACCACGAATAATTAACCATGCATCATTAGGACTAAGAACCGCGCCCATATCCTTGAGTGTGGTTAATTTAATGTTTTCAATGTGCTTTTTACTACCGCATGTCACACCTGCGATTACATCACCATGACCGTTTAGATATTTAGTTGCACTATGAATAATTAAATCGATGCCAAATTGCGCAGGATTTTGCAGCACTGGCGACATGAAAGTATTATCTACGATGCTGATTAAATTATGTTCTTGAGCGATTGTGGCAACCATCTCAATATCAATAACAACAAGATTAGGGTTTATAGGCGTTTCAAAGTAAATAACTTTCGTATTCTCTTTTATCGCATCAAGAATCTTTTGCTCGTTAGTCATATCAACAAAAGTGACTTCAATACCAAAATCAGCAAATTTATGATTAATTAGGGCAAAGGTACAGCCATATAAAGCCGCTGATGAAACAATATGATCACCGTTTTTGAGATTAGCTAAAAGTGTTGCAGATACCGCGCCCATGCCAGAACCAAACGCAGCAGCATCTTCAGTTAATTCAAGAGCGGCCATACGTTGCTCAAGCTCACGAACGGTAGGGTTGCCCAAACGACCATAAATAAAACCTTCTTCTTCGCCCATAAAACGCGCAGCGCCTTGCTGAACATTATCAAAAATGTAGGTGGATGTTTGGTAGATAGGTGTACTTAACGCACCGAATTGAGTGTCTTTTATTTTGCCCGCATGAATAGTATTGGTTTCTAAGTGCTTTGAATGATTCATAATATTGCTACCTATCAAATCGAATTAAATAGCTGGCCTGAGAAGAATACCCTTTGATGTGGTTTGTAATTCTCTAAATGTATCTTATTATTATGCGCCAACCTAGGATGATATGAATATAATACGGTAAAATAATATTAGTTACGAATATAATATTGCCTAATCGTGATTTAACCTAAGTTTCGCGCGTGATATTGATAGCATTACAGCCAAACACTTATGAGTTAAGGACTCGTGCTGGTCATAACTCATAAGTGTTTTTCCAACAAGGTTAATGCCTGTTTGCTTGCCATACACAAATGCACACAAGAGCTCGCCTGACTGCTTTGGATAAGCGGTACTCTGCATGTTAGATTAAAAAAACTTCACACTGCGTTCTTGCGTGCTCTTTTTGTTGGCGCAAATTAACAGTCTAGTCACTGCGCCAACAATTGATTTTTCACTCGTGAGTAAGACTGCTGACAACGCCCTGGCCTCTTGACCATATGAATAGACGCCTTTGTCCATCGTAGGGTCGTTTTAAAAGACAATGCCCGTTCATCTTCTAATACCTTATTGCTTAACAACCTTCCCCTGTTTAATAATCACATCAACATTTTCTAGGATAGAAATATCATCCAAAGGATTTCCCTTAACCGCTATAATATCGGCATATTTGCCTTTAGTGATACTGCCCAGCAGTTCACTTTTACCCAAGGCCGTTGCAGAATTAATAGTTGCTGCTTGCAAGGCTTGCATAGATGTCATACCAAACTGCACCATACGCGAAAGTTGTTTAGCATTGTCACCGTGGGGATAAACACCAGCATCAGAGCCGAAGATCATCTTGACCCCAGCCTCCACCGCTTGTTTAAAGCTTTCACGTTGCTGGCCACCCACGGTACGCTCTTTATCCAGGCTTTCCGGTAAAATCCCTGCTTTTTCTCCTTCGCCAAGAATGTATTCAGTCACGTAGATATCCATAGATAGATAGGTGCCGTATTTTTTGGCTAACGTAATCGCTTCTTCATCCAAAAAACTGGCGTGCTCTACAGAAGTAACGCCAGCCTTAATCGCGGCTTTTATGCCATCCGTTCCATGGGCATGGGCGGCAACCCTGAGACCTCGAAGTTTAGCTTCAGTGACGATAGCATTCATTTCTTCTTGGCTGTATTGTTGTACGCCAACTTTAGTACCTTTGGATAACACACCACCAGTGGCACAAAATTTAATCATATCAGCACCGTATTTGATATTACGGCGTACCGCCGCTCGCACGGCCCACGGTCCGTCCGCTACGCCTTCACTGGTAGCCGCGTATTCATAGGGCAAAAGATTGTTATCACAATGGCCACCCGTTACCCCAAGTGAAGGGCCGGAAACAAACATCCGTGGGCCAGGCACATCCCCTTCGTTAATGGCATCACGCAGGGCAACATCGGCAAATCCTGCAGCGCCTACATTACGCACGGTGGTATAGCCTGCCATCAGTGTCCGTTTGGCGTTTTTCACCCCATAAATGGTACTTCTGGGCAGTGACACACTTAAGCGTTTATAGCCGTGATTGCTCGCTTCACTGGTTAAATGCACGTGCATGTCGATGAGCCCGGGTAAGATAGTATGACCGCTAAGATCGACTATTTCTGCGTCCTCTGGAATGACCATATCTCCTTGAGTGCCAAGTTGAGTAATCTTGCCATCTTCAATTATCACCATGGGTTTAGCCAGGCTACGGCCTTGTTCCACATCAATTAAGCGATCGGCTTTGATATATAAGGCTTTTGAGAACAAGCCGGATGAAAATAGTAGAGTAAAACTAAGGAAAATAGCCTTAATTGAGCTAGGTAAGAAGTGTTGCATAACGGGTAAGCCTCGAATAACGATTAATTAATATGGGTAATAAGATGGCACTGCCTAATAAGGCATCAATACGCCTAAATAGTATCTTCAATCAAACTATTGGCACAAGTGTAAAAAGTCAATTAAGTAGCCGTCAACATTAATTAACTTGGCCGGTTTTAAAATTTGATTTTATAGCCTGTTTTTTAGCATAACGGTCTCTTTAATTTGATAAATATCTGGGTTAATCAGAGAACTCATTAGCCATTACTTAAATTTTGGAGATACCCAATTTTGTTATTAATTTTCTGGCTTCTGCTCAAGATTTAGTAAGTTATGGAAGAGTTCGGTCTGCGTTTAAAATTAACACCACAGTCATGTTCATTTTTTCATTTACTTTGCCGCAGTTCAAACCAGGGGTATGTTGGGCAGTGGCTCATACCAAATGCTCTGCAAAGGAATTGCCTTTGACTTGGCTGACGGTGTAATTCTTATTCCGTATTTAAAGTCGATACTTTAAATTCTGAGCCTATCTTCCCTTAACACACCGTCATATTTTAAGTAGCGTTGCCAAAAAATATAAACAGAGTGTTGATTGTACCCAAGCTTTACAAAAAAACGGTTCCTTCGGGCACAGAATATCAGCTGCTTACGTCACTTCGCTTTTTTTGAAAAAGTAGGTAACCTGCCGGTGATCACAATGAAATACGCAAATACACCTAATAATGAGAATATTACCCCTGCGATAGATATTTGGCTCCATTTACCTTGCCAAAGCACATAGATAATATAGGCCATCAATAACAGAGTGGGTGAGCTCACCAGGGCAATCATCACTCTTAAATTTGCAGGTATTTTCGGATTTTCTAACAAAATAAAGCCTCAGGTTTGACAAGCAGTAGCACTTTTTCAGTACGTCGATTATTTACATCGTATTGTTAGCGACACAGCCTTTCTAGTTAGCCTATAAGCTAGCACTGTAGGTTACTGAGTACAATTTAAGACCGATCATTTTTAACATAGGTGCCTTTGTAATTTTTGGTGACGACCAAATTAACAGCTCACCTACGCCCTCTGCGACAAAATGCTTGAAGCGCTCAATAGCTTCGGGCTTATTTTGAGAAAAATTTGCCATCAGCCAATTTGTCGCCAAATAGCTGCTCCATGGCCAATCAGCAGAATAAAGCACCATGTTAGCCCGTATTGGGTTCAATACGATATAGCGAGAAAGGGGCTCCAATAAATAATTGTGCCTCTCGACCAGGCCCCCTTTATGCCGCCCCTGAAAACATGCCCTACTCGTTTATGGGCTCGGTTTGCAGTTTGTGTGTAAACGCCGTTTAATTGGCGCATACCTTTTGACAGATTAGCATTGGGGGTTTCGATAAGGAGGTGATAGTGGTTGTCCATGAGGCAATAAGCGTGATAATACCAAGCATGAATGTCACTGATTTTGTCCAAAATAGATAAGAACGAAGCACGATGTGTATCATCCTCGAAGACGTCCTCGCGCCGGTCTCCCCTTGAGGTAATATGATGCAGAGCACCTGCAAACTCTATACGTAAAGGCCTGGACATTTCAGGTCTCTCCAAAAATATTTTAATAGAGATTAGGTGGTTCTCCATCCAAAATCAAAGACCTGACCCTGTTATTTCATTA
>JBKEFM010000133.1:0-12641 GCA_046709505.1 Paraglaciecola sp. | reverse complement strand
AAATCGTTAGGAGAAAGAAAATGAGCTTATTCGTTAACACGAATGTGTCGTCGCTGAATGCTACCCGACAGTTATCCACGTCGACCAATAACTTAAATACTGCGTTTGAACGTTTATCATCTGGTTTTAGAATTAATAGCGCCAAAGATGATGCCGCTGGATTGCAAATATCTAACCGCCTAACGACACAAATTTTAGGCTTGAATATGGCAGTGCGTAATGCCAACGATGGTATCTCTTTGGCACAAACGGCAGAAGGATCTTTGAGCGAAGTAACCACGGCGTTACAACGGATCCGTGTACTGGCCGTGCAGGCACAAAACGGTATTAATGGTTCGTCCGATAGAGCTGCGCTGCAAAAAGAAGTTTCAGCCCTGCAACTAGAGATCAATCGTATTGCTGATACCTCACAATTCGGTGGTGTTAATTTTTTATCGGGTGACTATTCATCTGCATTTCTGGTAGGCGCAAATGCGGGACAAACCATTAGTATCAATATGTCTCGTAGTGGTGGTTATGGTATTGCTGGTTTATTTAATGGTGGCGGAGTGTCAGTGGAAACAGCCGCAGGTGCATCACGTGCCATGAGCACGGTGATGGAAGCGATTTCCATTATCGATGCCAAACGCGCCGATTTAGGTGCCGTTCAAAACCGCTTTCAATCCACTATTCGAAATTTGAGTAATATTTCGGAAAACGTTTCTGCGGCAAGAAGTCGTATCAGAGATACAGATTTTGCCGTGGAAACGGCAGAATTGACCCGTTGGCAAATCATCCAGCAAGCGAGTATCACGATACTGGGTCAAGCGAATCAGCGACCCCAGGCAGCGTTGAGTTTGCTGCAGGGATAAATTACTTTATTTGGCTGATGCCGTTTTAAGATTGAGCAAATAATATAGGCAGTAAGCGTGCAAAAGTCTGGCTAATGCAGGTAAGCCAATTATAGTCATCAATAGTTTGTGACTGACTGACAGACAAGGAAAATGCCGGGAGGTTTTGAGGTGTAGGCCATCAAACCGGCCTGTCAGCTTGAGCTTGCGCTCAACAAAAACGCTGAACAGGGTACCCGTTAGCCATCATCACAGGGCATGTTATATGGCAAATTGAGACCTTATTGTCCTTATCAGATTTTCTAACCTGTCTGTGCCGGATAGAATATTAGCAGTAAGAAAATCGCTATAGTGTTTTGCAGCACGGGCTTTCAATGTCCACGTGATCGCCAACATAATAAGGATGATAACGCATGTTAACGTCCCTGACTAAGGGCAGTAACGGATAAGCCCTTTAAACAATGTTTACATCGTCATTGAGGATAAGGTAATAGGGCAAGTTTATGCCTAACGGACGGTAACCTTGCCACCCGTTAGGCAGCGATATACCGCTGAGGTGTTGACAATTCCGCGGGACGTTTGATTCGCAATAGCGACTCGCGGAACATCAATATTATGATGTTATTTATGAGGGTAGGAAATGAGAGGCCACCCAAGAGCAGCTAAGGAAAGTTGTTTAAATTGACCATGGAAGGGGTGACGGGAGTCACTTAAAATGCCGACTAACAGAACTGAGAGTGTAGAAGTTTGGTTGAGAGGCCAGTATTCATTCTCTAATCCTGTCAATCGGACAGAAACTCTTTTGCTCGTTCTCCTAACGTGAGCAAGTTGGTCGGGTCTTTTGGCCCGGCCTTTTTTATCCTATGGTCAAATTCTTGACTCCAATAGGTTTATCTCGCTTCATTTTAACTTAATTCACTTTAGTTAACGCATATTACGTGCCAAAAAATCTTAGTTAAATACATCCTTACTCCTTTATAGCCAAGTGACGTCAAAACGCCGGGGTGATTTTCTGTCAAAGCCCCCTATCGAAGCAGGGGGAAGGAATCACCCGCTATGGGGTTATTTATATTTAACATAGCAAAGCGATGCCAGATCACAAATAACGTATTTTTTTATGCTTTAAGTTCCTGCTTATCTTTGCATTTTTAGGGTGGCGAGGTGTCTATTCTGGCCCGTTATTTTAGCAGCCAAAAATGCGATATGGGAGGAGGACGGGCATCATTTAAAATTTCATATAAAAACTAAAGCTCCTGAAGGTGTCGCCGATAACTTTAGCTGAGGGGACTATCTGAAGATTTTCAGCATTGTTATTTGGCTGAGGTGCCAATTGACCACTAAGGTCATGCTGATACAGAGGGGTCTGTTGTGCATTGAAAATTGAAGGGGATCTATTGATGAGTCTACTTGACTACATGACTACAGTTTTAGATTTTCAGGAGGTTTTTTTGAATTATTTGTTAATACTAATATGTCGTCATTAAACGCACAAAAACAGGGCTATTTACGAGCAGCGTTGAATTTATCCTTTAAGAGTCTGTCGTCAGAATTTAGGCTTCATTTAGTTGCAGATGATGCCGGGTGTGTGCAGTTTTTAGATAGCTTGACCACGCAAGTCCAGGGTTTGCATTAAGGCTTTCAAAACGCCAAAGGTGAAGTCCCGTATTAGAGACTCAGACTTTGCCGCAGAAACAGCAGATTTGACCCGCTATTAGATTGTCCAACAGGTATCTTGGTGGATATTGAAACGGCCTCAGGCGGCATTGTTGCTGTTGGGTTAATTTTGGCAATATAGCAGGTTGGTGACGATCAATATGTGACTAACTTTAACTTAATATTTTTGTATGGCATTAGGTAAATCTGCATGTTTACCCAGTGCTTTACGTACTTTGAGGTGGACCATGGACATTAATTTATTACAAGTTGGCCAGGATATTGCTGGCATTAAACCTGCTAACCCTTCCCATAACAAGGATGAACTTTCTGAAGGAAAGATTGAGGCCCTTGATCCAAAAAAGCAATTAGACAAGCCTAAAGACATGACCTTGTCAGCCGATAACCTGATTGCACAACAGGATAGTGATGAAATCAGGTCAGTGGATGAAGCGCTTACCCAAATTAATGATTTTTTACACAGCAAGAGTCGGCAATTGAATTTTTCGGTTGATGATGACAGCGGTAGACAGGTGATAAAGGTAACCGATGCGGGATCTGGAGACGTTATTCGTCAAATTCCGACTGAGGAAGTATTAAAGATATCGGCGCGGATACAAGAACTGCAAACTCATTTGGGCTCTGCAGTGGGGTTGTTTTTTGATAACCAGGTTTGAGCATTAAGTTAATAAAGAGGTTCATATGTCTATTCAATCGTTGGGAGTAGGATCAGGTCTGGACTTAGAAAGTCTGGTTGGCCAATTACTCGAAGCTGAAAGAGCGCCAAAAGAAGATCGCTTGGATAAAAAAGAAGAATCTCTTGATGCTGAAATTTCAGGGCTAGGTAAACTTAAATCCAAGATGAAAGATTTCCTGGATAGTGTTGATGAATTACGCAGCGATACTAACTTGCAAGGCCGTGAGCCGACTATTAAAAATCCCAGCGAAAACATCGAGCCATTTACCGCCGAGGCATCGAATACCGCAGTGGAAGGGGATTATGAAGTTGCCATTACCCAGATCGCTGGTGGAAGTCGAATAGAATCCGATGATGCGTTAGATGGTGGCTTTACTGCAACTACTGACTCTGTGTTAACAAGTGGTGCCGGCAGTTTAACCTTTAAAATTGGTGCAACCAGCGACAGTTTTTCAATTAATATAACCGCTGGTATGACCTTGCAACAGCTCAGTTCTGCCATCAATACCTCTGAAGATAACTTCGGTGTCAAAGCCAGTATTATCGATACGGGTACCGCAGATGGTGGTGCCAAACTGGTGTATACCTCCACAACCACAGGTACAGGGAATGATCTGGTCGTTGTAAACGACAATGACCTGGCTGAACTTAATCGTGTTTCTACGGCGAATTCTGCTGAATCGATAAATTATTTAACACCGGTAAAAAGTGCGCAAAATGCCAAAGCGACCATAGACGGTATCGATGTTGAAAGTACCAGCAACGAATTTACGAATGTCATTGAGAATGTTTCTTTTAAAGCATCAAAAATTTCAGAGTTTGCAGACGATGGTGTCACACCTCTGTCTTCGACTTTGACTGTGGGCTTTGATACTGAAGGGTTGGAAAGCAAAATTCGGGATTTTGTTGATAATTATAATGCGCTTAATACAGAGATTTCTGCATTGACCCGTTACGGTTTATCGGATCTCGAAAAGGACGGCGCTTTTGCGGGTGACTATATGATACGTGCTATCGAGCAAGGTATGTCAAATATCATCGGGTCAGGGGTATCAAGCTCTGCCTTAGGTGGATTGTTTCAGCTAGGCATTGAATTTAACGATGAAGGTGAACTAGCAATCAGCTCTTCAGATAAATATGGATTTGGCAGCGGTGAAGACCGTTTAAAAAAAGCGTTGGAAGGTAATTTTGATGATATATCTTCCTTATTTGCGGATCCGGAAGAGGGAGTAGCTGCACGCCTGTATTCCTACGTTAAACAATATACCGACTACAGTGGTTTACTTAATTCCAGAGAGCGTTCAGTCAAGGATCAAAAAGACCAACTGGGAACACAAAGAGAGCAGTTTGAATTGAGAATGGCTACCACAGAGCAAATTCTCAGGGATAAATATTTGAACCTGGATCAAACCGTTGCAAAATTGAATCAAACCGGTTCAGCGCTTTTAGCCTCGCTTGGCTAAGTTAGTCACTAAAATTTACTGGACAATCACATGGCTTTAAAAGGTATCAATGCTTATAAAAAGGGCAACCTAAAACAGGAAATTGCGCAGGCTGACCCCCACAAACTCACTTTAATGTTAATGCAAGGATCACTGGATCGTATGGCTTACGCCAAGGGCTGTATCGAAAGAAAAGATTTCGCCGGCAAAGCTGATCATTTATCCCGTAGCTCGGCTATTTTGATGAATTTACGTGACACTTTGGATTTAGATGGCAAAGCAGAAGTCGCGGAAAATTTATTCTCCCTCTACAATTACATGATCCTACGTTTAACGGACGCTAATGTGCAAAATAGTTTAAAGATAATGGACGAAGTGATTAATTTGATGTTACCGATTAAAACAGCTTGGTCGCAAATTCCTGAAGCGGCTAAACGAGAAGCTTATGAAATGCAAAGACAAAGGCGTCAAGCAGCCGTTTGAAAAAAATAATATTGAACCATGGATTTACGCCACCAGACTTAGTCCAACTTAATCAGGATCTGAGTGTGCTGTTAACAGCGCAGGATCCTGATGAAAAATTGTTTTTAGAAATCGTGACTCAGCGTGACATTATTATTTCTGCCTATCTACTTACTCTGGTGGATGGTGAAAAACAGGCATTTGTTGCAGCTGAATTGGAAATAAATGGCATATTAATGTTGTATGCCAATAATATGTCTAATGCTTCGTTAAAAGAGCTTAGTGGCTTAATACGCGGCCGGAAATCGGTTAAAAAATACCTCTAAATTATGTTAAAAAACATTCGACTTCATATTGAACAAGATGAAGAAAAACAGCGCGGCCTTGAAGAGCAACTTGCTCAACATATGGCCGTTACCCGGCAACAAAATATTAACGTTTTTAAACGGCAAATCCCATCATTATTACCTTATATTGAGCCATCAGCCAGTCAGAATATCTCCTTAATTTGTAATAAATTTGGTCAGTTTAATATTGTTGATTATGGATTGGGACGGGTACTTTATGGATTTCTTCCTCAACTAGAAATCGCCAGGCAAGTAGACGAATTCAAGCGTCATGCCAGCTATATTAGCTTCGAAGACAATGAAAATAAGCCGGAAATCCTATCCGAGGAGGGACGAGGTTACCCTAAACTTGCCGATTTACCTGCGTTTAAGCGTTATAACCAGTTTGGGACTCTGCCTTGTGAAACTGAACTGATCGTGGTGTTTGGCCTGGGGCTTGGTGAACACATCAAGTTGCTGCTCGAATCAACTCATATTCAGCATGTGATTATTTATGAGCCAGAGTTACAGTATTTCAATTGCTCGGTAATGGTAACGCCATGGAAAGAAATATTAGATAGGGCGAAGGCTAAAGGTACCGCTATTTATTTGCAGCTTGGTAAAGATGGCCGGGATTTAATCCAGGACATAGAAGAACTTAGGCAACACTACACAGTGAACGGTTTCTTTTATTTTCAGCATTACCATAATCCAGTATTTAACTCCATTAACCATGAGCTGGCTAATAAGAGATGGGTAACATTATTAGATAAAGGAATGTCACTGTTGATGGAGGAGAATAATGAAGATTATTGTCCGGTCTGGACCCCAATAATCGATTTAGAATCGTGCGTAAATGTTGATAAAAAAACCGATATATTTGTTAATAATTTAAAATCGTTCCAAAAATATTTTCCTGAAATTCATCAAGAATTTAAAGATTACCAGCCCAATAGTTGGTTGCCTGTAGTCACAGTAGATGGGCAGGTTAATATTATAAAAATGGATAGTCTGGTTCCCTGGTATGGAGATAAGCCTGAGGATGAGTGTTTTGCTAATTTTGCACACTATAGCAATCAGCCCAATAAAGATGGTTTGGTGTTAGGTTACAATGGCACAAAACTCAAAGATTATTTGCATTATAGATTTGTCAAAGATTCAGAAAAAATCTTAAACGAAATCACTGATAATGTTGGGGTCTTGCCGAATAATATTAAATCAATTATTATATTTGGTGTGGGTGCAGGCTACCAGATACAAGCGCTTTTAAACAGCAGAGACGTTGAAAAACTGTTTATATGCGAACCAAATAGAGACTTCTTTTTTGCGTCTTTATTTGCTATCGATTGGGCTGATATTCTGGAAAGGGTTGATAAAAAAGATGCCAGAATTTACATCAATATCGGTGATGACGGAACCAACTTATTTCGTGATTTGTTACATCAATTTTATGCCATTGGTCCTTATGTTCTCAGCCATACTTATTTTTATCAGAGCTATTATAATTCATCCTTAAATTACGCCATCTCACAGTTGCGAGAGCAATTGCAGGTCGTCATATCAATGGGGGAATATTTCGATCATGCCAGATTTGGTATCGCGCATACCAAAGAAGGATTTTTGCGTGAATATCCTCATATGGTTAAAAGTCCGGGTAGCAAATTAGCCCATCAGGACAAAGAAATTCCGATATTTTTAGTGGGTAATGGCCCATCTTTGGACACAGCAGTAACAACGCTCAAAGAGATACAAGATCAAGGGATTATAGTGTCCTGCGGAACCTCTTTGCAGGTATTGCGAAAAAATGGAATTGTGCCTGATTTTCATGCGGAGATTGAACAAAACCGTAGTACTTTTGATTGGGCAGCGAGAGTTGATGATTTTGATTTTTTGAAGAAAGTGTCACTTATTTCTTGTAATGGCATACACCCTGATACCTGCAATTTGTATCGAGATGTATTTCTAGCTTTTAAAGAAGGGGAATCGTCTACAGTATCAACCTTAGCTTCCGTCGGGGAAGCCAACTATGAAACGTTGCAATTTTCCTTTCCCACGGTGTCTAACTTCGCCCTTAACTTTTTTATAAAATTGGGTTTTAAACAGTTGTATTTGGTGGGTGTTGATTTGGGGTTTTCCGATCAAGAAAAACACCATTCTAAGCAATCAGGTTACTATGATAATAATGGGAAATCGATTTACAATTATTCTGAAAAAGATAACACCTCATTAATCGTACCTGGAAATTTCCGTCAAAAAGTGTTCACTAAACAAGAATTTAAAATTGCTAAAATGGTTATGGAACAGTCCATTAAGGCCACAAGTGTTGAATGTTACAATACCAGCGATGGTGCTAAGATATCAGGTTCTATGCCACTGAGATTAGCGAATATTCTGTTGGTAAACACACCAAATAAAAAGCGTAATTGTTTAAAAAAATTGAAAGAAAAATGTTTTGTAACCAAACCAAAAAACTATTTTTTGAATGAGTATAAAAAACGTTATTCAGATGAATATTTTTTGGACGAGTCAGAAGGTTTTCGTACAGTTTTAGCACGACCCATTGATAACTTGGAAGAAGCAGAAAATCTAATTGAACAACAAAAAGCAATGCTTTTCGACTCGTATAGAAACAACCGTTCTTTGTTTTTTTATCTACTGTACGGAACGGTTAACTATGCGAATGTTGTCTTCAATAAAGTCGCTTACTCACTGAATGAGCGGGGGTTTAGTGAAAAGGATTTTAACACTACGCGTAAATTGTGGTTAAGTAATTTTGATAAGATATGTTTTGCTATGAATAATGGGAAAGATGACTTTGATTCATCATCTTCTTTTTTTGGAAAACGTGTTTTAGTGGTACTTAGAACACAGGTTAGAGATAAAAAAGTTTTATGCGTTACAAACTCTATTATAATTCAATCAATCGTTGTTTCATTACTTGAAAGTTGGGGGTGGGATCTTGTTGTGGATTTTATATCTCATGATTCATTAGTTGATTTTACTGAGGGTGAATTTGATATTGTTTTGCATTTTTTTGAGGAGCCTAAAGTTAGCTTTAAATCATTGTCTGTTCTAAATTGTTGCGCGAAAAGCACAACTAACATTTTAACAATAACGAATAATTTTGTTTCTCAAGAACAACTAAATAATAAAAATAAAAATTTATGTTATTTCTATTTCCCGGGGGATTTCAGAGACATAAATAGTCCCTTTGAATGTAATGATTATACTAAAGTCGTCTTGACATTATTTCATCTGTTGGACTTTAATGGTTTTGATTTTATAACATCGAAACTTTCGTTTACTCCCTTGATGTCGGCTGATAGTTTTTTGATTTATAATAATTACTCCACATTACATTATCATGATCTGAAGCTTGCTGTAGGGGCAATAAAAAAGAGTAAAGGAAGGCAGCAAATGTTATTGAGAAATGGCACTCGAACATCTTTTCTAGGCGATAATGTTGGGCGGGAAGATTTAAACCTCCAGACTATTACTGATCAGCATTTAATGCTTCAAAAGAATAAAATATTTGTATTACTAGCCAATGTTTCGGAAGGAAAAAATGTTTAATAATAAATCTATTTTGATCACTGGTGGAACGGGTTCTTTTGGTAAGCGTTTTGTTTCGTTGCTATTAAATAATTATAGTCCGCAAAAACTTATTATTTATTCGCGAGATGAGCTTAAGCAGTTTGAGATGCAACAAACATTTTCTGCACCTTGCATGCGTTATTTTATCGGTGATGTACGTGATAAAGAGCGGATGAAATCCGCCATGCGTGACGTAGATTATGTGGTGCATGCCGCTGCACTTAAACAAGTACCTGCAGCAGAATACAATCCAAATGAATGCATTAAAACGAACATCTATGGTGCACAAAACGTTATCGATGCCGCGATTGAGACAAATGTTAGTCGGGTAATCGCATTGTCTACTGACAAAGCAGCCAATCCGGTAAATTTGTATGGTGCGACTAAACTTGCTTCGGATAAGTTATTCGTAGCCGCAAATAATATGTCAGGGGCAAAAGGGCCAAGATTTTCTGTTGTACGCTACGGAAATGTAGTGGGCTCACGTGGTTCTGTGGTGCCCTTTTATCGGAATATTTTGACACAAGGTAAGGATGTATTGCCTGTTACTCACAAAGAGATGACACGCTTTTGGATAACCCTGGACGAGGGGGTTGAGTTTGTGGTTAAGAGCTTTCAGCGTATGCAGGGGGGAGAGATTTTTGTCCCCAAGATCCCGTCTATACAAATTGTAGATCTAGTCGAAGCGATGAGCGGAAAACGTGAACATAAGATAGTTGGCATTCGCCCTGGTGAAAAATTACACGAAGTCATGGTGCCGCAAGAAATGGCTCATCATTCACTGGAATTTGCTGATCATTATGTGATCACCCCTGCGATAATATTTTTTGAGAAAAACATGGACTACAAAAAAAACAAGCTTGGTGAAATAGGGTTACCGGTGGCAGATAAATTCGAATATCACTCTGGCACAAACCCGCATTTTTTAAGCGTAAAAGAATTGCGCGCTCTTGATAAAGTAACGGTATAACGCGTGAGGATGTTGCCTTATGGACGCCATCATGTTGATCAGGACGACATTGATGCTGTTATCTATGTTCTAAAAAATCAATTTCTGACCCAAGGGGCCTGTGTTCCCGCTTTTGAACAAGCACTATGTGATTATACGGGGGCAAATTATGCCCAAGCGGTCAATAGCGGCACCTCAGGTTTACACATAGCCTGTTTGGCCGCAAATATTGGTGAAGGAGATGTAGTGTGGACAGTACCCAACTCATTTGTGGCATCTGCCAATTGTGCAAAGTATTGCGGTGGCGACATCGACTTTGTTGATATTGACTCCGTTACGCGCAACATCTCGGTAGCGTTATTACAAGCCAAGATTGAGGGCTGCGATAGGTTACCCAAAGCCTTAATAGTGGTGCATTTTTCCGGTGTCAGCTGTGACATGCAAGCTATCTCGGCTATTACTCGCAAACATAATATTATATTGATCGAAGATGCAGCCCATGCCCTTGGGGGGCGTTATAACGGTAAACCTATAGGCAATTGTGAATATAGTGATATGGCTGTATTGAGTTTTCACCCGGTCAAATCCATAACCACCGCAGAAGGTGGAGCCGTTATTACCAATAATAAAACGCTTTATAAACGCCTGGTATTATTTTCCCAACATGGTGTATCGCGAGACCCGCAGCAGCTGCTAGCCCAAGACCAGGGAGATTGGTATTACGAGCAACAGGCGCTGGGGTACAATTACCGCCTGAGCGATCTACATGGGGCTCTTGGTATATCTCAGCTACGTAAACTCGATTATTTTATTCAGCTGAGGCGTGAAAAAGCAGCTGTTTACCTGCAAGCACTGGCGAAATCACCCTTAATTTTGCCACCAGAATCGAGCTTAAGGGACAGTGCCTGGCATCTGTTTACGGTTGAATTACAAGCACATGACAGACGTGTTATTTTTGATCAATTAAGAACCCAGGGTATTGGTGTAAACGTGCATTATATCCCCATTCATTTACAGCCCTATTACCAACGTTTAGGGTTTAAACGGGGTCACTACCCTAACGCTGAGCGATTTTATAGCCATGCACTTACGTTACCTTTGTTCCCATTGATGACAGATAAGGAACAGCAACAGGTTATCGATGTGTTACAGCAACTATTAGTTTAAGGGGATACCTGGAGTGAATTTAGCCATCATTCCTGCTCGCGGGGGCAGCAAACGTATTCCTGGTAAGAATATCAAATTATTTGCGGGTAAACCGTTAATTGCCTATTCCATTGAAGCGGCAGCGGCGTGTAGATTATTTGATAAAGTCATGGTGTCGACAGATTGTAAACAGATCGCCGACGTCGCCAAGGATTATGGTGCCGAGGTACCATTTATGCGTCCTGAACATTTATCTGACGATTATATTGGCACCGTTCCTGTGGTGCGCCATGGAATTGAATTCTGTCAGCAGCATTATTTTGACCCACAATTTACCTGTTGTATTTATGCTACGGCACCTTTTATTCAAATCACTAAATTAATTGAAGGTTTTATCCGTTTGCAAAGCGCCCAAGATAAAAATTTTGCGTTCTCGGTAACCAGTTTTGCGTTTCCTGTTCAACGTGCGCTGAAGATGCTAAACGGTGGCGTGGTGCCCTTTAGCCCTGATGATATCCCCAAACGATCACAAGATTTAGAGGAAGCTTATCATGATGCTGGCCAGTTTTACTGGGGGCGTTCAGCTGCGTTTTTAAACGCTAAAAGTACATTTAGTGAACACAGTATTCCTATAGTCTTGCCCCGGCACCTAGTGCAAGACATTGATACGTTAGAAGACTGGCAACGAGCCGAACTGATGTATAAAGCTTATGTGAAAGACAGAATAGAAAATTGATATGGGACATTCACAGCCGTTAATTGTGAGCCCTGATCATATGCCTTGGTCCACACTGTATTGTGCATGCGCCTACACAATGCAGATTTGCCGCTAAACTTGTAACAAGGTGGGGTGTGCTCACTGTCAGTGATCTGGCGCAAAATATGCATTCAAGATTAAGTGAACAGAACCGATAAACGTATAGTGCCCAGAGATAAGGCTAGAGCAAAAAATGTCAGTAGCTAAAAATAATTTCATCACCCTAGGCGATGTCAAAATCGGTGCGCAGTATCCCCCTTTTATTATCGCAGAATTAAGTGGCAACCATAACCAGCAACTTGATCTCGCTCTTGCCATGGTTGATGCGGCTGCTAAAGCAGGGGCACATGCTATTAAGCTACAAACCTTTACGGCTGACAGTATGACCTTGGATGTTGAAATTGAAGACTTTGTTATTCAAGAAAAAGACAGTTTATGGCATGGCGCCTCTTTGCATGATTTATATGCCAAAGCGGCGACGCCCTATGGGTGGCACGCTATATTATTTGCACGGGCTAAATCATTGGGTATGGCGGGGTTTAGCTCGCCCTTTGACGAAGCTGCGGTGGATTTTCTGGTTGAACTTGACGTGCCTTGTTTCAAAATAGCTTCGTTTGAATTAACCGATCTCCCTCTTATTCATAAAGCAGCATCAACCGGAAAACCGTTGTTTATATCCACAGGTATGGCCAGCCTCAGTGAAATTGAACAAGCGGTTACCACGGCCAGAGCGGCAGGTTGTGATGACCTGATCCTCCTTAAATGTACCAGCAGCTATCCCGCAC
>JBKEFM010000132.1:0-12968 GCA_046709505.1 Paraglaciecola sp. | reverse complement strand
TAATCCAGAGGATGCGATTTTGCTAGGGTTGTTTGCCGGTCTAGCCGAAAAGCGTCTCACCCGTTCGCTGCTAAGCACCTTTGCTGATGAGTTGGGCAAAGATTAATGCCTTGCCACCTTAGATCCGGCAGATAATGGGGATGCTGTATTAGTGTCACTCTAGTGTTATGTTTGTGGAATAGGCCATTGTTTGTTTAACAGTACGCCAGCACACTACGTTAGGCGCCCGTGGAGAATCAGTTTTCATGTGCAATGGTAGCTAAGGCATTCGCGGTTTGGGGTATTCTGATACTGGCCATCGCAAATGGTGCTTTTTGTGGATCGGTACGGATCCCTTTGTTTGGCTTGGCTACTGGCCTGTTGTACTAATAGTCACCGCGTTAGCACCTTATATCGCAGCTAAAATCAAGACGTACTCATAAGCGCCGGTTTACAACCTTCAACAACAGCTTCGTGTCATGATGCTATTGATTAATGTTTTCCTGGGTGTTGATCATACCCAGTTAATCGCCCATCCGGGGTAGGGATACATCATTTGCGGGGCTACCGGTATTGGATTAGCGGTACTAAAAAAGTTTTTTGTGATACTTGATATGGACATCACAAACCTAATAAGGTGTTCAGGGGTGCTGAACACCTTATTAGGTGCTGCTCACGTAAGTTTTGGGCATTAAAGCACACGATACTGGCCGTAATGGGTATAAGTGATGGGCTGAAGCTCATATTTAGGCTGTAAAAACGACACCAGATTAATTAATTCGGTCACTGTCATCACATCATTAAAGACTTTCATTTTTGATTTGCCAGCCAAATCGGATACATCGCTTTCATAGGGGGCTCTTGGCGCCAGTTTATGAGAAGGATTAATAATGGAGGTAACCAGCTCGGCATAGGTTTTTACTCTGGCTGAACGGCCACCCAGTTTAACGGGTGGGTCAAAGACTTTCACCCCGTCAGTACCTTCATAGTTATTTAGCTGGTGGCAGAGCTGACATTCATATTTAATAAATACCTGTTCACCCATAGCCTCGCTTCCTTTTGGCAGGCTAAATCCTCTGGGTGAATCGGGCCCAAAAGAGCAACCACTAAAGGCTGCAACCATTGCTGCTAAACAGACCAACATAATCTTATTCATTATTATTCCTTGCTAGTAATCCATAGATCTTACGATAACGGATCAGCAGAAAAAATAAATCCACAACGGGGGGCTTTATTGATAGAGATCAAGGGGAGTAGATAAATATTTTAATTAGGTGGTCAATGGTAGGTGCTTGGAGGGTCAAGCACTTGGCAGCGCGGCCAGCTAAATTAGCCCACAGCCAGCCACACTCCTACCGCTATTAGCAAACTGCCGGCAATACGGTTCATCCAGCGAATATTGTCGCCGGTATTTAAAAATACTCTTAAGCTTTTGCCACCCGCAGCATAAGCTAACATACAGCCAAATTCACTGAGCATTATAATGCCTACCAGTACCGCCATTTGCGGCGCCATGGGTTTACTGACACTGATAAAAGGGGGCAATAACGAAACCATAAAGGCCCAACCTTTGGGATTAGCCACGGCTGTGATAAAACCCTGGGATACCAATTGTATATTACTGGCTTGGAGTGTACTGGTTTGCCCCGTGGTGATATGACCTTTTGCCCGCCACATGTTCATGCCCAAGTAGGCCAGATAGAGGCCTCCGAGCCACTTAAACAGGGTAAATACACTGGGGTAGTTAAGCATAATACTGGCGACCCCCATTACAGCAGCAATAGCCACTAAGGCAACGCCTGTCATTTCGCCCAACATCATCCATAGGGTGCGCCGCACACCTATGCTCATACCCAGTGTCATGGCCAATGTCATGCACATACCGGGTGTGATTGAGACCAATAAAAAGGTGGGAATGAAAACCGCAAGCAAGGTGAAATCAGGCATAGTAAGCTGCATAAAAAATAATAGGCCCCCAGTGTACTGTTATTTGCCTGTTTTGCGAATCTCCAGGAGATGTTTATCAGCAGGTTTTGGTTGGTATAACAGGTTGTTTATAAAACCAGCCAATATCGCTGCTGCTTCAAGGAAGACGGGGTTATATTGATAGACGTCGGGTCTTCCTCATGTTGGGAAAATGTGAGGTCTAATTTCTTACACACGGACCAACCAGGCCCCGATTAACGCACTATCTTAGTGCAATTATGGCCAATTCAGGGGTTGACACCCTGTGTTGTTGAGAAAAAATAGGTAATTTGTCGTGGGCAGGCTAAGCTGCGCAAAAAAAGTGACATTGTATTATTAAAGTTTGTTATTCACGCAAGTGCCAACAGTAAGTTAACCAAATTGCACCTGTGGGGCTCAAAAATCGTATTTATGGCCCATAAATTGCCAGATACCTGGCATCGTACTGGTTCCTTAAATTGTCATAATTTAGAGGTAAACCGTTTATCCGGATGACCGTTATTTTTTCATCATCCCATACATTCTATATTCAACAAGAGTTTTGACATGCAAAGTATCGATTTACGTAACAACCTTGATCACTACTACCGCCAGGTAAAGTCAATCATTGTCGACAAGCAGCATCCAATCAGCGGATTACTCCCCGCCAGTACCGCAGTAACTGTGCACGGCGATTATCAGGATGCCTGGGTACGGGACAACGTTTACAGCATTCTCGCTGTTTGGGGCTTAGCGCTGGCCTATCGTAATCTGGACGACGACCAAGGCCGGGGATTTGAATTACAACAGCGCACCATCAAATTAATGCGCGGTTTATTAAGCTCCATGATGGCCCAATCGGCTAAGGTGGAAGAATTTAAGAAAACCCGTAATCCCCATGATGCACTGCACGCCAAATACGACACTATTACAGGTGCTAATGTGGTGGGTGATCTGGAGTGGGGGCACCTGCAAATCGATGCCACATCGGTGTTTCTGTTAACCCTGACCCAGATGATAACCTCAGGTCTGGAAGTGATCTGGACTCAGGAAGAAGTGTGTTTTGTACAAAATCTGGTGTATTACATCGAACGGGCCTACCACACCCCCGACTATGGTATTTGGGAGCGCGGAGCCAAATCAAATAGTGGTAGTGTGGAGCTAAACGCCAGCTCGTTGGGCATGGCAAAAGCCGCGCTGGAGGCTTTATCGGGTTTTAATCTGTTTGGTGCCAAAGGCTCGCAAAATACGGTTATTCATGTGGCCCCAGACAACATTGCCCAGGCCAGTATCACCCTTAGCGCCATGTTACCCAGAGAGTCCAATACCAAGGAAATCGATGCGGCGCTGTTAAGTGTTGTAGGATTCCCCGCCTTCGCGGTTCAGGATCAGGCATTGTCCCATAAGGTTCGCAATGAAATTATTAGCAAGCTCGAAGGCCGTTATGGCTTAAAACGCTTCTTGCGTGACGGTCATCAAACGGTGCTGGAAGATGAAGGGCGCCTGCATTATGAAGAACAAGAACTTAAACAGTTTGAACATATTGAATCCGAATGGCCGTTGTTTTATGCCTATTTGTACCTGGATGCTATTTTTCGCGATGATGCCCCGCAGATAAAACACTATCGCCAGCGCCTAGACAGTGTGCTGGTGGAGCAAAACGGCTTTAAACTGTTACCTGAACTGTATTTTGTGCCACAGGAGTCTATTGAACTGGAACGGCAAAATCCTCAATCACAGGATAGATTGCCCAATGAAAACGTGCCGCTGGTATGGGCCCAAAGCCTGTATTTGCTTGGGGCGATGCTCGAAGATGGATTACTGCGCCCAGGGGACCTCGATCCCCTGGGCCGACGCCACGTCAAGCAAGCCAAACGGCCCGTGGTGCAACTGATATTTCTAGCCGAAGACAAGGCCCTGCAAGAAGAAATGGCAGCTCATGGCGTAGCCACCGAAACCCTTGACGATATTGCACCGGTTAAGGTTTATCGCCCACAAGATATTGCCGCTGTGCATGGCCAAGTTGGTCGTTGTGACAGCCTGGGGTTAACCGGGCGTATCCCCCGGACATTAAAAAGCCTGATGACCAGCCGGGTCTATATGTTGGGTAAGCAACGTGCAGTGTGTTTATCACCTTATTTTATGCAACAGGAATTTTTTATCAGCTACGATATCGATCTGCTGGTGCAACGCTTTCAAAGTGAACTGAGCTATTTACACAGAAACTGGACGGAAGTTGGCCGCCCGACTGTGACAGTATTGTTAACCCACAATTTATTGAATGCGGATCGTACTTCCTTCTTCGAGCTGATGGAGCAGATTGCCAGTGGCGAAGTAGCGGGCATACCTGTCAAACACGGCCGTATGGCCCAGCTCACTGCCACTGCCGCTATTGAACGTATCGATGAACTGCATGATCTAACCCTGCCCGATGAGCCCCTGGCCAGTTTATTGTCTCAGCCCAAGCTATTGGCCGTCACCGGTAAACACTTGCCATTGACGCCAAACGAGGAATTGGCTATTGATCTGCAAAGTAATGAGAATGTGTTGGTCCAACAGTTAGTTCACGCCGATAATCTCTATTTACAAATTGCCTTACTGGCAGCCCTGGCCAAAAAACGAGATATAGATACGGCTATAACCTTAGGGGATGAAAATCACAGTATTCGTGAATTGCTCGAAGAAGTGTATTCCCAGGCAGGTCGCTTACGTTTGTGGACAATCTTGCGCAATGTGTCCGGTTTGCTCAATAAAGTCGATAGTCATTTAAGTCTGGCAGTGAGTGCCATGTTAGTGGCGCAAAAATATATTCAGGTGGGCCTATCCTACACTGGCGATTCGTTGATATCCAAGCCACTGAATGATGAGGAGTTAATGGCAAAAATTCATAATTATTGCCGGGAAGATGTCAGAGACAAGATCCTGACCCAAGAAGTACTGTTATGTTTAGGCGTGCTGATCAGAGCCCGTCCGAAGCTCTTTAGCGAATTGCTGACCATAAGGGTCAGCCATTTGATTATCTTGTTAACCAGCCAACTGGCCCGGGATCAACACACCACCCCGGATCAAGCCTACGAAAGCTTAATGGATATGCCTCCTTCTGTGATCAAAAACAGATTAGAAGCCGTTTTGGAAGAGTATCAAGCCCTGGTTGACCTACCACAAAAATTGGAACAACTGCATGCTCAAGACAGCTCAGGAAAGCTCGAATGGCAGCAAGATCTGGGTCTGGAGCAACTGACTACCCCCAAAGAAGGCTGGCTGGTATGGCGTCAACATCAAGGTACCATCGATAGACGCACTGAACTGTTTAACGGACAAATATGGCACATTTTACACCATACTCCGGCGCTGGTGATCGGTAACAAAATGGACAAACGAAACCGTATCAACAGTGATTCGGTGCTAAGTGACATGACTAAGGGCGAAGCTTCGTTTGCTCTGCTGGTTGCCCATATGTTGAACAATATCCAGGCAGCAGAATACCGCCAGTTAACCATAGAAACCCTCAGCGCCCTGGCCAGTTTCTTTCAACAAAACCCGACCCTGATGATAGATGAGGCGATTGTGGTGGATGTCACTATAGGTCATGCTGTGAATCTTGCCTATTTGGAGCAACATCCACACAGAGATGAAAATTACAGCGAGTTTAAGAGCCATGCATGGGAAAGTTTTTATGCCCGCTCTCCCCTGGAAACCACTGTTTTTCTGATTTGTGCTTTGCGTAAACTGTTAACCCTAAGGGCGCCGGAAATGATTACCGCGCAACAGGAGTATGGGGGCGTTATCGGCTAATATCTCCTGATAATGTGATGCCGTAACCTTTTACTGGCCATCCAACCTTCGCCCGTTAAGCCTTGGCTTGACTGGCAGAGGTTGCAGGTTATTTGTTATGGGTTGTTGAGCGTCTGCCTAGCAGTATTGATCACCGTAGTTTACTTGCTCAGGTTAAGGGTAAATAATTGTTGTTTAATCTTTTTATTCAGTTTGTTTTGCTTGCAGCACAGCTAATACTTTAGCCCTGTCTGCCTGGCACTCATAAGCCTTGTATTCAACCGCCGATGCCAGGCTTGTTTACCGTCACTACTATTGATGTCGTATAAATCCACCTGTTGGTAACTTTAGCCCACAGGTGAGGTGTTTATAGCATTCCATCCTAATTATTGCCCAAACTAACCCAGTCTCTAGAGCAAATAATCTTGATCCATGGGGTACGCAGGGCATCAGAGATGGCCTATTAACAATAGATTGAAATGGAATTGCCAAATAACCCATATTTCGGTGGTCTGCTGCAAGACACACTGCTTTACTATCCTACCTTTACCCGTGAGAAATATGAATACAATAGCCTTATCAAAGGCGAATTATTGATTTTTAGCTGTCTAATACCAATCCATTTTGGTAAGTGATCGCTCAGCGAGAATTCAGACGGGCTTAATCAAGGCGCTTGAATGAAGTAATAGTGGTGTTCTTTCTAGTTCGAGCAACGCAGAGTAAGCGAGTTTAAAACTCGCCCAAAGGGAATGCACCAGCGACTTTAGCTCTGCGTTTTCGCTATTTGCAAGGAACGACCATTGCTTAGTTATATCTTTATGTTTCTCCACTATTCCCATTATTTTACTGTCAACCATCACTTTTTAGTGTCAGTCACCGATGCGGGGTTTGTTGCGCAGGCAAGCAAAACTATCTGGTCGGGAATCTTGGGCAAAGTGCGAGGTGTTTAGCGCTATCCATCACTAGTGATACTAACCAAGACAAATAAAAACGACGCATAAATACGATTTTGATGAACAAAGTGTCAAATGGCTTGGGTCTTTGTTGGCAGGCTCAACGGCGCGAAGTTTGGTGCCTATGTCTTGTTACGTTGGTAAATAAAGTTAACGAAACTTTTGTCTAATATACACCTTGAACTATCGAATGGTAGTATGAATTGTAGTCAACAATAGACAGTGAGCGTTAATAGTTGACGGAGCTATGTAAAATTTTTGCAGATCACCTTGTATCCATAATTGATAAATATCCAGCGGATAACATATTGTTCCTGCTGATGATCCAGATGAGGCCATCTGAATATAACACTTTCAAAGCTCCTCGATCCGAAAAAGTGGCCTGCTAAAATAGCAGAAACTGTTTAATTTTATATATAGATTACTTATCTAAACGTCCTTAAAAGTAGATAGTCATTTGAGATGAGTAAAGGCACCAATTGTGATGGGATTATCTGTTTTTATTGATCGGATAATGAAATTTATATGAAATTTTTTTTCATAAAAAAGTTAGCCAGGATAGAATTATGGCAAAACATAATAGCTTAAGTAATATGCTACCTCCAGGAATTATCAGTTTAATAGCGTTAATAATTATGGCGCTCAGTGATCATGTTATGTTTTTGGTTATTGTTTTTGGCCTGATAATGGTCGAATTTTATTTTGGTAATTTAAAGAATAAGACACTGACTGCAACCAATAAAAAAAATGATGAATTAACATTAAAGATTTCTATGTTAGAAGAAAAAATTCAAAAAGACCAAATTTCAATTGAGTCATTAAAATCTATTGGTACACATTTTCTACCTATTTGGAATCATCAGATAAATGATTGCATTAAAATATCTACACATGAAATGAATGAACTCTCGGATCAATTTATTGGTATGGTTAATGATTTGAATATTATAGTGAGTGACCGTGATGTTGTTAATTTACTATCGACAACAAAAATAAAAGATCGTTTAGACATTGTTTCTCAAACCTTAAATCAGCTAATCGACATGAGAATTAAATCCCCAGAGCAAATATTTGAACTTTCTAGTTTTACTGAAAATTTAAAGAGTATGGCTCGTGATGTGGGCAATATTGCCGCTCAAACCAATCTTTTAGCCCTTAATGCTGCAATTGAGGCGGCTAGAGCCGGGGATGCAGGTCTGGGATTTGCTGTGGTCGCTGATGAAGTACGCAATCTAGCCAACAGTTCAGGTGAAATAGCCGATAAAATTATTACTACTGTGATTAATGTTAGTGAACAGTATAATAATTTATCACAAAACTTTAGTATTGATGGTGATACTGGAAATAAACTTGCTGTGACTGCTAATGAGAATATAAAAGCCGTTATTATTCAATATAATGAAACTAAAGCGGCGGGTGATAAAGATGCAAAAAAATTGGAATGTTTATCTTTAGAAGTTCGAAAGAAAATAGAATGTGCGTTAGTTTCCATTCAATTTCAAGATAGGGTTTCACAAATTTTGGATCATGTTAGAAAAAACTTATTTCAATTAACTGAAAAAATCATGGAACCTGAAAATCTTAATGTTCCGAAGTTATTAGATCAAATGGCGCAAAATTATACAACGAAAAGTGAACGAGATTTTCATCAAGAATTCACTCATCAAGCAGCTAATGATAGTACTGTAAAAACGTTAAATGATGGCGAAGTTATATTTTTTTAAAGGAAAAATAAAATATGTCAAAAACCATACTTATTGTTGATGATTCAGCTTCAGTGAGAAGTGTCGTCGTTATTGCCTTAAGGGGAGCCGGTTATGATGTTATCGAAAGTTGTGATGGCCAAGATGCCTTGGGTAAGCTAACAGGTCAAAAAGTACATTTGATAGTCAGTGATGTCAACATGCCTATTATGGACGGTATTACATTTGTAAAAGAGGTTAAAAAACTACCAGGTTATAAATTTACTCCCATATGCATGTTAACTACTGAAGCCGGGCAAAAAAAGATTCAAGAAGGTAAAGACGCTGGTGCTAAAGCATGGATCGTAAAACCTTTTCAACCTCCTAAGTTATTAGATGTCGTTACGAAATTAATTCCATAAAAATAAATTTAAGCCCGAAAAGTTTTTAACAATTAACAACCTGACTACCCGTATTAATCAGTCACGGTTAGATTTTATATTTAAATTATTATTAAAGGATTCAGCTTATGGAAAAATAAAGTTTAGTTTGCCACGGAGATAATTTATTTGAATTTATGAAATGCTGTGGTGCAGAAATAAAGTGTTACAAGCGATATTGAATATGTGTTTATCAGTAAGGTATGTGTTTCCAGTATATGGTAATAGACCTATTCCCAGTTTAAACGCTAAAGGTTGTTGTAATCTAGGTCGTGTCGTCATCAGCCATACATTTTTACCAGTACGTACTTACCTTTAACAAGGTATTTTATGATAATAAATTTGTTACCCCAATTCACGAATCAAGTCTTTAGCGATGGAAATAAAATATTTAATGGGTAATGTCTACTGAGTAGACAAGACGTTAGGGCTAGGCACGACTGGTAAGATAATATTTATCTCAGACTTTGCGTTGAGTTAGCAAGGCCAGCCAGTACGGATGACATTTGGGTAGTAAAAGGGTGTAAATACCGGCTAACGTCATAAGCAATAGGTTTACCAAAAAATAAATTAGGAATTAAAATGCCTCTTAAAATAGTTCATGACATTAAAGTTAATGGGTTATGTAAAGTGACTATTGATGATGATATGACAATTTATTCGATTAAAGAGCTTAAAGATGGCTTAAGTGAAATAATTGATATTTTTCAAGAAATTGATCTTGATTTAAGTGCCGTTAAAGAAATTGACACCACAGGAATTCAATTGTTATTAGCTTTAAAACGTGAGCTTATCTCAAAAGATAAAAAACTTAAAATATCTTCAGCAAGTGCAGTGATTATTAAATTGATGGAAGATTACAGCGTTAATAATATTTTAAATAAAGAAGATAACATATGAGCGATCAGGGTTTGCAAGTGTTTTCTGATGAGGCGGATGATTTATTACAGATTGCTGAGAAAGCATTACTTAACTTAAATGATTTAAGTAATAAAGCGGAAGTTACAGAAGGGATTAACGATCTATTTCGTACGTTTCATACTATTAAAGGGGCTGCGGGACTTTTTGGCTTACACAGTATTGTTGAATTTACTCATGTAGTTGAAAGTGTATTAGTTGATATCAGGGAAAGTAATCTTTGTCTTAATGAAGAACTGGTCTCACTATTCTTATTAAGTCGCGATCATTTGGAAGTTTTAGTTAAAAATGCTTTACATGGTGTGGTCAGTATCACAGGAGAAATTAAAAAAGCAGATGACGGACTTATAGTTCGTTTAAATCAATATTTAAGTATTGAACCTGGTCTGGATAATACAACAGCCCCTATTAGTGAAGACGCTGGACCGAAAGGCAGCGACGAGGTTGTAAGTGATAATTGGCATATATCATTGCGCTATGGCGTTAATGTTTTACGTAATGGTATGGATCCCGCATCATTCATCGCTTACCTCAATAAAATAGGTGAACTAAAGAGTGTTTTCGTAATAGATGATGGAATACCTGTTTGGTCAGAATTCAACGCTGAGAACTGTTACTTGGGTTTTGAAATCGAGTTATTTGGTCCTGGTAGCAACAAAGAAGAGATAGAGGATGTATTCGAATTTGTAAAAGATGATTGCAAAATTTGTATTCTTCCACCTCATAGCCACATCAATGATTATATACAATTTATTAAACAATTACCCGAAAAAAATCTGCGTATTGGCGATATCCTGGTTGCCTGCGGTGCACTAACACCTTTGGAAAAAGATGCTGTTTTAAATCTTCAATATGTGATGAATGATGATGCCGTACTCATTAATAAAAGCACATTAATCTATCCCTCAAGTCACATTTGTGTTGAACAAAATGTGGCAAATAAAGCCGTGGTTGATGCGACTGTTACAAAGCAAAACGTAAACAGAAAAAGTTGTAGCAATAACCAACAAACACTTCGTGTTAACGCAGGTAAGCTTGAAAGCCTGGTTAACTTAGTAGGCGAGCTCGTTATTGGCTCTGCAAATGCCGAACTACATGCAACTCGACTTGCTGATTCAAAGATGAATGAAGCAATGGAAAATTTATTACGTTTAGTTGAAGAAGTGCGTGACACAGCATTGGGTTTACGCATGATCCCCATAGGTGAAATTTTTTCTCGATTTAACCGTGTTGTACGTGAAGTTAGTCGCGACCTTGGAAAGAATATTGACCTTCATATTAGCGGTGAAGATACTGAATTGGATAAAACCCTAATAGAAAAAATTGGCGACCCATTAATGCATTTGGTTAGAAATTCTATTGACCATGGTATTGAATTACCTGAAGAACGTCTGGCTCTGGGTAAACCATCTAATGGGACACTAAACTTAGATGCTTTTCATGAATCCGGTAGTATTGTTATACGTATAAAAGATGATGGACGAGGCCTACAAAAAGAAAATATAATAAATAAAGCTCTTGAAAAAGGATTAATTCAACCAGACCAGAAATTAACTGATCAAGAAATATACCAGTTAATTTTCACTCCTGGTTTCTCTACTGCAGAACAAGTCAATAATTTATCAGGTCGCGGTGTTGGCATGGATGTGGTGCGGACAAACATCGAATCATTACGTGGTACGATTGAATTAACCAGTGAAGTAGATATAGGCAGTAGTATAACTATTCGGTTACCACTGACACTGGCGATAATCGATGGTTTCCAAATACGTGTAGGTGATGGAAAATATATTGTGCCACTGTCAATGATTGATGAGTGTCTTGAATTAGATAAAGCACTTCGGGGCGAAAATAAAGGCGATAATTATGTGCATTTACGGGGAGAAATACTTCCATTTATGTATTTAAGTGAATTATTTGGTGAACAAAGAAATGAATGTGAGGGGCATAGGGACGATATTGTTGTCGTGCAGCACGCGGGTAAAAAAGCGGGTTTTGTCGTTGATGAATTATTAGGTGAACACCAAACTGTTATCAAGCCACTCGGTGATATATTTAAAAACTTGAAAGGGATCAGTGGTGCAACCATTCTAGGCAGTGGTGAAGTTGCGATGGTAATAGACACACCTGCAATTATTAATATGGTTATCAATGCTGGAAAAAATAAATTTACTACTTCTAATACTGTGATTTAAGTAACAAAATAGGTAGATAAAGAAATGCAAGAAGAAATGTTGAACATAAAAAATATTGACGATTTAATACTGATTCAACAATATTTAACGTTTCAGATGAATGGTACATCATATGGTCTTGAAATAATAAATATTAAAGAAATTATTAAATTTAGAGATTTGACGGAAGTACCGACGACACCTGATTTTATTTTAGGAGTGATTAATCTTCGTGGTAGGGTTGTTCCCGTGATTGATTTAGGACTTCATTTTGTTGGGAAACCAGTAATACCCACAAAGCGGACCAGTATTATTATTTATGAAATTAAAGTAAGTGATTGTGATCTAGAAATTGGGATTACAGTCGATATAGTAAATGAAGTAATTGATATTAACACTAATGATATTGAGCCTAGCCCTTTTTTTGGCAATAAAATAAATACTAAATTTATCAGCGGAATGGCAAAAGTCGCTGGAATTTTTTTGATCTTGCTTAATATCGAGAATGTATTTTCTGCAGATGAAATGTCTATTGTTGGTAGTATTGAAAATTAAATAAACAATCCAGCATATACATTATTTTAAGTATTAATAATGTGTGAGTTAATCACAAATAGAGTGACAATTTAATTATTAGGAAGTGTGTCATGAATTTACTGTAACGTTTATCTGTCAAAATGTTAATTTTAGGTTTGGTGTTTTTAACTAGCCGATACCAAAAATATTTGTTTAATAATATTGAGAGAGTTTGGATTATGTTAAATAATTTTAATTTGAAAACCTTATTGGTAGTTGGATTTGGTATCATTATATTTCTGGTCTTAGTAATAACAACAAGTGCGTTACTAGGTATAAGTGCTGCAAGTACTGGTTTTGAAAGCTATAGAGCGCTGGTCAATGATTCTAATCTCTCGAGGAACCTACAAACCAATATGCTTGGACTTCGTATGCAAGTAAAAGACTATATTATTAGCGAAAGTGATAGAGATTTTGATGGATTTAGAAAAGAATTGGCTATTACAAATGAGACTATGGAGAAATCAAAAGTCAATTTAGATAACCCAGAAAGAGCTAAAATAATTAAGAGTATAGATAGAGTACTTA
>JBKEFM010000131.1:0-12983 GCA_046709505.1 Paraglaciecola sp. | reverse complement strand
CCAGCCAACAATCTGGGTGATGGATTCAAGAAAATAAGTAATCATCCATCCGGCGACTATGGCGTAAAACGCCAATATCAATGACACCGTAATAAAGCCCCAAATCCCTGTGGCTTTACCCAGGCGACTGCCGGATATCTTACCCAGGGCATCCACCATGTTAGCCCGAGTGGCTCGGCCAATTATTAATTCGGCCATCAATACTGGATAAGCCAACACAAATGCCAGTAACACGTATACCAGCACAAAGGCCGCTCCGCCATTACTGGCGACCTGAGTAGGAAACCCCCAGATATTACCTAATCCAACGGCCGAACCTGCTGCTGCAAGGACAAACCCTATTCGAGATGAAAATTCTCCGCGTGCACTCATCAATCACCTTCTATTGTTTTTTATTGTTTTGAGGTTTTTGTTATTCGTTGCATTGGCTACCGAATAAATATGGCCATGCCTAGTCAGCACAGCCAGGTACTTTTTTAAATCCATTTTTTACGCAGTTTATCGTTCACAAGCATTCCATGCTAACTAAAATCGAGCTTATAACAAAAAAGGG
The DNA here is from genome assembly GCA_046709505.1 of Paraglaciecola sp. GTDB lineage: Bacteria > Pseudomonadota > Gammaproteobacteria > Enterobacterales > Alteromonadaceae > Paraglaciecola. The sequence continues at coordinate 12,430 of JBKEFM010000131.1, read as the reverse complement.
CTATATAGCCCTTTTTTATTTTATTTTTTTGTACTTTATTTACTGTGAATAGCGTATTTACCTGTACCGAGCAAATCAAAGGTGATGCTCGCCGCTTCATCTAAAAATGGATCGATTTCTGGCTGCTCATCCGGTAAATCGTCCAGGCTGGCGACTTTCTCCAAACCTTGTCTGGCTAAACGTTCATTGGCCCTTTTTAACTGTTTGGCGTCCATTTCACTTTTGTCTGCGATGCGCTGTGATTCGACCAGAGAAATAGTTTTGTCTTCTTTTTTGCTTTTATATTCTGCAATATCTTCAAAAATATAGGTAAATTCAGGATCGCTAAGCACACGTTGGCTATGTAACGCGCTTAACTTTACCGCTAATGCGGATGTATCGCCGAAGGCTGAATATTTAGCACGCTCAATACTATCCCAGGGAAGGGCATTTTGTTCCTGGCTCTCACCCCATTCTTTAGGATCAATTGCGGAGGGAAACAACACATCAGGTACCACACCCAAATGCTGGGTACTGCCACCATTGATGCGATAGAACTTGGCAATAGTAAATTGCACACTGCCCAAAGGATTATCATACAGATCGTAAATTCGCCCTAAACCACGATGTTGTTGCACTGTACCTTTACCGAAAGTCTGTTCGCCCAAAATCAATGCCCGACTATAATCTTGCATCGCAGCGGCAAAAATTTCTGACGCTGAGGCACTGTAACGATCAACTAATACGGTTAATGGACCTGCGTAATAGGTCACGCCATCCACGTCCTGTTCCACACGAATACGCCCGGCGCCATCACGAATTTGTACAACTGGGCCCTTTTCGAAAAATAAACCAGAAAGTAAGGTTGCTTCTGTTAAAGAGCCACCACCGTTACCCCGTAAATCGACAATAATGCCTTCGACTTCTTTCTCTTTTAAGCTTTTCAGTTCTACCCGCACATCCTGACTGAGGTTGTTATAAAACGACGGTATAGTGATCACACCCAGCTTTTCACCTTTATGGGCGCCCGTTTCAGGAACGTACACTTCGGATTTAGCTGCCCTGTCTTCTAACTTTATCTTGTCTCGGGTTAAGCTGACAACTTCGGGCACGCCGCTTTCAGTGTCCCCTTTTTGGATTTGCAACTTAACCACACTGCCCTTGGGACCTTTAATCAGTTCGACTACTTCATCCAGTCGCCATCCAACCACATCAACAAATTCACTGTCGTCTTGCGCCACCCCAACAATTTTATCTTCAGGCTTGATCTTATTAGACAGATCAGCCGGGCCACCAGGTACCACACTGCGGATCACCGTATAATCATCTTCGCTAAGCAACACCGCGCCTATTCCTTCGAAAGACAGGTTCATCTCCATTTGGAATCGTTCGGCGTTGCGAGGAGAAAGATAACTCGTATGAGCCTCAATACTGCGGGCGAACGAATTCATAACAATTTGAAAGACATCTTCACTGGTGGTTTGTTTTAAACGTTTAATGGCCCGCTCATAACGCTTGGTGAGCAATTCTTGGGTCTTTGCCCAGTCTTTACCCGCCAATTTAAGGTTAAGGGCATCATATTTAACCCGCTGGCGCCATAACTCGTTCAGCTCGGCGGTATTTTTCGGCCAAGATGCTTCTTCCCTGTCGAAAGAAAAGCTGTCATTGGCCATCTCATAATTAAATTCTTGGTCAAGCAGGCTTAAAGCAAAGTTGTAACGCTGGATCCTGCGTTGCATATTGAGCTGATAAATCTGGTAAGCAATATCCAAATCGCCCATTTTGATGGCTTCATCAAGCTTATCTTGGTCAGCACTGAATGCAGCAATATCTGAGGCTAAAAACACGCTCCGGTTTAAGTCTAATGAGCGTATGTAACGGTCGAAAATCTTTTCTGATAATTCATCATCAAGAGAAATTTCTTTATAATGAGAACGCAAAAAGCTTGACGATATCCGCTTGGTTGATACAGCATGTTGAGACTCTTGTTTCAGCACAGGAATGTCTTGCACACTCTGGGCATGATTAACCCCTAAGGCTAGTGAACTGAAAGCAAATAACGCTGAAACAGCGGAAACGCGCATTAAATTTATCATTAAATTACCTCTTAGAACGGGCAAGCCTCAAATTGTCTACTTGAACCTTTACCACCATACCGGAATCAAGTTGCACTTGGATCCCGTCTTTATTCACGTCTGTGATGGTTGCAGGCATAGGGACTTTCCCTATCTTCACTGTAACCGCAGTTCCCGCCGCAATCTGCTCAGTTGACAACTTCTCAGCCGGCGGTAATTTAGCCTTGGGCTTCACATTATCCTGATTAGTTCCTTTATCCGAGGATTTAAATGCAGGGACGCCTTTATTTTTGTAACTTTTCTTTGCAACTGGCTTGTCAGCTTTTTGCTCTTTACGCTTTTCGGCCACTTTGGCCTTGCTTTCGTCTAGTTGAAGTTTTGCATGATCCGCGTGTTCTTTTTCGATCGGCGCATCATTTTTACCCTCCAGGTCAACTCTAAAAGCGCCTTCTTTAACGCTGTGCAGGTAGCGCCAACTGTTAGTGTAATGGCGTAAAGACGAACGCAGCAGAGTTTTACTTAAGCGCGCTTCATCTTTTAATTTCTCGGCTAAATCTTGAAAAATACCAATTTTAAGCGCCTTAGCATCGCCTGTCAGACTGAAACATTCCGGGAATGTTTCGCTTAAAAAATTGATGACTTCTTTACTGTTTGAAAACTTTTGAGGATTATCCATTAAATATTCTAGTTCGTGTGGTTAGCGGGGTTGTTGATGCTCATCATCCCAAGTTGACAATAATTGGTCAACCCAGTCGTGTAGATCATCGTCGTCTATATCAAGTAAATAACTATCTTCTCGCCAGTTTTCCCAGATATAGTGGATCATGTGTTCTAAATTGGCGGTTTCTATATCTTCATCGGCATTGTCATACAACATATGCAGCAATGCATTAAACCTGTCAGTAGCTTCTTCTGTCCTGTCTTCCCAAAAATCCATATCTTCAGTTGTGGCCAACGCCACATGGATATCCACTGAGCTTTTCATCCCACAGCTTCCTGCAACAAATCAACCAGCACTTGTAAGCCGTTCATGTCATCTTGATCGAAACGGCCAACACTGGGACTATCTAGATCCATAACACCCCATAGTTTACCTTGATGATAAAAGGGTAACACAGCCTCGGAATTAGACTGCGCGTCACAGGCTATATGGCCAGTAAATTCGTGCACATCATAAATACATTGTGCCAATCCGGTTTTTGCTGCCGTGCCGCAGACACCTGTGCCTAGAGGTATTCTGATGCATGCAGGTTTACCTTGAAACGGGCCAAGCACCAGCTGATCTTTTTGCAGCAAATAAAATCCAGCCCAGTTAACGTCAGGCAAACGCATGTAAATAAGCGCACTGAGGTTAGCCAGGTTGGCGATCATATCAGATTCACCGGCCATTAAAGACCCGGCCTGCTTAGCCACCTCTTGATAAAGTTGTGTTTTACTTAAAGCCACTGTAATAAATCACCCGATTAAGAAATTGAATTGTAGGGCATAGACTGTATGGCCTCCAAGTTACTTGAGACAAGGGTAAAATTAAAGAAATTTGCCAATAATTTTACGTTTAAGCAAGAATATCTACAATTTGCTACATTATTGCCCGTTTTGAATCGTTAATAGCGATGATGTCATCGCCACTACCTTACTAATGTGGATAAAAAAAGCCGCTGGCAATGCGGCTTTTTTGCTCCAACGGCTCCATAATAAAACCGCTAATTAATTGGTTAAATCATCGAAGAATTTTTTAACACCATCAAAAAAACCACTTTCTTTAGGACGATTTTTAGCCGTATCCTTACCCTTGCCCATAGATTCTTCCAACTCGTCCAACAGCTCTTTTTGGCGGCTGTTAAGGTTGACAGGCGTTTCGATAACAACTTTGCAAATTAAATCACCCACGCTACCACTGCGGACCGATTTTACGCCTTTATTGCGTAACCGGAACATCTTACCGGTTTGGGTTTCAGGGGTAACTTTAAGTTTTACCTTGCCTTCCAGGGTCGGAACATTGATCTCTCCGCCCAGCGCAGCTCGGGTAAAACTAAGGGGTACTTCACAATACAGGTTGTTACCATCGCGGGTAAATATCTTGTGTTCTTTGACATGCACCTGCACATACAAATCACCAGCAGGAGCACCGCTTTCACCTGCCTCACCTTCACTGGAAAGACGAATACGATCACCGGTATCCACACCTGCTGGTACTTTTACCGATAAGGTTTTAGATTTTTCCACTCGACCTTGACCGTGACACTCACGACAAGGATCTGTAATTATTTTACCCTTGCCCGAGCAAGTAGGACAGGTTTGCTGAACAGCGAAGAAACCTTGACGCATCTGCACCTGGCCTTGGCCATGACAGGTACTACAGGTTTTAGCGCTGCTGCCTTTTTTCGCTCCAGAACCAGAACAGGGTTCACACTGGGCTAACGTAGGCACACGAATTTCGACACTTTTGCCACGTACTGCTTCTTCCAGACTAAGTTCCAGATTGTAACGCAAATCAGAACCTTGACGGGCCCTAGATTGTCGTGCACCACCCCGGCCGCCACCAAAAATATCACCAAATACATCGCCGAAAATATCGCCGAAATCACCGTTACCCTGACCTCCCTGGCCCCGATTAGGATCGACACCAGCGTGACCATACTGATCATAAGCCTCACGCTTTTGCTGATCGGTAAGAATTTCATGGGCTTCTTGCACTTCTTTGAACTTTTCTTCCAGTCCTTTATCGCCCTGAGTTCGATCCGGGTGGAATTTCATCGCCAGGCGTTTATAGGCCTTTTTTATATCGCGCTCGGCAGCCCCTTTATCCACTCCCAGTACTTCATAATAATCTCGCTTCGACATATAGCTTGTTTATCCTGATATTTGTGCACCTACTCTAAGGTAGATTGCCTATTCTTTTCATGTGTGTTTGTAAACCACGCTATTGAATATTGGCAGTCTTTCCCTGTCTGCCCATTTCAATGCAAATGGTTTTTTAAACAAACACGGGCGCTATGAAACCAGTCCATGCGCCCGAGCATGCCCTTGCACAAAACAAGGGCTATCGTATAGTCAACAAAATTTATTTTTTGTCGTCTTTTACTTCTTCAAACTCGGCATCGACCACATCGTCATCCGCTTTGGCTGAACCGGCCTCTGCCTGTTCGCCACCGGCCGCTGCTGCATCCGCTGCGGCTTTCGCTTGAGCGACTTCCATCAACTTGGCAGAAGCCTGGATTAACTCCTGAGTTTTTGCATCGATTGCATCTTTTTCGTCTGATTTCACCGCTTCTTCAAGTGCAGATACCGCTGTCTCAATTTCTGCTTTGTCTTCTTCAGACAAGGCATCGCCAGCTTCTTCAACTTGTTTACGCGTGCCGTGGATTAAACCATCAGCCTGGTTGCGAACTTGCACCATCTCTTCGAATTTTTTATCTTCTTCTTTATTGGCTTCAGCATCCTGTACCATTTTTTCTACTTCGTCTTCACTCAAACCGGAAGACGCTTTAATAGTGATTTTTTGCTCTTTACCAGTATCTTTATCTTTAGCCGATACATGTAAAATACCATCTGCATCGATATCAAAAGTCACTTCGATTTGCGGTGCACCACGCTGTCCGGGGCGGATACCTTCAAGGTTAAATTGACCAAGAGATTTATTGGTTGCCGCCTGCTTACGCTCACCCTGCAATACGTGCACAGTAACCGCTGACTGGTTGTCTTCAGCTGTTGAGAAGGTTTGTGACTTCTTGGTGGGCACTGTAGTATTCTTTTCTATTAACGGGGTCATCACACCGCCCATAGTTTCGATACCCAGTGACAATGGCGTAACGTCGAGCAACAAGACATCTTTCACCTCACCAGACAATACACCACCTTGTATAGCTGCACCCACTGCAACGGCTTCATCTGGGTTAACGTCTTTACGTGGCTCTTTACCAAAAAATTCAGTCACATATTTTTGCACTAATGGCATGCGGGTTTGACCGCCAACCATGATGATATCGTTGATATCACTTACGGATAAATTAGCATCCGCCAGGGCTTGTTTTAACGGGCCCAAGGTAGCTTTAACCATGCTTTCAACCAAAGACTCCAGTTTGGCACGGGTCAATTTAATGGTTAAATGCTTGGGACCAGAGGCATCAGCCGTGATGTAAGGTAAGTTAACTTCTGTTTGCTGGGCAGAAGAAAGTTCAATTTTAGCCTTCTCTCCCGCTTCTTTTAAACGTTGCATAGCCAGGGGATCTTTACGTAAATCCATACCTGATTCTTTTTTGAATTGGTCAACCAGATAATTGATAACCTGGTTATCAAAATCTTCGCCGCCTAAGTGGGTATCACCATTAGTGGCCAATACTTCAAAGGTGTGCTCGCCCTCGGCTTCATCAATTTCAATGATAGAGATATCAAACGTACCCCCACCCAGGTCATATACCGCAACGACGCTGTCGCCTTTCTTTTTATCCATACCGTAGGCAAGTGCAGCCGCTGTTGGCTCGTTGATAATACGTTTAACGTTAAGACCAGCGATACGGCCCGCATCTTTAGTTGCTTGGCGCTGAGAATCATTAAAGTAAGCGGGTACGGTAATGACCGCATCGGTCACTTCTTCACCCAAGTAATCTTCGGCGGTTTTCTTCATTTTCTTCAACACTTCAGCAGAGATTTGTGGCGGAGCCATTTTCTCGCCTTTTGCTTCTACCCATGCATCGCCATTATCAGCTTTGATAATAGAGAAGGGCATAATGTCGATATCACGTTGCACTTCTTTGTCTTCAAAGCGACGGCCAATCAGACGCTTGATCGCGTATAAGGTATTTTTCGGGTTGGTCACCGCTTGACGTTTAGCCGGTTGACCGACTAATGTTTCGCCGTCTTGGCTATACGCTATTATCGAGGGAGTCGTACGATCCCCTTCTGCATTTTCAATTACTTTTGCTTTGCCGCCGTCTAAAACTGCAACACACGAGTTAGTGGTACCTAAGTCGATTCCAATGATTCTACCCATTAGTTTTTCTCCAAATAAATTTCTATTAAAGCCTGTACACTTTGTGGGGTTATTCTAGTTTTTTTCAATGTCTTAACTGAAAAAAAATTGCCACAAAAATGCAATATTTATTAAATAACGTTTGTCTGTTTACACTTAAGCCTGAGTATTTACGCCACTTTCCGGTGCCCGTGACACCATCACCATAGCGGGACGCAATAATCGACCATTTAATACATAACCTTTTTGCATTACTGCCATCACTGTATTAGGAGCCAGTTCGGCATTTTCCTGCATGGACATAGCCTGATGCAGTTCGGGATTGAAAAGTTGGCCTTGGGGGTCAATAACCTCGATGCCGAATTTTTCAATACCGCTGATAAACGATTTAAGGGTTAACTCAACACCGTCCACCACGGGTTTAATGGATTCATTAGCTGGATCGGCAACCTGCAGGGCTCGCTCCAGATTGTCAGCCACAGGTAATAATTCAGCCGCAAATTTTTCCAGGGCAAATTTACGTGCTTTATCTATATCTAGTTGAGCACGCTTACGCACGTTGTCCGCATCCGCGATAGCACGTATCACAGAGTCTTTTTGTGCAGCGACCATTCCCTCAGAGGCGGCAAGTGCAGCTTCTAGCTCCTCAATACGCAATTGCTCAGGTGTTAACTGCTCTGCCGCAGGCTCAGCATCAACGCCTGTATCCTGGGTTGCATCAACATCTGCCATTACCGGTTGTGCATCTTCGTTTTGAGCCTGCTCTTCGTTACTCATATTTACTCCGTTTACTTGGCGTCACGCTAAGCTACTTGGCGTCACGCTAAGCCTAATTTCAATTGCAGCTATTTATGGGGTTAGTTTGTCGAGCTTCAAGGGGAAATTTTGCATGTTTTCAATTTTGTCTGTTAAATAAACCTTTATAAAAATACTAAAACAGTGCTTTTACCTGCCGTGGGTTCAAGGTAGAGTGCTGATATATAAACTTATTTTGGTAAGATATGTTCAGTGTCTGGAGTTTGATAGCGATAATTCTTGGTTATCTGCTGATCCTCTTTGTTTTGGCCTTTTGGGGAGATAAACACTTCAACGGTGGCCAACAGCATCCTTACATCTACAGTTTGGCTTTGGGCGTACATTGCACTTCCTGGGCATTTTTCGGCACAACCACCCAGGCTGCCCAATATGGCTGGGCATTTATTCCCACTTACCTGGGTATCATAGGCGTCTTTTTGTTTGCCCATCCCGTTCTGAGGCGTATAGCCAATCTTTGTCATCAACACAATATTAGTTCGTTAGCCGATTTCATCAGCTTGCGCTACGACAAGTCACATATGCTGGCGGCCCTCGTTACCCTACTGTGTTTTATTGGCGTGGTGCCCTACATCGCCTTACAACTCGACGCGGTGACTCGCGGGATCAGTGTGGTAACAGGCCGAGATGATTTATGGCCAGATAGCGTGGGATTTTACGTAGCCTTATTAATGGCCCTATTTACAATCTTGTTTGGCACCCGCTCTTTGAGTCTCACCGACAAACATCCGGGACTGATGTTAACCGTTGCCTTTGAGTCAGTGGTCAAATTGCTGGCACTGATGATCGTGGGCTTATTTGTTTGTTACAGCCTGTTCGATGGCATATTTGACCTATTGGGCAAGGCCCAGCTCAATCCTCGCAGTAAGGCCATAATCGATGCCGATTCAGCTGTCTGGGTGTATGCCAGTCAAATGTTACTTGGGGTGTGCTCGATGTTTTGCCTTCCCAGGCAGTTTCACATTAACTTTATCGAAAATAATGGCGAGCAGGAGCTCAATACTGCCCGTTGGCTCTTTCCTTTATACCTGCTTGGTATGACTTTTTTTATCTTACCCATAGCTCTGGGCGGGCACATGATTTTTGCCTCGGGTACTGTCAGTACCGATACTTACGCTCTGGCGCTGCCGGTTTTTGCCGGTAACGCCTGGATCACACTTATCGCCTTTATTGGCGGGCTGGCCGCAGCCACCAGCATGATCATTGTTGCCACTCTCGCAATGGGTATCATGATTTCCAACAACCTGGTGACACCCCTGTGGTTTACCTTTGAGTTGCGAACCAAGCAGGGACACAATTTAAAACCCAATATTATCCTGTTGATCCGCCGCCTGACGGTATTAGTGGTCTTAGGCCTTGCCTACCTTTATCACCTGGATATTAGCCAATCCTCATCTTTGGTAAAAAGTGGCATCATTGCCATAGCCTTACTCTCACAGACCATGCCGATTTTATTACTTGGTCTGTACTGGAAACGGGGCAATAAATTGGCGGCACATATCGCTTTGATTTGTGGTGCACTGTGCTGGGGTTACTGGCTGTTATGGCCCAGCATTACTGCCAGTTACTATTTTAATCCACCGCCTACCGATTTGGCGTTGGCCCAGGGGTTCCTGCTTAGTCTACTGATTAACATAGGGGTGTTTGTCCTAGTATCCTGGCTGACATCGTCAACCCACCAGAGGAATGGCTTCAGTCCTCTGGATCAGGGCATACCTGTGCTTAATCGTGCCGTGAAAATGTCAAGCCTATTGGCCGTCACCGAAAGGGTCTGGGGGGCAAAACATCACCTACGTTTAGTGACAAACTTATCCGCAGCCCAGCTTTCCGGTTATGCCAGTCCAACGTTACTCAACACCATCGAAAGTGAGCTGGCCAGTCAGGTTGGCAGCGCCAGCGCCCGTATTTTACTCTCTGCTATAAGTGAGAAAAAAGAAGTGGCTTTGGCAGATTGGGTGGAGCTGGTTGAAGAGGCAAGCCAAACATTCCAATTCAATCACGAAGTATTACAATCTTCCGTTGAGCACATTCAACAAGGGATCAGCGTACTTGACCGGGATCTTAGATTACTCGCCTGGAATCAACGTTATGTAGAACTTTTTACCTACCCCCCCAATTTTATCAAAGTCGGGTTATCCATACAGGAATTACTCAGGTTTAATGCCCAGCGCGGCTTGTTTGGGCACAGTAAGGATATCGAAACAGAAATTGAAAAACGGGTGGAGTACATCCAATCCGGTAGCCGTTATAAATATGTTCGCCATCAGGAAAATGGACAGGTCATTGAGTTAAATGGCAGTGCTTTACCCGGCGGGGGCTTTGTCACCACTTACAGTGATATTAGCGAATACATAGATATTCAACAACAGTTGCGCCAGGCTAAATCTCATCTGGAATCTCGCGTTGAAGAGCGTACTTTACAGCTACAGACCGCTAATAGTGCCTTGGACGTGGCCAGGCGTGATGCTGAGAATGCCAATGACAGTAAAACCAAGTTTTTAGCGGCCGCCGGCCATGATCTGATGCAACCCTTTAACGCAGCCTCTCTATTTGCGTCCATGATAAAACAGCATGCGCCTAACCAGGAAATAGCTGACATGAGCCATAAGCTGGTGCAATCTTTGGGGAGCGCGGAAGAGTTACTCACCATGCTATTGGATATGACTCGCCTGGAGTCCGGTATACTTCAGACTAATATCCAAACCTTTTCCTTACATGAGCTGCTACTACCTATGATCGATGAATTTACCGCCTTGGCGCAGCAAAAAGGATTACGTCTAACCTATGTAAATAGCAGTTTACCCATAATGTCCGATCGTAAGTTACTGAGGCGCATTATACAAAACTTGATCTCCAATGCCGTGCGATACACCCATAAAGGACGTATCCTGATTGGTGTTAAACGTTCCTCTGGCCTGGCTCGTATCTGCATAATTGATACTGGCAGCGGCATAGCCAAGGATAAGCAGCAAGAGATATTTCTTGAATTTCACCAGCTCGAAAGCGATAACAGTTCCCAGGGCTTGGGATTAGGCTTAACGATAGTGGAACGTATCAGTTCTTTGCTTAACCACCCGGTATCGCTGGTATCCAATCTGGGCAAAGGTACCTGTTTTGAGGTGGCCGTGCCTATTGGCGCATTACAAAATATTCATCTCAAACCCCAACAGGTGCTGCAAACTGACAGTAATTTGTTGCTCATCAACAAGCGGGTATTGATTGTCGATAATGATGCACAAATTTTATCCGCTATGGATACACTGCTTTCAGGTTGGGGAGCGACTGTGCTGGTGGCAAAAGACGTACATAACGCCATAGCCCAATGTACCACTGCCATAGACTTGATGTTACTCGATTATCAACTCGACCATGGGGCAACAGGTATTGACGTATCCCAGGCCATTCGCCAACGATTTACACTGCCTATTGCCGGTATTTTAAATTCCGCCAATCAAAGCGATGACGTGCGCGAGCAGGCGATCGCAGAACACTTACATTTCCTGCCTAAACCCTTAAAACCCGCCGCATTAAAACGCCTTATTAAACAGCTTAAAATATGAAAATCATCCATCACGGAAATTTTCCCTGGCTGATAAGAATGAGAGTATTGTGTTAATGGCTGCATATGTTTTTGTTCGCTTATGCTTGGGTAACCTCCTTTGTCACAACCTCAGTTAACAGGCGTTTTTAAAATGGGGGTTTGCACGACTATTAATCGCCAGTATATACCCAAAATTATTGAAGTTGCAGCTTCAAGGGTGACGGGTATAGTGCCAGGCATGTTTGGTCAGCCGACTGATTGTCCCCCCTTGGTAAATATCTGCTAAACATAACCCCGGGCACCACTGAATACTGTGTATTGAGGTCAATTAACACTCAATTACCGTTGCTTTTAAAGGGGATATTGTGCTCAGATCACCCTTATAAAACACCCGTTATTTGAAAGGACTCATTTTGGACGATCCTGTTATACCTTTAGTCGCCGTTGGCTTAATCTCCATTGCCTGCCAGTACCTGGCCTATAAAATTAAGATGCCGGCCATTTTGCCTCTGCTGGTAGCAGGGATCCTGGTTGGCCCTGTTACCGGTATCATCGATGCTGACAGGTTATTTGGTGATCTTTTATTTCCCATAGTGTCATTATCAGTGGCCATCATTCTATTTGAAGGCGCCCTGACATTGAGGTTTGCAGACTTAGGCGGACATGGTTCAATGGTCCGTAACCTGTGTACACTTGGTACGTTAATCACCTGGATGGTTGCGGCTCCCATCGCCCATTTTGCCCTAGATATTTCCTGGCAAATGGCTTTTTTATTCGGCGCAATAATCACGGTGACCGGCCCTACCGTGATAGTACCCATGTTACGCACTGTACGTCCGAGCTCAAAAATTTCCAATATATTGCGCTGGGAAGGGATCATCATCGATCCCATAGGGGCGCTGCTGGCGGTACTGGTATTCGAGTACATTATTTCTACCCAGAATGCCCTTAGCCATACCCTTTATGCGTTTGGTTTAACCCTTGGCGTTGGCCTGGGTATAGGTGCGGCGGTAGGCTATTTATTAGGCCTGATACTACGCAATAGCTGGG
>JBKEFM010000130.1:0-13095 GCA_046709505.1 Paraglaciecola sp. | reverse complement strand
ATGACCACGGTTATAACTCAAAATACTCAGTAAAACATTTATACAGCTGAGTACCGCTAAGCACGGACGCCGATGGGAAGTGCAATATGGGGATCACATCACAAGGGGCCAGTATCTCTTTTGTGGCTCTGGGCGTATCGAGTTCGTCCACATCGAGTATTTTGGCCAGAACGTCGCCTTTTTTTATTCGCTGCCCGGGTTTTGCCACGTAATCAACTATGCCGCCACCCTTGGTATATAACACCCGATAATGCTCCAGTGTAGTCGCCATGCGGGTCATCTTTTGCGGTTCAATATCACAGTCAGGCAAACAGCCCTTGGCATTTAAATAAGCCAAAATGCTGTTGGCGTCATATTCACCATCGACAAAACTGATGACTTCCTGACTGCCCATCTCCAGGGTAAAAGCTTCCACGGCAAAATCTACGGCCTCCCCCCGCTTCTCACTTATCCGTTGTTGTAAGGTCCACCAAGGGCAAAATGTCGCTTCATCCAGCGCGCCGGCAAAGGCATTGGGAATTAATATTACGTGAGGAATATTAAATAGCAGGGCGGACTGTCTGGCGTATTCAGGCACGTATATATGCCGGGTGGACACAGGCCCATTGTGTAAATCCAGCACGATATCCGCATCAAATGCTAACTGTTGCAGCTTTAAATTCAATCGCTGAGCCAAGCCTATACCCCAGGTTTCCTTAAGTTTTTGTGCCAGGCGGGACTTAACCAGTTGTCTGAATCGGGCTTTGATAGCGGGCACAGATTCGTCGTTTGGCACGCTTTGGGCAAATTCTGCCACCAGAGCAGGATCATAAAAATAGCCACGATTCCAATTGGTGCCGTTGACTGGGTCAAACCGCCCCAGGGTATATTCCCCGGCCTTGATATTGGTACCCACGGGATTGCAATTGGGTACCAAGATGACTTCGCCGCACAGCGGCATGTTCTTTAATTGTTGGATCAGATGGTATATCACCACATTACCCTGCACTTCTGCGCCATGAATGGAGCTTTGGATATACACCTTGGGCCCAGGTTTTTCGCCGATAAAGCGATACAGGGGCACATTCATATTGCGCCCTGAGGCGTTTTGCGCCACTACTAGGTATTCTTTTTTAAATTGATTGGCCATGGACATACTCAATGTTTGGGATGGGCCGCCTATGGGCGAAGCGTGAACTGTCTTATTGTTCTTGGGCTGTATAGTACTGGCGATGAAATAGATACCTGGCATGCAACGGCGCCATTTCCTGGACATGGGGCGAGCGGTTGATCACCAACCGCTTGCCTTGGGAAAATCTTGGCCAGTTGACCAGGCTCTGGCCATTGGGATCACCTTGTTTAATAAAGTTGGCAAAATATTGCTGCATCAATGATGATACAAGGTGATCGTCGGCTTGCCATTGATATAACGGATTAACCTGTAAATTACCCAGAGCATATTCGATTTCCGCCGAGTGCACCGCTCCTAATGGAGTGGGTTGAGGTTGTCCCGCCACCTCCTGCTGTTCTTTGCTTACAGGGCGAATATGGTCATAAAAATAATAATAACTGGGTTTTTTATTGTGGGCACTGGCCAGGTCTATCCAGTTCCAGGTGGCAAAACCCATAAAACGGTCACTGGCCAAGGCCTGTGCCGCAGCCATCACCTCGCCACTGTCCTTAGCTGGATATAAAGCCGCTACCTGCGCATGATGTTGAGGGTACAAACGTTTTAGCGCCCATTGATAGTTCTGTGGTGTCGGCTCTTGCCCGTCAAGGATTTGCTGATAACTTCCTTCCTGGGAATTGTCACCCACCAGCAGCGGTACATCACCATGCTGGCCATTTTGATAGATAGTCAGGGGAGATACCGGCAAAAAATAGCCATCTATATTGGGTCTAAAGTAGGTAAAACCGGCGGCGGTGGCCTTAGCTAATAATTCATCTGCTGGCATGTGGCGCAGGGCCATAAAACTGTGTGCACTGTTATCCCCCATAAGCGCCACCTGCAATTTTTCCCCTTGGGCTTGCGCGTCAGCCAAGCTCATGGTGTCAATTGGCGGCCCAACAATAGATCCACTTTGGCCAATCGCCCCGCCAATCAAATCCCTGGACATCGGAGATGCCAGCAGCGCACTAACCGAGATTGAACCCGCTGATTCCCCGCCTATGGTGATACGCTTTGGATCACCGCCAAAGGCCTGAATATTATTCACCACCCATTGCAGGGCAGCCTGCTGATCCAACAAACTGTAGTTACCCGAACCATGATAATCGGTCTGGGCTGACAGTTGCGGGTGGGCAAAAAAGCCAAAGACGCCCAGGCGATAGTTAGCGGTGACGACCACTATATCTTGTTGCGCCATGCTGGCACCGTCATAGCGGCGCTCATCAGCGGCACCGGCAATAAAACCACCACCATAGAAATACAGCAGTACCGGCAGTTTTTGTTTTGTAACCTCTGCTGGGGTCCATACATTGAGATATAAGCTATCTTCACTGACCCCAGATGAACGGAATTTCATGTCGCTGTAAATAGGGTTTTGCATGCTACGATTGGCAAACTGCGTAGCATCGCGCACTCCAGACCAGGGTTGTACCGGTTGCGGAGGCTGCCAACGCAGCTCACCCACAGGGGGCGCAGCAAAAGGGATCCCTTTAAATGAGTGAATAGCCGTGGTGCCATCGAGACTACCTGCTAACTGGCCATCGTTAATTTTGACTGTTTCAGTGCCTAAGACTGAGGCACTTAGCAACGTTAAAGCAAGTAAACAACTGATCCATCCCATTGCCCATCTCCCACTCTCATCTAATCGTTAATCATGCTAAAAGTACCCCCATAAAAGGGGTCCTGGACTTTATGTTCTCTATTGAGCAGTTGGATCCACAGTAGAGGTGGCGCTTATGCCACCTTCCACTTCAATACCATCTACCCGCTGTAGGCCCCGAGGTAACTTGTTGCCTCTGCGTCCGCGATCGCCTTGATAGTGTGACAAGTCTTCCGCCGACAGGGTCATGCCGCGCTTTCCAGCCATGATCTTGACATTGGCCCCCTCGGGCACCACAGCCAACACTTTGACAAACTCTTCTTTGGATTGGGCTTTGGCTGAGGGGATACTGATAATTTTGTTACCTTTGCCTTTACCTAAACTGGGCAAATCACGCAGGGGAAACATCAACATACGCCCTTCATTGGAGATGGCCATACACCAGTCTGTTTGCAGGTTATTGACCTCTTGCGGCGCAATGATTTTGGCCGCGTTTGACAGTGATAAGTAAGCTTTACCGGCTTTATTTTTACTCACCATATCGGTGAACTTACCCACAAAACCATAACCTGCATCAGATGCCATCAAATATTGCTGTTCGTCTTGCCCCATAAGCACATGTTCGACGTTTTCACCACTGACGATACTAAAACGCCCTGTCAGGGGCTCTCCCTGACTGCGCGCCGAAGGTAACAAGTGGGCATCACAGGAAAACACTCGCCCTGAACTATCCATAAAGACGACTTGCTGATTACTGCGGCCTCTACAGCTGGCCAAAAACTCATCCCCTGCTTTGTAACTTAAACCTTTTTCATCCACATCATGCCCTTTGGCACACCGCGCCCAGCCTTTGGCTGATAATACTACTGTTATCGCTTCCGAAGGTATCAGCTCTTTTTCACTCAGCGCCTTAGACTCGCCCCGTGTCACTATGGGCGAACGGCGATCATCGCCGTATATTTCGGCGGCGGCGAGAATTTCTTTTTTGATCAGGGTTTTCAAACGCCGATCTGAACCTAAAAGTTGTTGCAACTCGTCCCGCTCTTTAGCCAGTTCGTCTAGCTCGCCCTGGATTTTAATTTCTTCGAGCTTCGCCAGGTGGCGTAATTTCAAATCCAGAATGGCTTCAGCTTGAATATCCGACAGATTAAAGCGTGTCATCAGCTCTTGTTTAGGCTTTTCTTCATAACGAATAATGCGAATGACTTCATCAATATTTAAAAAAGCGATCATCAAGCCTTGCAGAATATGCAGCCGTGCCAACACCTTATCCAGCCTAAATTGCAGTCTGCGTACCACAGTGTTTTTTCTGAAGATAAGCCATTCACTCAAAATAGTGAGTAAATCCTTCACCTTGGGAAGGCCATCCAGGCCGATCATATTGATATTGACCCGGTAGGTTTTTTCCAAATCTGTGGTGGCAAATAGATGTTGCATCAATTGGGCAATATCTACCCGGTTTGACCGGGGGGTGATCAGTAATCGGGTGGGGTTTTCATGATCCGACTCATCACGTAAATCACTGACCATAGGCAATTTTTTGGCCTGCATCTGGGCGGCAATCTGTTCCAGAATTTTGCCCCCTGAAGCCTGATGTGGCAAAGCGGTGATAATGATGTCACCACTATCTTCATGGTATACACCGCGCATACGGATTGACCCGCGACCCGTTTCATAAATTTTATAGATTTCGTCTTTAGGGGTAATTATTTCTGCATCTGTGGGGTAATCCGGCCCCTGGACAAAGTTCAGCAATTCATGCAATTCAGCCTTGGTATTATCCAATAAATAGGCACAGGCGTTGGCGACTTCACGTACATTATGGGGGGGGATGTCCGTGGCCATACCCACCGCTATGCCGGTAATACCATTAAGCAAAATATGTGGCAGGCGCGCGGGTAGTACTTTGGGCTCATCCATGGTGCCGTCGAAGTTGGGTTGCCAATCCACCGTGCCCTGACCTAACTCTGTCAGTAATACTTCACTGAACTTGGATAAACGGGACTCGGTATAACGCATGGCAGCAAAGGATTTAGGATCATCCGGTGCCCCCCAGTTACCCTGACCATCGACCAGCGGATAACGATAAGAAAAGGGCTGCGCCATCAATACCATAGCTTCATAACAAGCCGAATCACCATGGGGATGAAACTTACCTAATACGTCACCCACTGTACGTGCCGACTTTTTATATTTGGCGTTATTGCTCAGCCCCAATTCCGACATGGCATAAATAATACGCCGCTGTACGGGTTTCAGGCCATCACCTATATGCGGTAACGCCCTATCCATGATCACATACATGGAATAATTGAGATAAGATTCTTCGGTGAAGCGACGCATCGGGATTTGTTCGATGCCATCTTTATTAATGATAATGTCTTGACTCATAATGAACTGTATCGGCCGCGTTATTTTATGTGGTTTATACCCGTTACCCCTGGAGCTGCAGCATTATTGGTTGCTTACACTCCAATGGCTTTGGGTATATATTTAAAGACTCATTTTCCCATTTGTTAATAAACGGAACAAATCGATTATGGCTGATAGGTTACCCTATAAATCACATTGGCGAAATCATCGGATACCAACATGCTGCCGTCCGCCAGGGTGAGCAAGGCGACAGGGCGTCCCCAGGTGCTTTCATCGGCATTTAGCCAGCCTTGAATAAAGGGTTGATAAGCGGTTACCTGATTATCTCGCACTGTGGCCATCATAACCCGGTAACCAGATTTTTTGCTGCGGTTCCACGAACCGTGTTCGGCGACAAATAAATTGCCTTTGGCCTCGTCGGCAAACATCTCGCCCGGATAAAAATGAATACCCAGAGGCGCAACGTGAGCCCCAAGTTTATAGGCGGGTTGGACATAATCTTGCGGATCCTTTCCCTGGCCAAACTCGGGATCCCGCACAATACCACCATGAAAATACGGATAACCGTAATGTGCCCCCTCACTGTCTACCCGATTGATTTCACAAGGGGGGATATCATCCCCCAGCATATCTCGGCCATTGTCACTGAACCACATCTGTTTGCTTTGGGGATGCCAATCAAAACCTACGCTGTTACGTACCCCTTTAGCCACCCATTTACGCTCTTTGGTTTGCAGATTATATTTCAAAATCGAAGCAAATTCGGGATTATCGAAGTTCTCACCACCATTGGTTTCACATATATTACAGGGCGCCCCAACGGGTAAATATAACCAGCCATCAGGACCAAAGGCTATATACTTCCAGCCGTGATGGCTTTTATCCGGTAATCCGTCAATAACAACTTCTGCAGGGGGTAAATTCCTGAATGTTTGTTCAATATTAGGGTATTTAATAATTTGACTCACTTGAGCCACATATAAATCCCCTCCTTTAATCGTTAAGCCAGATGGCATATTTAAGCCCCGGGCGATTTCTAGCACCTCATCAGCTTTTCCATCGCCATCTTTATCGATGACAGCATGCAACACGCCTGCACCGCGACTACCAACGAAGATCATGCCATTGTCACTACGAGCCATTTGTCGTGCATTTGTCACGCCCGTGGCAAAAATATCAATGGCGTAACCTTTGGGTAACGTGAGCTTTTCCACAGGTAGTGGTACGCTAAACAACGCAAAGCTTACAAAAGAAAGTAGAATCAAAAGGCGAAGTAACATAAATTATTCCTCAGTAGTAATACTGCGTAGTATTCACATACCTATATCCTAACGGTTGCTATTGTCGCAGCCAACAGGTGAATGCATTAATTCGGACGGAATCTGGCGATTACATTATATGGCTTATACTCTTTGAAACTCCTGCTGGCCTTCTTAGCCCCATCCAGGTGCGTACTACGACTTATTTTATGCTGTTGCTTGCTGCTGATTAGCGGTCTTTGCAGGGCAGAAAGTTTAGTGCAGCTGATCTCCCAAGACCAAGTGGTAAACCTTTCGCCCCAGGTGAAAATACTCCATGAAACTGACGGTAAATTGTCCATTACCCAGGCAAATGAGCGCCTAAGCCAGTTTACTGATCACAACAGCAGCAACCCTAATTATGGTTTTTCCGCACAGGGTCTATGGCTATATACCACCTTAAGCAATGCCACCCGAACTCAGGACTGGGTATTGGAAGTGGGGTTTGCACAACTCAATAACGTCGATATGTACTTTCTGCACAAGGGCCAAGTCGTTGCTGCCTCTTATCAAGGCAAAGAAGGTGACTCCCAGCACTTTCGATTACCCACCATGAAAATACACTTACCATACGCACAAACCACTGCCCTCTTTGTCAGGTTAACGAGCGAACGAAACAGTCTAATCGCTCCGTTAAAAATCCAATCCCTGAAAAAGCATGAAAAAAATAACCTTTATGACAACCTGTTGTGGGGGCTATTTTACGGCAGTTTACTAAGCCTGGCGATTTACAATTTAGTGTTATTTGTGGGTATCAAGGAAAACAGCCTGCTGGCTTACGTGGGTTATATATGTACCGTACTGCTGTGGCAATTTGTCTGGGGTGGACATATGTACCTTTTGTTTGCACCAGAAATCGCCAACTGGTTTAACCTGCATACAGACATTATTTTTGTGCTGCTAGGCATTGGCTCAGGGATTTTCACTTGTGTATTTCTTGATGCCTCCGTTACCGCGCCAAAAACGCTGCCCTTTATCAAACTGAATTTGTTGTTGTTGACGATACTCGGTGCCTTGTCATTGCTAAGGATTTTTCCGCCGTTTTGGCAAAACGCCGCCGTTCTCCTGCTCAACACGGTAACCATCTGCTGTTGCACCTACGCAGGCTTTGAAAGCCTTGGAAATAACTTTCGCGCCGCCCGTTATTTTATCATAGCCTGGGGTATTCTATTTCTCAGTGCCCTGATCGGTATGTTTGGCCTGGTCGGATTATTGCCCACCAATTTTTTTACCTCCTATTGTTTTCAATTCGGTGTACTGCTCGAAGCCGGGCTGTTTTCATTAGCACTGATGGATAAAAGTCGCCAGCATTTGGAGCTTGAGGTCATACAAGCCACAGACGATCTGCGCAATAATGTGGAGCTTATTGAAGAGCAAAATGTACGTTTGGATCTGGCCCGAAAAAATGCCGTAGCCGCCAGTTATGTGAAATCACAATTTCTGGCCAACATGAGCCATGAAATACGCACGCCACTTAACGCCATACTGGGCTTTAGCAAAGAGCTGCAAACAGGTAACTTGCCTGAGGACAAAAAAGAACAGGTGGATATTATTAATGCCGCTGCGGACAACCTCCTCAATATAGTCAACGATGTACTGGATGTATCAAAAATAGAAGCGGGCAAGATGCAAATCAACAATCATTCTTTTTCACCAAATGAACTGCTGGAGGAAGTGATAGCGGTAATGGCAAAATCTGCACATCTTAAAAACCTGGAGTTTATTTTCGATATTGAAACCCTGCCCCAAAAATTAATGGGCGACAGTTATCGTATCAAACAAATTCTCAATAACTTACTGGGTAATGCATTAAAGTTTACTGATTATGGGCATATACGTTTGTCAGCCCGGGGAAAATTTCTTGAACATGACATATTTGAGTTTAACCTCAGGATTGAAGACACAGGTATAGGCATCAGCCACGAAGACAAACGTAAGTTATTCACTGCCTTTTCCCAAGTGGAGGATGCATTAAATCGATCTTATCAGGGGACGGGCCTGGGATTGGTTATCTGTAAGGAGTTAGTCAAGTTGATGCATGGCCGGCTTAACTTGCATAGCGTGCCAAACCAGGGCAGTATTTTTAATGTGAGTTTACGCACCAACATACTTGATACCCAGCCCACATTGTCCAAGCTCAGTAAATGGAAGGGATTGCAGGTGTTAATATACGATCCCTATCCCCATTCCAGGCTTTCCACGAGCAAGCTTCTGTGCCAACTGGGTGCCAAAGTGACCAGTGTTGAATCCTTGGCATACCTCAAAACTCAAGATCAGGAGTACGATTATATATTTACCTGTTTGCCCGGCACCTTGCCCAACAAAACATCAGAGGTGTTGGACGCGATCTTCCACATATCCGCTGGACGGAAAATTTTATGTTGCTCAGGCCCTGAATCCGACACGGCTATGCACCTGTGCTACGCCGAGAAATTTCACAGCCAAATCAGACTGCCCTTAACCCCTAGTAAGCTCAATAAAATCATGTGTAAACCCACAGACGAGCCGGTGGATAAATGGCAACAACCCTTACAGCAATTGCCTCCAGTGAGGGTGTTAGCGGTAGATGATATGGAAATTAATTTACGCTTGCTTAGTACCTGGCTGAAACCCTCGCCCCTGATACTTGATCTGGCTTATAGTGGTCAAGAAGCATTACAACTGTGCCAGCGTAAAGAATTTGATCTTATCCTGATGGATGTACAAATGCCTCACATGGATGGTCTGCAGGCTTCTCGCCTTATCCGTCACACCAAACTAAACCTGGGTACGCCCATCATCGCCGTTACAGCCCATGCTTTTAAAGAAGAGCAAGAGCGACTATTGGCCAATGGTATGGATGATTATTTACCCAAACCACTGAAGTTGTCGAGTCTGATTGATTTGATTGAACGCTGGTGCCAGGCGCCGCAAGCGGAGCAGTTAACCCATTTAGATTGGCACCTGGCACTTAAACGCGCCAACGGTAATGCCAGCGCCGCCCAGGACGTGTTTGAGCAGTTTATTCTTCAGCTTCCCGCCCTGATTGCGGATATAGAGCACCACAGTCAACAACAGCATTTTAGTCAGTTACTGTCCGTAGTGCATAAACTACACGGTGCTTGCTGCTATACAGGTGTACCCTTGCTACATGGCTATTGTGGCGAAACCGAAAGTTTGCTTAAAAATCAGCAACAGCAGGAAAGCCTGATTGCAGTGGCCAAATTAATTGATGAAGCCTACGAATTGTTAATTTTGGCTCAGAGCAACAAGGGCCAATTTTCTCCTTAAATAATTCCCTGGGCAGGCTTTATAAGCCACGTTAAGCAAAAATTTGCGCCCAGTGCCTGATTAGTGGGACTGGTTAAATTGTGCGACCTGGGGACACCTTGATATGGTTGCAGGGTAACCTTTTGCTCTCAAAACTGTTTTTGAGTATTGAAGGTGCAACCCATCCTTTTGGAGAAAACATGCGAATTACCCTTATTGCCACGGCCATCATCGCGGCTATGGCTGTTAGTGTCTGCTGAGGTACTGGCGTTCCCCCAACAACAAAAACGATGAAAACTATGCTTCCCAATAACAATAATGTCTTATTCAACAAAAGCCCGCTTATCTATCAGGCGCCCCAGTTTGACAAAATCACCATTAATGATTACGAACCAGCCTTCGCCGCCGGCATTAAGCAGCACAATAGTGAAATTGACGCTATAGCCAACAATAGCGCCCCCGCTACCTTTGACAATACTTTGGTAGCCATGGAGCGCAGTGGTCAATTGCTGACACGGGTCAACAAAGTCTTTAGCAATATGTCAGGGGTGATTTCCAACCCTGAATTTCAGCGTATTGATGGGCTAATGGCGCCCAAATTAAGCGCTCACAACGATAACATTCATCTGAATGCTAAATTATTTGCCCGCGTCGCTGGCGTCCACCAGGACAAGGCTAACTTAAGTGGGGAAGATCAGCGCCTGGTCGACTATTATTTTGACCGTTTTGTCAGGGCCGGTGCTAAGTTAAACGGCGCGGATCAGGCAAAAGTGCGGAGTATTAACAGTAAACTGGCGACCCTTTCCACTGATTTCTCCCAGAACATTCTCAAATCATTTAAAGACGACACGATTTTAATCACGGACAAATCTCGGCTGGCCGGTTTATCCCAACAAGAAGTTGCCACCCTTGCCACCTTAGCAAAAGAAGCGGGTAAAGAGGGTTATATGATCACACTGGTTAATACCACGACTCAACCCATTCTGGCCAGCCTGAAAAATCGCCCCTTACGGCAAGAAGTTTGGCAAACCTCGGCCTACAGAGCCGAAAAAACCAACGGTCCCATACTGATTGAGATGGCCCAGCTCAGAGCACAAAAAGCCAGCTTGCTCGGTTATGCTAACTGGGCGGCCTATGTTATAGCCGATCAAATGGCCCAGGATCCTCAGGCTGTCTTTGCCATTCTTGATGACCTGGCCCCCAAGTCCTTAGCTAAAGCCAAGGTGGAAGCCGCTGATATTCAGGAACAAATTACTGCTTCAGGTGAGACGTTTAGCCTTCAGCCTTGGGACTGGGCTTTTTATGCCGAAAAAGTTCGCCAGGGTAAATACGATCTGGATGAGAGTCTGATCAAACCCTATTTTGAATTACACAATGTCTTACATAATGGCTTGTTTTTCGCCATGGAAAAATTGTATGGCATAACCTTTACCGCCCGCATTGATCTGCCTGTTTACCACCCCGATGTACTGACCTATGAAGTATTCAACCAGGATGGCAGCAGTATCGGTATTTTCTACCTTGACCCCTATGCACGCGAGGGCAAGGGTGGTGGTGCCTGGATGGATGAATTTATCACCCAAAGCGATCTGCTGGGCACCAAGCCCGTGGTTTACAATGTGTTGAATATTCCTAAACCTGCTACCGGGCAACCCACCCTGCTGACCTTTGATGAAGTCACCACTATGTTCCATGAGTTTGGTCATGCCACCCATGGATTATTTTCCCAGGTCAAATATCCCAGCCTGGCCGGTACCGCCACGGCCCGTGATTTTGTTGAATTCCCGTCACAATTCAATGAAGACTGGGATATCGATCCCCAGGTTATCGCCAATTATGCCAAACATTATCAAACTGGCGAGCCTATCCCGGCTGCTTTGCTGGCCAAAGTGTTAACATCACATCAGTTCAATCAAGGCTTTGATACCACTGAATATCTGGCAGCAGCAATACTGGATATGGAATGGCATTCCATTGCCCCTGGCAGCACCATAACAGACGCCGCTGTCTTTGAAAAAGAAGCCCTTGCAAAACATGGTATCGACTATGCGCCGATCCCCCCACGGTATAAATCCACTTACTTTAGCCATGCCTTTTCCGGTGGTTATTCTGCGGGTTACTACGCCTATTTGTGGACAGAAGTGTTTGCTGCCGATGCGTTTTCATATATGTCGGATCAGCGTGGGTTAAACCGTGCAAACGGTGACGAGTTCAGGGCCAAGATATTGTCCATGGGCAACAGCAAGGACTTGATGCAGGATTATATCAATTTCCGTGGCCAGCAGCCAGATACCCATGCCTTGCTCAAACGCAGGGGACTAGTGGAATAAGTTGCAACCGGCATAACCTGTAAATACGTTAAGTTGAGCCCCGTTTTTTTCAGTCTCCAAAAGAACGGGGTTTTTTTTGGCTATTTTGGCTGGGGGTACCTTTATTGACTGGGAAATCACAAGCTATTTAAAGTCCTGAGTGCTCTTTTGTGCAAATTGTTCATCACAGGGTCAATCAAATATGGCTAAGTTGAAGTAGTCGCAACATGTTGTTGACACTCTCGGAGCAGCGCTACAAATTCGTGCTCGGTGCGATCCAGCTCCGCCACACTGATAAACAGATCGTAACCTAGACGTTGACGCAGTTTATCCATACGGTTGGCAAGCATGGCCGGAATACCTTGGATCACCGTGCCATCAGGGTATTTATATTTGTCATCTTCGATAAGATCACTGCTGAAACTGGCTCCGCTCGCACCACTTTTCTGATCACCAAGGAGCAGCAATGGCCGCTGTTCCATCAAGATATTGGTCATCAGGCGCAAAGGAGTAGAGTTTAAAAACGGCGCATAATCTTTTAACTTTATACCCACCAGACTTAAATCTTCCAGCTGCATATTACGCTGAGCCTTGGGCACATCGATGCACTGAATATTGTCCCAGCCAACTTGCCAATGACCCCTGCGGTGCAGGTAACGTAAGCAGTCTCGGGATATCTCAATGCTAAATTCAGGCTCACGAAATTTGAACCAGGCGATCATCGAGGCAACGATGGAGGCACTGGTGGCAAAAATACCCAACAAAATAAAACGTTCTGGGAACCAGCTAAATATGGCCACAGACACTAAAAATCCTGCAGCTGCACACAATAAACTGGCGAGAACGTTGCGGGTTGCTACGCTGCGAATTTGAATAAGATCTTGCATCATTAGTTCTTCAGGCCCAGATAAGGAAATACAATATAAACGCTATGATAGCCCACAAAGCAATTAATCTTAAGCGCAGACAATAAGGACAATCAGTTTGCCACCAGCGTAAATCTCGCATTTTAGGTTCTGTCTGTTTAACCAAAGTTCTATTTTCTCGTTGATGTTAGCGCCTTATGGCATGAGTCATCACCGATAAGCCAGGCCATAGGTGATAGGTGATAGGTGATAG
>JBKEFM010000129.1:0-13128 GCA_046709505.1 Paraglaciecola sp. | reverse complement strand
GCTAACCGCCATTCTTTTACCCTTATTGTTTTTATGGTTGGAATAATTATATCTCTCCTCCAGACTATTGGTACTCACCTGAACAATATGAGTATCAATAGTCTGGGGTGATATTTTTTAACGCCAGCAACGCCATCAAATATAAATGCTGATTAACCTGAATTTTTAGATACTTGTCCCAAAGTCATTCAATTGTCTGTGAATAAACGTCACAATAGATTCATTGTTTATTGAAACGGTAATCTATGCGCTTTTTGTTACTTTTTGTTTTCCTTATGTGTAGCGCTTTTAGCACTGTCACTCGGGCGGGGTTTAAGTGTGAAGTCGAGCTTAATTACGGCCTAGTGGTGAACGACCAGCAAATTCGCATCATCGACAACAGTCGCACCCTTTACCAAATTAATCACCACAATCAACTGCTGGTTGCAGGTGACTGGATTGAACTGGACGCTAAACAACAAGCTACGTTGGCACAACTGGCAGCCGGTCTTCATACTGTTGTACCCAAGATGATCCTGCTGGCCAGTGAAGGAGTGGATTTGGCGGTGCAAACCATAGAGAATGTTTATACCGGTCTGGTGGGTAAAGAGCATGACAGTTTCGACAAGTTACAGTCGTCTTTACAGCGGGTGCAAATGCGTATTAAAGAAAAATTCATCCATGCCGGGGATAACTTCTATATGGGCCCGGGTAGCCTGGAAAATGTCGATGAGTTGGTGGACAGGGAGCTTGAAGAACAGATTGAAGAAGCGATGAACACCTCTCTGGGTGGTATCCTTTCCGCTATCGGTACCCTGGCATCGGACAGCGCTAATACCGATGAAAAAACCGTCTCCCCGGCCCGCACGGTCGAGAACCTGGGGGGCAATGTGGAGTCGAATACAGAACCTAAAGCCGACAACCTGAAACAAAAAGCCCAGTGGTTTTGTGAGCAGTTTCAAATTTTGGACAAACTGGAAGAGCAGTTGCGCCATGATATTGCCCCCTTACATCCTTACAACGTTATCATTACTTCAGAACATCAAGTGCAGTAGCCAAATTTTGGTATAATGCTGTCTCGCTGTTAGTATAGCGGCCGTTTTTAGCTCCCTGACTTGATAGATACCCTAATTCATGATTTTGCACCAACTAGATGCCGTACAGTGGCTTCAAAGCCTGGCGGATGCCAGTATCGATTTACTGATTACCGATCCCCCTTACGAATCCCTGGAAAAACACCGGGCTATTGGTACCACCACCCGTTTAAAACAAAGTGCGGGCTCAAGCAATGCCTGGTTTACTATTTTCCCTAACGAACGTTTTGCACAGCTGCTGGAGCAAATTTATCGCGTATTGAAGAAAAACAGTCACTTTTATTTATTTTGCGATCAAGAAACCATGTTTGTGGTCAAGCCACTGGCCGAAGCGGCAGGCTTTAAATTCTGGAAACCCCTGGTGTGGGACAAGGGGGCCATAGGTATGGGCTACCATTACCGTGCACGTTATGAATTTATTTTGTTTTTTGAAAAAGGCAAACGTAAGTTAAGTGATTTGGGCATGGCGGATGTATTACAGGAAAAAAGGGTGTGGCGGGGCTATCCTACGGAAAAACCTGTGCCCCTGATTGAAAAACTTATCAGCCAAAGCTCGGTAGAGGGCGATGTGGTTATCGATCCTTTTTTTGGCTCAGGCGCCACCCTGGTGGCAGCTAAAAACCTTAAGCGTCAAGCCCAGGGCGCCGACATATCCCCGGACGCCCATGCATTTTTGCGCCAGCGCACGTCCAGGGTTTAAACCAGTAATTCCAGCAGGCTATTTAAATAGCGCCGCCCCAGTAACGTGACGTGCCAGTGACTGGGGGTTTCACTTAACAGCCCCTTATCCATGGCGATTTGCAACTTGGCCGTTAGCGTCTCATCGATGGCCAGGCCGGTGAAATCTTGATAGTCCTGTTTTGGACAGGGCTCCAGTAAACGTAGCCGGTTCATAAAAAACTCAAAAGGCAGTTCGTCCTTCGCCACTGTGTTGTGCTGGTACATATAAGGCCGGGTTAAATCCATATATCCTTTGGGGTGTTTAACTTTGACTGTACGTACTACAGCGCTCTTATCCAGAGATGTCAGCTTGCCGTGGGCCCCACACCCTATGCCCAGGTAATCCCCAAAGCGCCAATAATTCAGGTTGTGCTGACACTGGTGCCCTGGCAGGCTATAAGCCGATATCTCATATTGCCGGTACCCGGCATCGAGCAGTAACTCATGGCCTTGATCCTGAATATCCCACAGAATGTCTTCGTCAGGTAGGATAGGTGGCTTGGAGTGAAACTGGGTATTGGGCTCTATCGTCAGCTGGTACCAAGATAAATGGGGTGGTGCTTGTGTTATGCCTTGTTGCAAATCAAACAGAGCATCGCTAAGTGATTGATCCGGCAAGCCGTGCATCAGATCCAGATTAAAGCTGTTGAGTTTTGCACCTCTGGCGTAACCGGCGGCATTGAGCGCCTGGCGTTCATCGTGTATGCGCCCTAACTTTTGCAATTTTTGCTGCTGAAAACTTTGTACGCCGATGGATATTCGGTTAACGCCGGCGTCTTTGAAGCCGTTGAAGCGTTCACTTTCTACCGTACCTGGATTGGCTTCCAGGGTGATTTCTGCGTGGGGGCTTACATTAACTAATTGGGCCACACCGGAGAGTAATCGGGCGATCGCCTGGGGTGAAAACAAACTCGGTGTGCCACCCCCAATAAAGATACTTTGTACTTCACGCTGGCCTACCAAAGGGGCGTCTGTGGCCAGATCATCCAGTAAATGGCTGATATATTCGCTTTCGGGTAAGGTCGCCTCTTTTTGGCCATGGGAGTTGAAATCGCAATAAGGGCACTTTTGCACGCACCAGGGGATATGGATATAAATCGACAAAGGTGGCAGTTTCAACATACTGGAACTTGCTGTGGTGGGTACAATACCAGCTCCCTGGTCTGAGACTGAATTATGCAAGTTGCTCTGCCAATTTCTTAAGCAGCTGACGCAGTGCCTGGCCGCGATGGCTCAGGGTGTTTTTGTCACCGGGAGTCAGTTGCGCCGATGTGCAGTTTTGTTGATCTAACCAAAATACCGGATCATAACCAAAACCATTTTCTCCTATCACTTTGTCGGTGATCCGCCCCTGCCAGTGGCCCTGACAAATGATTGGGGTGGGGTCCTCTGCGTGGCGCATATACACCAATACACAGATAAAACGCGCCTGGCGCAGGTGGTTTGGGATCGCGGCCATCTGTGTCAGTAATTTGTGAATATTATCTTTATCGGTTGCATCTTCGCCGGCAAAGCGGGCTGAATAGACCCCAGGATCCCCCCCTAAAGCATCGACAGCCAAGCCTGAATCGTCGGCAATAGCAGGCAGGCCAGTCACCCTGGCCGCATGACGGGCTTTGATAATGGCGTTTTCCACAAAAGTGCTACCGGTTTCTGCCACTTCTGGAACCTTGAATTCACTTTGTGCGACAACTTCCAATGCCAAAGAGGTCAACATGGAGGCTAATTCGGCAACTTTGCCCTGGTTGCCTGTGGCCAATACTATTTTGCTGGTCAACATACTTACTCGTCACCTGGATTAATGACTGTGATTTTACCCTTTGCCGAGTAAAAATGATATTACTGCCAGCCAAAAGTAAAATTGCAACTACTCGCTAAATTAATTAGCCTAAGCTCAGATGATTGCTAGCAAGGATGACCCATTAAAAAATCACTTAGTATGATCAGTGCCACACTGTTATGTTTAACTGCCCCAGCCACTGCACAAGATGTAGCTGTAGCAGAGGCCAAAGCACTTTATCCCACTTCCGAGTTACTGGAGTCTGTGATGATGCCCAAGCCCATAAAACGAGTCCCTCCCACTTATCCGAGGTATTTGGCTCGCTCAGGCAGCGAAGGCTGGGTTCAGTTAAGTTTTGTGGTAGGCAAAAATGGTAGGGTACTTGACCCGGTAGTCGCAGATTCATCGGGGATCAGCGGTTTTGAAAAAGCAGCCATGAGAGCGATAAAAAAATGGCAATACAACCCGGCCTTTGTCGATGGTGAAGCTGTTGAGCAATGTCAGCAAAAGGTGCAACTGGATTTTAAGATGGATAAGACGGCCAAAGGCGTGCGGCACAAATTTCGCCGTGCTTATATCGCTGCCAGGGATGCTCTGGAAGCCAATGATTTGTTACAGGCCAGCGAATTAACTGCCAACTTACGGGCCAAGAACCAGTGGAACAGCATGGAATCGGCCTGGTTTTGGTTATTAGCGGCCGATCTGGCCAAAGCTCAGGGAGATGAAATTGCCGAACTGGCTAACATCAACCGGGTGATCGCTACCGACAGTTATGGTGAATTATTAGGCCAAGACTATTTTTCTGTGTTGTTAAATCGTCAGTTTGTGCTGCACACAGCCCGGGCTAATTATGCCGCCGCCCTGGATACCTTTAACAGAATAGAAACACAGCCTGATAACCAGCAAAGCATTGATTCGCTGCGCCCTTATGCCGATAAAATTTTGGCGATCTTAAAAGGCGAGCAGATTATTGGGGTGCCAGCAGTGATTGGTGAAAATGGCAACTGGTGGCACAAACTCAGTCGCAGTGCCCTTGCCCTGGCCGATATTAACGGCGAGCTGGATACCATAGAGCTACGTTGTCATAACAGACGTGAAATCTATAGCGCGGCCACAGACAGTACCTGGAATATTCCGGCCAGCTGGGGTCGCTGCTCAGTCAGGGTGGTAGGGGCTCCCCAGAGCACATTTACCCTGGTTGAATTGCACGGGCAAACATAAATACCCAGACTGTTACCCATAGTACAAAAAATATGGAATTTTGTTGAGATATTGATGACTAACCGGATAACGTATTCTGTTGTAGCAAAATGCTGCTACTGTCTTATATAAGGGCTCATTTACATGAAAACTGCAATCTTACTTTTGGCTATGTTGATGTGTTCGTTGACACAGGCGCAGCAGGTTTTTAACGACCAGCAGGCAAAAGCCCCGCTTATAAATACGCCTGGCGTATTAGGGGATTACCTGGTGTCATATGAACTATTTCGCGGTGGCAAACGCCGAGGGAAGGCACAACGACAGATGACCAAAGGCGCTGATGGCAAACATACACTGACCATGCAAGCCGAGGCTTCTATGTTTTTTTACACCATAAAAACCTGTGAAAGGAGCCAGTTTTCCTTTGCTAATGACACCTTGATGCCCCTTACCTATGACAGAATTGACAACCGTACCTTTAAAGACAAAAAGACACTGCATCTGGCATTTGATCACAGCAAGGCTGAGCTAAGGGGCGCTAACGGCAAAGAAGATTGGTCAAATTCTTTTACAGGGGAGGTATTTGATCCCCTGCTGGTGGTGGAGAATTTACGACTGATTGCACAAAAAGGTGAGCACAGAGATCTGCAATTTCCCGTGTATGACGATAAAAAACGTTCACAATATCGCTTTATTTACCAGGGATTGGAAAATGTGAATACCCCAGTGGGTGCGTTTAAAACCGTTAAATATACCCGCGTCAGAGACAATAGTACCAGGCGCACCAGTTTCTGGCTGGCGACGGATAATCAATTTTTACCAATAAAAGTCAGGCAGGAAAAAGATGGAGACGAGCAGGCTACCTTAATTATTGCGTCTCCTATTTCAAACTCAAAAACAGCAATCTCACAGAGCCATAAAGAGGAAATAAAGTGCTGAATGGGGTGCCACAGATCATGTTTTTATATTAGCCGTTATCCAACATAATGGAACATGTAACAAGCTGGCTCCATTTTTTCAGGACAATCCTTTAGTGATATTGACTGCTGCGCAAATAAAAAAACCCGGGGATCATGGGATCTCCAGGCTCTTCATATAGCAAGGTCAATCGGTGGTGAACCGTTTGGCCGCGGCGTTACTTCTTGGAACTATTTTTACGTTTTTTTACTTTAGATTTAAGAGGTTTGGCAGCTTTTTTCGCCCGGGTGGTTAATTTCTTTTTAGTCGGTGGTTTGGCTTCTTTATTGTTGGGACGCAGTTCGCTGATCACACGACGCTTAAGAGGTTGTTCAATATAACGCTCAATTTTAGGCACCACGGCGATATCGTGGGCTTCCACCAGGGAGATAGCCGTACCCTTGTTGCCAGCCCGGCCGGTACGCCCGATGCGATGGACATAAATATCTGCGGTGCGCGGCATATCATAATTGATCACGTGACTGATATTTTCCACATCTATGCCCCGGGCAGCTACATCCGTGGCAATCATGATTTTCACGTCCCCTGAACGAAAACGGCTCATAGATAAATTACGTTTGTCCTGGGGCATTTCTCCTTGTAACCAGCAGCATTGGATGCCGTCACGCTCAAGTAACTGCTTGAGTTCGTTGATGCGATCCCGGGTTTTCACAAAGACCACGGCAGACTCCACCTGGTTTTGCAGAATGTTTTTTAGCATGGCATATTTATGCTTAACATCGTCAGCCAGATAGATCCATTGATGGATTTTTCCTTGCTCTTTGCGACTGGGCAAGGCTTCCAGTGAAACGGGCTCTTTGAGAATATCTTTGGCAAAACGACTAATGCCTGAACCTTCAAGGGTGGCAGAGAACAGCATGCTTTGTTTGCGCCACCGCGCTTCGCCAGATATTTGATTGACGATGGCAGAAAACCCCATGTCCAGCATACGATCTGCTTCATCCAGGATCAGGCATTCAATATCCCGACAGTCAAAACTTTCCTGTTCGATATGCTCATAAAGACGTCCGGGTGTGGCGACCAGTATATCCAGGTTTTTTTCCAGAGTTTCGCGGTCGGTACCATAATTAATACCACCGGTGATCACGCCGCACACTATATCGGTATATTTGCTCAGTAACCTGGCTTGTTCATATATTTGTAACGCCAGCTCACGGGTAGGAGTAAGGATCAGTATGCGTGTAGATCCAGGCTCTCGCCGTGGAAAGTCGAGAATAAACTGGCATACCGGCAGCAAGAAGGCTGCGGTTTTTCCCGTACCAGTAGGGGCGGAGGCAAGAATGTCTTTGCCTTCCATTGCGACCGGGATCACCAGTTGTTGAATACTGGTCGGCTCAAGGTAGCCCAGTTCTGCGACTGCGCGGCAAAGTTCATCGTCTAATTCTAGTTGCTCAAACATGGGAAATTCTTTACTTCTGTAAGTTACGGTAATTATAAAGGACTCGAGGGCATAAAGGCATAGCTTGTTGCCATTGTAGGCAAAAAATCCCAAGTTCATCCACTCAGGCCAGGTGTAAAGCCTGTCCTGAGTGAGTGTGTGAAGTATATATGTGTTGGGCTCAGGGTTACTTAAGCGGGGTAGCGCTGCTGCAATCCGGTATAAACCTGTTCACTGTAATCAGCCAGGCTGATATCCAAGGAATTGAGCACCTCAACCAAATGTTCGTTATCTTCCCGGCCGTGCCAGACTTTCTGGTAGCTACCGGCTTTGTAGCCGTTGTCCTGACGGAAAAAATTCAACACGTTTTTGCCCACATATTGGCGATATAGTTCGTTGGCGTCCATATGTGCCTGTTCGACTATATACATAAAAAGGGGGACGTCAAAACGTTTGGCCGCGCACAAACCTGTCATCAACTGCAAGTTGTCTAATACGTCCAACTGGCTAAAATCATAGGTTTGGCCATCGAAGATCACCGTACTGCCCTTGGACGTCAGCTGGTCTGCTATGGTCCGGG
Source organism: Paraglaciecola sp. (assembly GCA_046709505.1). Lineage (GTDB taxonomy): Bacteria > Pseudomonadota > Gammaproteobacteria > Enterobacterales > Alteromonadaceae > Paraglaciecola. The sequence continues at coordinate 5,419 of JBKEFM010000129.1, read as the reverse complement.
CGGATTGCTCAATGTGCCCCTCAAACTGGATAATGATAGCGGACAGAGCAAAATGCCAGATATCCACCAGTTCCATCTGCAGTTGTGGCAGGTCTTTGTGTTGGGCTTTCCACCACTTCCAACCGTGATGTTCAATGCCTTCCACCGATTCGATCATCGCAGCTCGAAGATAGGCGTAGTTGGCGTTAAGCCAATCGGGGTTAACTTTTTTATTCATGGCGTCTTGCAGCGCCAGCATAGTGTTAAGTTGGATAGTCGATAACATGGGAAACCTATTGTAATAGTGAATTAGATCCTTAGCAGATCGTCAGGGCCATAACGGGTAACTGACTGGATTGGCGCCATTATGTCATGTTCCCCTGGATTGCCTGAATGCGTTTCTCTCTTAGTTGCTGTTTTATTTGTGGTCCCTGATGGCCAGCGGCCACGATCGCCTTAACATCGACCCCTTCGGCGGTCAGGTAAGCTTGCCAAATATAATCGGCGTTGGGGTAGGGCGCCTCTTCAAAACCGGTACGACCCCTGGCATCTGCGGTACAAGCCAGTAACAATTCGGCAAAACGCTGGGGTTTGCGCCATACATCACAGCGGTCAAACATATCAACTATGGTACTGGCTTTAAGTTTAAACGCGTGATGGATATGGCTGTGAAAGGCACTGACCATTAACCCTAATTCACGGCAGTCGTTAGGTACGGTCAAGCGTTTACTTAAGTCAATAATGGGCTGAAGACCCATCTCTTCATGGCCTTTATGGGAGGGCCACAATAGAGGGTCGGTTTTACCTTTACCCAGATCATGAACCAAAGCGGCGAAGCGCACCGTGAGTTTTTCTGATAACTGCACGGCTTGTTGCAATACCAGCATAGTGTGTATACCCGTGTCGATTTCAGGATGCCATTTAGCAGGATTGGGTACTCCCCATAAAATAGCCAGTTCAGGAAACCACACCTTAAGGGCATTGCAGTCCCGCAATACGTTAAAATAAACTTCCGGGTGGTCTTCGAGCAGGCTGCGGGCGGTTTCCTGCCAGACTCGTTCGGCGGTCAGATGCTCCAGCTCTCCACTTAGGCTGATTTCGCTCATCAGCGCCAGGGTTTCAGGGGCAATGCGAAAGCCGTAACTGGCATAACGAGCCCCAAAGCGTGCCACCCGCAATACCCGTAGGGGGTCTTCGACAAAGGCGCTCGATACATGGCGCAATACTTTGTTGTTTAGGTCCTGCTGGCCATTATAGGGGTCTATGATATGGTTATTGTCGTCCATGGCCATGGCGTTAATAGTCAGATCCCGACGGGCAAGGTCTTGCTCTAAGGTCACGGTGGTGGAAGCATCGCATGCAAAACCGGTATAGCCTTTACCACTTTTACGTTCAGTGCGCGCCAGGGCATACTCCTCCCTGGTGGTGGGGTGTAAAAACACGGGGAAATCTTTACCTACCTGCTGATAACCTAAAGCAAGCATTTGCGCCGGTGTGGCGCCTACGACCACCCAGTCCTTGTCTTTTACCGGCCTGTTAAGCAGAGCGTCACGCACCGCGCCGCCCACTAAATAAATTTGCATAATATTCTTATTCGTTTCATTGTCATTAGTATGCCTTAATTATCGTTGCGTTTAAAATGCCCAGCTGGCAAAAAACGTCTCTATTGACTGGCAGCCTGGCTATGCAGAGGATATTTTTGGTTCTCTTTGACAAGCAGGTTTTTACTGGTTAGTTTAGCTGCGCCCATCACCAACTGGTAACCAACTCAGAATCAATGTATCTAAATTATTTTGGATTATCGGACAACCCTTTTTCTATTGCCCCTAATCCTGCTTATCTCTATATGAGCCCCAGACACAAAGAGGCACTGGCCCATCTAACCTTTGGTTTGCGTGAAAGTGGCGGCTTTGTGATGTTAACCGGTGAAGTCGGAACAGGCAAAACCACCGTCTCCCGTAAATTGTTGCAGGAGTTGCCGGATAATACCCAGGTGGCCATGATCCTCAATCCTACTTTGTCGGCTGTGGAGCTATTGGCCACTATATGTGACGAACTAGTCATATCTTATACCGATAATCGCCCCAGTTTGAAATATTTTACAGACTTGATACTCGCTAAGTTGGCCAGTAATCATCAGGGTGGCTTGAATACCATATTGATCATCGATGAAGCCCAGCACTTGTTACCAGAAGTGCTGGAACAGCTGCGCTTGTTAACTAATCTGGAAACCAACCGGGAAAAATTACTCAAGGTTGTGCTTATCGGTCAGCCAGAATTACAGCAATTGCTTAAACGCAACGAATTGCGTCAACTGGCCCAGCGGATCACGGCCCGTTACCACCTGTTGCCTTTAACGGGTGATGAAGTAAAGGTCTATATTGCCCACCGGTTAAATGTTGCCCATGGCGACATCAGTATCTTTAGTCAGGGAACCTTACAAGCGGTATACCAGATAACAGGAGGCATACCCAGGGTGATCAACCTGTTGTGTGATCGGGCTTTGACCCTGACGTTTACTAAACAACAAACCGTGGTACAAAAACATCTATTTTATGCCGCGGCGGAACAAATACTGGGGGCTGACGTAGTACATCAGCGCCGCAGTAAAAAGTGGAACTTGTTATTAGCAACCTTATTAGCCGCGGGTATCGCCCTGGGCTATCTAGCCGGGAGTTGGTATGGGTAGTGTAGTGGAAATCAACGATCTGCTGCCGGGTATGGTGATTGTTAAGATCACCAGGCAAAATGGCCCGGTTAAAATACGCAAGTCAGGCTTGGTGACAAGTCATGAGATGGTCAGCGGTTTGGCTGAAATGGGGGTGCAGCAGGTAGAAATTGATCCCGGGCAAACGGTGGAAATCGAGCGACCTGTGGCACAAAAATCCTTAACCCAGCAATTGCTACAAAGTAGCAAACGCTCGGATCATAGCCTTGATAGTGCCCTATCTGAGCAATTTAACCGTAGCTTGTTTTTACCTTCGGTGGCGCAGATCCCTTCGCTTTGGCAGTATTACGCCAAACGTATTATTAGCGCTACTGTTGTGCTGGCCTGTGGCTTAGGCGTCGGCTGGTTAGGGGCGACATATGAGCAGTGGCGACCAGGTAATTATTCACCCGTTGTTACTGCTGCCCCAACACACAGTGCCAGTCAGGAACACGCTGCTAATAGCAAACCAAGTCAAGTTGTACCCGAGGTGAAAACAGCCATCACACAGGGCGATATGCAGGTAGGTGTACCAGGAGAAATGTCCCAGGCTGTAACTGCCCCAAGTGAGAAAAAGGCTGACAAGCTAGCGGTAGAAGCACCGGTTGAGTCACCTGTAGAAGCCGCTCCGAGCCCGGCGCCAAAAGTAGTGACACAAACCCCTGAGCCTCAGGCACCACAAATTTCCAGCGCGTTACTTAAACGTTTTGAAAATGCTATTAACGATTTGGACAGTATGCCCAAATCAGGGTTTGAGCCGCGTATCAACAGCGCCAGCGATGTACCTCGTATAGATCAACTACAAGATTGGGTATTGACCAAATTGCCCGCTATGGTATTCACGGCTCATATGTATGCTTCTAACCCTCAAGACCGCTGGGTAAGAGTTAATGACGTACGTATGGTGGAGGGGGATATGATTGCTTCCAAGGTGCAAATCCAGAGCATCGAACCCCAGCATGTTATTTTAAATTATGATGGCCAGGTTTTTAGTATGTCGGCTTTAAGTGATTGGTGATGCGCTAACACACGGTGGCTAATGATGCTTCGACAGTCGTTTAATAAACGATTCTTGCGCTTTATTGCCAATTTTGATGGCGCTTATCTTAGTGCGCTCAAGGTATCTCCAGGTGACGGCGGGCGCTTTACGCCGTTTTCAATTCAGATACAGGTTTTAGTCAGGGCATAAAAGGAGAAATCGACCATGGAACAACCCGCAAACCTAGTAATAGTTATGGGTGTCAGTGGCAGTGGTAAGTCGACTATAGGGCGAATACTGGCAACCAGGCTACATTATCGTTTTGTTGAAGCAGATGATTTTCACAGCCAGGAGGCGGTCAATTGGATGAAAAACGGTAATCCTTTAAGCGATGATATGCGCCAGCCATGGCTAGCACGGCTAACGACCTTCCTCTTGGCTCCACAATGTGACACAGTGATGGCCTACTCTGGATTACGTAAAATACACAGACAAAGGTTTCGCCAGCTCGGTTATGCAACTCGTTTTATTCTGCTACAGGCACAGCCGGATCAAATCTTGGAACGGATGCAACAACGGGCTGATCACTTTATGCCCAGTAGTTTGCTTGCCAGCCAGTTCAGCGCTATGGAGCTGCCGGAAGGTGAGCCTGATATCATCAATTTAGATGGGACACTACCGGCTAATATCTTAGTGCAACATGCGCTGGCGGTTGTTTAGGCAAGTGCATGACCACCGGCGATCCTGGGGTGATAAAATATAAAATACCGGCGGCATAAAATCTTCTGATATAAAAACGGTGTTGCGTTAGGATCACCGCAATAAGGGGAACATATTGCCTGACCCCTCTCAATTTATGCAGCACTATTATCCAAGTGAGAATTGCACTGATTATGAAACTTTTACCCCACCCTGAGATGCAGATCAGTAAACACTATATTGGTAGTGAGCAAGCTCCGCTGCTGGTGGTGGATAATTTTATCGCGCAGACTGAGCAGTTGATTAACCATGCGACAAAAATTGAATTCTTAAAAAATTCCCCTTTCTATCCTGGCAGCAGAGCAGTAGTGCCAATAGATTACCGCCAATGTCTGTTAACGAATTTGCAAGATACCCTGGTTGATTTTTTTGCTTTACCCAGTGCCAATTTACGCTTTTCGGTATGTCACTATTCAATGGTGACAACGCCTGCTGATCAGCTTAAATTACTGCAACGCATTCCTCATTTTGATTCACTGGACAAAAATGGTTTGGCAGCAGTACATTATTTATTTAAGACTGATATGGGAGGCACATCCTTTTATCGACACCGCAAAACCGGTTTTGAAACCCTAGATGAAACCCGTAAAATAGAATATTTCCGCTCTTTGGAAAGTGAAATTGATGGACCCGATTTGCCCCAAGCCACTGCAGGCTATATAAACGGTGATACAGCCTTATATGAACGTATAGCAGAACAAGCAGGGATATTTAATCGACTCATATTATATCGCCGTAATTCTTTGCATTCCGGTTCAATCGCCAATGACCTGCGCCTGAGTGACAACCCGCTACTGGGCAGACTTACCATCAGTAGTTTTATAGACTGCCTCAAGCCTAACTGAAATTGGTTAAACTGCCTCTGAGAGTTTAAGGGAAGTCGGTTTATTATCTTTAATTGTCATCAAAGGGTGGCAATCCACAGTCACCCTTTTGCGCATTTTGATGACCTCTTTTTGGACTATAAAAATTAAGCCCACATACTTTCCCAAAGC
>JBKEFM010000128.1:0-13310 GCA_046709505.1 Paraglaciecola sp. | reverse complement strand
CCCAAGCCGTTGTGTTGGCTGGAATAGCCGAGAGAGAATTTTCAATAGAAGATTTTTCAGGGGGTATTAAAAATGAAATGTTATCTCAGTAGCAGCGATTACTTTGCTTCAACCCCTGACCAGGGTGCTGGTTTTGTGGGAAAATTATTCAATCGACAGTTACCGTGCCGACAGCTGACTAATAAAAGGTAACAGACGTGAAAGTGTGGACAGTGGCAAATCAAAAAGGCGGGGTGGGGAAAACGACGACAACTGTCTCTCTTGGTGGGTTGTTAGCCCAGCAAAATGCTAACGTTTTATTGATTGACACCGACCCCCATGCATCCCTTAGTTATTATTTTGGCATTGATTGTGATGACGCTCCCCAAGGGCTTTATGATGTTTTTACCGCCCACCAACCTTTGACGAAAAAGGGCTTGTTAGATTGCATTTGTCCAACTCAACTTAAATCATTATTTGTATTGCCAGCCAGTATGGCGTTGTCTACTTTGGATCGAAAGCTGGGTAATCAAAACGGTATGGGGTTAATTTTAAAGCGGGCAATGGCACTAATAGAAGGTGAATTTGAGTATGTCATTATCGATTGTCCGCCTGTACTGGGAGTGCTTATGGTCAATGCGTTAGCTGCATCCACTCGCGTCGTGATCCCCGTGCAAACAGAATTTTTAGCGCTCAAAGGACTGGATAGAATGCTGCATTCATTGGCGATAATGGAAAAACCCCTTAATAAGCATTTTGCCTATACTATTGTCCCTACTATGTTTGACAAAAGAGTCAGAGCAGGGATTGATGCCTATCGCATATTACGGGAAAACCATGGTGATAAAGTGTGGCAAGGCTTGATCCCCATAGATACTAAATTCAGAGATGCCAGCTCAGCCCAGACCACCCCTTCAGTGTATGCGCCAAAATCCCGTGGTGTTATTGCCTATACCAGTTTATTACGTCACTTGCGCTTATTGGAAGTTCAATTATGAATGAGAGCAAGTTTGCCAGACAAAAAGTAATGGAAGACTATCTATCGGCTCTGCTCACTGATGATCAACCTACGCCTGGTGCCAAAATCCCGCTGGATAATGTGAGCAAGTTACTAAATGCGGCACTCTTGGAGATACATCAGGATGTTGACAGTCACCCTGGGCCAGTCGTCAGTCTCCCCGAGATTACAGAGATTACTCCCCCTGCCGAAAAAGAAGAAGGGGCTGCGCACCCGCCTAGTGATCAACCCAGCGGTGTTTACCACTGCGAGTTTCAAGGGCTGATATTTGAAGTTGCTGGCTTAACCTTAGCATTACCGTTAACAGAATTAGGGGGGATACATCAATTAGGCACAGTAAATCCATTATTTGGCAAACCAGATTGGTTCAAAGGTGTGATGTTACACCGGGAAGAAAAAATAAATGTGGTGGATACGGCCTTATGGGTCATGCCAGAAAAATGTGCTGAAAAACTGGCAGCATCCACAAAATATCAATATCTTATTATGTTAGGTGACAGTACTTGGGGACTGGCGTGTGAGAGTCTGGTTAATACCGTTATCTTGCAGCCTGAGGATGTTAAATGGCGCAAATTTGATGGTAAACGCACCTGGATCTCAGGCATGGTCAAGAAAAAAATGTGTGCCTTGGTGAATGTTAAGCAGTTAATTCGTTTACTGGACAATGGCATATACAGTAATAATAGCTCATTCAAGTGAAGAGCACCGGGGTACAAACAATGTCTAATAGTAGAATGTCAAACAACACAACCTCTGACGCAGATGACGAAGTATTGCAATGGGTTACTTATAAGTTAGGTGCAGAAACCTATGGCATAAATGTTATGCAGGTGCAGGAAGTCCTGCGCCACACAGATATTGCCCCAGTGCCAGGTGCACCGGAATATGTGTTAGGCATCATCAATTTACGGGGTAACGTGGTCACTGTTATCGATACCCGGGCGCGTTTTGGACTAGAGCCCACTGAGCTGTCGGATAATACTCGTATCGTTATCATAGAGTCTGAGGAGCAAGTTGTGGGAATATTGGTAGATAGCGTAGCGGAAGTTGTTTACCTGCGTTCGTCTGACATTGACAGCGCACCCAATGTCGGCACTGAAGAGAGTGCTAAATTTATCCATGGGGTAAGTAACAGAGATGGTGAACTGCTCATTTTGGTAGACCTTAATAAGCTCCTTAGTGACGAAGAATGGGAAGAATTAACTAATGTTTAGCTTGACTAGAGAGGCTTTGAAAAAGGCGAAACGTATCTGTGATCCACAACCGTTATGAATAGTTTGACCTACATAGTATTGTTTTTGGGCTTACTTCTGCTCGGATTAGCCAGTGTGTGCTATTTATTACATCAGCGCTTGACGGGACTGGTGCGGCAGATAGCACAAGTGCAAATTCAACAGGATGGGCTGCAACAACAATTATTGGTTAGCCAGCAAGAAATCCATGAAGTTCGTAGCGGCTCCATTGGTGTGGGTGACAAGGTTAAAGCGCTGATGAGACTAATTAAACAAACTGAAGCCAAACAGGAGATGCTCGCTACTCAGGACCCCCAAAGTCGCCTCTATAATCAGGCGGCAAAACTGGTGGCCAGTGGTTGTAGCATCGAAGACGTGATGCGCGAATGTGACATGCCAAAAGCTGAAGCTGAGCTGGTTTTCAACCTACATAAGCAGTAGCTGCCTTGTTGCCTGTCGGCAATAACTGATGATTACTTTTTTTCAGGGAGCCACTTGCACTTGGGTCATATAATGTTATGGAATAACGGTTGAGCCAGAGTTCTCTGTTACCCCCAAATTGTGATTACTGTATCGTTAATGTTATAAGAGCAGCTATTTTAATAAGTGCTCTCATTTAGACGTCTAGACGTAAAGATGTTGACATTTCAAGTGCTTTGTTGCAGATTTGACCTCTACTTAAATCCTCTTGGAGCCTTTATGCCCATACGTATTCCTAGTGATTTGCCAGCACAAAGCATTTTGCACAATGAGAATATTTTTGTGATGGATAATGCTCGCGCAGCCATGCAAGATATTCGACCGCTTGAAGTGGGAATATTGAATCTGATGCCTAACAAGATGGAAACTGAAGTACAATTTTTGCGGCTGTTGTCTAATACCCCCTTACAAATTAATGTAGACCTGATTCGAATTGACAACCAGGCACCCAAAAATACGCCCGAGTCCCATATGAATGCTTACTATCATATGTTTGACGATGTGGCGGATAAAAAGTATGACGGATTGATCGTCACCGGTGCGCCCTTAGCTTTTTTGGATTACGCTGATGTGAAATACTGGGAAAAAATGACGGTAGTGCTCGACTGGGCCAGGCGTCATGTGCAATCTACTTTATTTTCATGTTGGGGGGCCCATGCTGCGCTGTATCATTTTTATGGCAAAAATCGCACATTACGTGACACTAAACTCTGTGGTGTTTTCACCCATCAGGTGCAAGATGAACATCATGAACTGATGCGTGGCTTTGATCCCCAATTTAAAGCTCCCCATTCCCGTTATGGCGAGATAAGCGTGGCGGATTACAACTCTGTACCGGGCTTAAATGTACTTGCCAGCTCAGATGCTACAGGGGCGTATCTGGTTGCGTCCGAAGATCGCCGTTTGGTATTTTTGACAGGCCACCCTGAATACGATCCCGATAGCCTAGGTCAGGAGTACCACAGAGATTTGGCCGCTAACCTGCAACCAGATGTGCCACAAAATTATTATCCGAATAATGATCCCACACAATCGCCCTTGGTTAACTGGCGCGCTCACGGGAGTTTGCTATTTACCAATTGGCTCAATTATTATGTTTATCAAAATACGCCTTATGATTTGACCCAGTTGTCGAATCGTAAGGCATAGTTTATGTTTTTAAGGAATGTACGTGTCTAAGTTTTCATCAGAACAATCACTCATGGCCGCCGCGGCGAAACGTATACTGATTTTGGATGGTGCTATGGGCACGATGATCCAGCAGCATGACTTTCAGGAGGAGGATTATCGCGGTGAGCGTTTTGTCGACTGGCCTAGCGATGTCAAAGGTAATAATGACTTACTCAGCCTTACCCAACCACAGGCTATCCTTGATATTCACTGTGCGTACCTCAAAGCCGGGGCTGATATCATAGAAACCAACACCTTTAACGCCACGACCATATCCATGAGCGATTATAATATGCAGTCTCTGGCTAAAGAAATTAACATTGCATCCGCCAAATTAGCCCGTAATGCGGCAGATAAATACAGCGCCCTTACGCCGGATAAACCGCGTTTTGTGGCTGGCGTGTTGGGGCCGACTAGTCGTACCGCTTCGATTTCACCCAATGTGAATGATCCTGCTGAGCGCAATGTAACATTCGATCTGCTTGTAGCGGCCTATGTCGAGGCCACGCATGGTTTGATCGAGGGCGGCGTTGATTTAATCATGCTGGAAACCATTTTTGATACCCTCAATGCGAAAGCTGCGGCGTTTGCTGTCGATAGCGTATTTGAACAGCTGGGGATCAGATTACCTGTTATGATCTCAGGTACGATAACGGACGCGTCCGGACGGACCTTGTCAGGCCAAACCGCCGAGGCGTTTTATTATTCAATGCGCCACGTATCACCTTTTTCTTTTGGTTTAAATTGCGCCTTGGGGCCGGATTTACTCCGTCAATATGTGGAAGAAATTGCCACTGTGGCTGAATGTCTGGTATCTGCCCATCCCAATGCGGGTTTGCCAAACGAGTTCGGTGAATATGATTTAGAAAGTGACGAAATGGCGGAACACATCAAAGAGTGGGCGCAATCTGGTTTAGTCAATATAGTAGGCGGTTGCTGTGGTTCTACCCCTGAACACATAGCGGCCATTGCCCAGGCTGTAGAGGGGGTCGCACCGCGTAAAATAGTCGCCAGGCCGATCAAAATGCGTTTGTCCGGACTAGAGCCTTTCGTGCATTAAGGGCAGCCAAGGGCTAGACAATAAAGCCAAGTTATATCGTAAGTAAGTGATTTTAGATTTGAATTTTCAGGATTGAGTACACCATGACCCAAGCAAGCACCTCTTTTATTAATGTCGGTGAGCGAACAAATGTTACCGGTTCAGCCATGTTCAAACGTCTTATTTTGGACGACGACTATGAAAAGGCCTTAGATGTTGCCCGGCAACAAGTGCAAAATGGGGCGCAAATAATCGATATCAACATGGATGAAGGCATGTTGGACTCCGAAGCTGCCATGACCCGATTTTTGAATTTAATTGCCTCAGAGCCGGATATTTCCCGGGTGCCGATCATGATTGACTCCTCCAAATGGTCGGTTATTGAGGCGGGGTTAAAGTGTGTTCAGGGCAAAGCTATTGTTAACTCCATCAGCCTAAAAGAGGGCGAAGAGAATTTTCTTGCTCAGGCAAAATTAATAAAACGTTATGGTGCCGCAACGGTGGTCATGGCCTTCGATCAACAGGGCCAGGCAGATACCGAGGCGCGCAAATTCGAGATATGTCAGCGAAGTTATCAATTGCTCACCCAGAAGATAGGCTTCCCCCCAGAAGATATTATCTTTGATCCGAATATATTTGCCGTGGCTACGGGTATTGATGAGCATAACAATTATGCTATGGATTTTATCAACGCCACCCGGCGTATACGTCAAGAGCTGCCACATGCCCATATATCGGGGGGCTTGTCTAACGTATCTTTTTCCTTCAGAGGCAATAACCAGGTGCGTGAGGCTATGCACTCGGTATTTTTGTATTACGCCATTAAGGCGGGGATGGATATGGCCATTGTTAATGCCGGACAACTGGAAGTGTATGATCAAATTCCCCTGGAGCTGCGCGAAGCAGTTGAAGATGTTATTTTAAATCGCCATCCACAAGCCACTGACCGATTACTGGAACTGGCCCCAAAATATCAGGGAGACGGTAAGGCGCAAGTTCAAGATAATCTTGAATGGCGTGAACTTCCCGTGGGCAAACGTTTGGAGCATGCTCTGATACGAGGGATCACCGATTTTATTGAGCAAGACACCGAGCAAGCGCGTCTGGAAGCCGAGAAACCCCTGCACGTTATTGAAGGCCCGTTGATGGATGGCATGAATGTGGTGGGTGATCTGTTCGGTGAAGGTAAAATGTTTCTTCCTCAAGTCGTCAAATCTGCCCGGGTAATGAAAAAGGCCGTAGCCTATCTTAATCCTTACATAGAGCAGGAAAAAGAACAAGGCAGTAGCAATGGTAAAATTTTGATGGCTACAGTCAAAGGCGATGTCCATGATATAGGTAAAAATATAGTAGGCGTGGTATTACAATGTAATAATTATGAAATCATTGATCTGGGGGTCATGGTGTCTTGCGCCAAGATTTTGCAAGTGGCTAAAGAAGAAAAGGTTGACATGATCGGCCTGTCAGGTCTTATCACGCCGTCCTTGGATGAAATGGTCCACGTTGCCAAAGAAATGCAGCGTTTGAATTTCACCCTGCCGTTGTTAATTGGTGGGGCCACGACCTCTAAAGCTCATACTGCCGTAAAAATAGAGCAGCATTATAGCGCACCGGTTGTTTATGTGCCCAACGCCAGCCGAGCCGTAGGCGTCTGTCAAAAATTGATATCTGATGAATTTCGACCGGCTTATGTCGCCCAACTATCAAAAGAATATAACACTGTGCGGGAACAACATGCCCGTAAGAAACCCCGTAGCCGGCCTGTTACCCTTGAACAGGCGCGGGCTAACGGGTTTGACTTTGATTGGGACAATTACACTCCTCCTGTGCCACAGCAGTTAGGCGTGCAGGCTATATCAGTAAGTTTAGAAACCCTGCGTCCCTACATCGACTGGACCCCATTTTTTCTGACCTGGTCACTGGCAGGCAAGTATCCCCGTATTTTGCAAGACGAAGTAGTCGGTCAGCAAGCGACAATCTTGTTTGCCGACGCTGAAGCTTTGCTTGACCAATTGTGTGCCAATTCACAGCTGCAAGCCAAAGGGGTGATGGGCATATTCCCCGCCAATCGGGTCGGGGATGACATCGAAATATACAGTGATGAAAGTCGTGAGGCCGTGATACAAAAAAGTTGCCATCTGCGTCAGCAGACCCTCAAAGACAAAGGATTAAACAATTGTCTAAGTGATTTCGTGGCCCCTAAACTCTCCGGGAAAGCTGATTACCTGGGCGCCTTTGCCGTGACTGCGGGCGTGGGTGAAGATGAGCTTGCTGCTGAGTTTAAACAACAGGATGACGATTACAACGCTATTATGGTTAAAGCTTTGGCAGATCGTTTGGCAGAAGCCTTCGCTGAATATTTACACCAAAAGGTGCGCAAAGAAATATGGGGTTGCTCAGCCGATGAGACGTTATCGAATGAGGATTTGATCCGCGAGAAATACCAGGGAATAAGACCCGCTCCAGGATATGCAGCTTGTCCGGAGCATACCGAAAAACAAGTTATTTGGGATCTGCTTGATGCCCAGCACCATACCGGCATGTTTTTAACTGAAAGCTTTGCTATGTGGCCTGGCGCGTCGGTATCGGGGTGGTACTTTTCACATCCCCAGGCGCGTTACTTTGCCGTCGCACAAATTCAGCAGGATCAAGCGCAGGATTATGCTCAGCGTAAAAACTGGCTTGAGCCTGAAATAGAAAAATGGCTTGGACCAAACTTAAACAACTGATAAGTGATCTCGGTGCCTATTAGTGTGTAATTTTACAGGACAGAGATAATGATCAAGGCCTTTAGTCAAGCTTGTGTAAACAACAGCCAGCCTATCCTCAGCCAACTGAGTCGCTTGTTTACCAAGACCAAACACGTACTGGAAATTGGTTCGGGTACAGGCCAGCATGCGGCCTATTTTGCCCCAAACCTGCCCCAATTAACCTGGCAGACCAGTGATGTTTCACAAAACCATAGCAGTATTTGTCAATGGATTGACGAAGCCGGGGCGGGTAATATAAGGTCCCCTGTATGTTTTAAAGTGGGGACTGATGTCTGGCCTATAGAGGGAATTGATGGCGTCTTCAGTGCCAATACTGCGCATATTATGCAGCCTTTTGAAGTGGAATTGATGATGCAAATGATCGCCAAAAACTTGGCTCCTGGAGGCATTTTTTGCCAATACGGGCCCTTTAAAATAAAGGGTGAGTATAGCAGCGACAGTAATAGGCAGTTTGACTTACACCTCATCAGTGAAGGTTGCGGCGGTATTCGCGATATTCAACAATTGGTGGATTGGGAAAAGGGCTTGATATTAAGCGAGCAGCTAACTATGCCCGCTAATAACCTGTTACTGGTATGGCGAAAATTAGCCTTTTAGGTCTTATCTGGTATGACTTTAAAAGGTAATAAGGTTTCGGCATTTTTTTTGTAATCTTCGATCATAGGGTGTTCGTGGTCTAAAAAACGCCCTACGCCATCGTGAAAAGCTGGCTCTGCCAACCAGTGATTAGAATAACAGTAGATAGGCTCGAAGCCCCTTAAAATTTTGTGTTCTCCCTGTGTACCAGGGTTAAAGGCGGCGATATCTTTGTCGATACAAAAATCGATACCCTGATAATAACAACATTCATAATGCAGGTTATCTACATCAACCATAGACCCCCAATAGCGGCCGTAAAGAGTATTCTGATCATATAGATACAATGCACTGGCAACGGGTTTTCCCTCTAGCTCGGCGATAACCAATAATATCTTTTCACGCATATGGGTAAACAGTTGCCTGAATAATGCCTGGCTTAAATAACCCTTGTGACCACTGCGTTTGAGGTAGGTTTGTTGATAACACTGGTAGAAAAAATCCATTGCCTGTTCAGTGAGATCCTCGCCGGTCAGGCGTCTCACTGCGACCCCTTGTTCGACAAGTTTGTGCCGCTCCTTTTTAATACTCTTTCGCTTACGAGAAGTCAGGGTATTTAAAAAATCAGCAAATTGTGTATAGTCGCGATTAAACCACTGAAACTGTACCGAACGCCTGATTAGCTGCTGGTAGTTTGCAAGTTTCTCACTCAAAGCCCGGGGCACAAATAACCAGTGCATCGAGGATAGACCGCAAGATTCAACTTTATGTTTGATAGCCTCGCACAGGGGGCCAATAAGGTGTTCACAGTCCACATTTTCGTCCAATAATAAACGTGCACCTGTTATGGGTGTAAAAGGGATGGCGCACACTAGCTTTGGATAGTAATTGAGACCGTATTCCTTATAGGTATTTGCCCAAGCAAAATCGAATACATATTCACCATAACTATGGGTCTTTATATACAAAGGTAGTATACCTATTAGGCTTTTATTTTGATAAATTGTGAGGTGTTGGGGTTGCCAACCGGTAGCAATGGAGACACAAGCTGAATTTTCCAGGGCAGCAAGAAACTCATATTGATGAAATGGATCGGTTTGCTCGGCTAATGCATTCCAGCTAACACTGTCAATTTGCTCAATGCCGGTTAGAAACTTAAAATTAAATTGCAGACTCTTCACTCGCAGACAGGTTTCCGATACAGGGATAATATAGATGCCTAATATGACAGACAACGACATTAAGATCATCAACAATACTATTAATCGATTGCTGACTATGCGCGAACATAGCCGTGAGGAATTACTGACAAAATTATTAAACCGAAATTTTGACCAGGTTTTGTGCGAAATCCAACTTAATAAATATACCCAGGTAAATCTGCCCAGTGAAAAACGTTTTGCGCAAGTAATGGTTCGCAGTCGAGTCAGTAAAAGCGTGGGAGAGCAACGAATTCAACGGGAATTAGAAGCCCATGAAATTTCTCAGGAACTGATTCAAAACGCTTTTTCAGAGCAAAGTCAGGATTGGAATGAACTTGCCATGCAAGTGTATGTGAAAAATTTCGGTCTTAAAGCACCTCAGGATTGGCAGAAGCAGCAAAAATGTAATCGTCTCCTCCAGTATCGCGGCTTTAGCCACGAGCAAATACGTAATGTTTACCCCTTACTGTAAACTCATCTAAGTGTTTAACAAGTCAACTGGAATCGTGATATTGTTGCCAGTCACACATACGGAAATGGCACTTTCAGGCCATTTATTATCTCAAAGCAATAAATGTTGATTTAGGATCATTAATGAGTAAGAGCACAGCGCAAATTCGGCAAACCTTTTTAGCATTTTTTGCTGATAAAGGACATCAACAAGTTTCCAGTTCATCTCTCGTGCCGAGTGACGATCCTACCTTGCTATTTACCAATGCAGGCATGAACCAATTTAAAGATGTGTTTTTAGGCACAGAGCAACGTAATTATACCCGGGCTGTTTCCTCGCAAAAATGTGTACGGGCCGGTGGTAAACACAATGATTTGGAAAACGTAGGCTATACCGCTAGGCATCATACTTTTTTTGAAATGTTGGGAAATTATAGTTTTGGCGATTATTTCAAAACTCAAGCGATCCAATTTGCCTGGCAATTTTTAACCGTCGAGCTAGGGTTACCCAAAGAAAAATTATTGGTAACTATTTATGCTGAAGACGATGAGGCCTACGACATCTGGCATCAACAAATAGGCGTGCCAGCAGATAAAATTATTCGTATCAGCACTTCAGATAATTTTTGGTCTATGGGTGATACCGGACCTTGTGGGCCTTGTTCTGAAATATTCTATGATCACGGTGAACACATCTGGGGTGGGCCGCCAGGGTCGCCCGAAGAAGACGGTGATCGGTTTATCGAGATTTGGAATCTGGTCTTTATGCAGTTTAATCGCCAGGCCAATGGTGACATGCAGCCCTTGCCTAAGCCTTCCATAGATACAGGGATGGGATTGGAGCGCATAACGGCCATTATGCAAAATGTGCACAGTAATTATGAAATAGATATTTTCCAGAACTTAATTAAAGCGGCCGCCGAGATAGTCGGTAGCGAGAGTTTGGAAGATAAATCCTTGCGGGTCATTGCGGATCATATACGCTCCTGCAGCTTTTTGATCTGTGACGGTGTGATGCCATCAAACGAAGGTCGCGGTTACGTACTGCGCCGCATCATTCGCCGTGCAGTGCGCCATGGGAACAAATTAGGGGCAACCGATGTCTTCTTTTATAAGCTGGTGGCTGCTATGGGTGAACAAATGGGTGATGCCTATCCGGAACTCGTTGAACAACGCTGGGTGATTGAAAAAGTCCTGCGGGGTGAAGAAGAACAGTTTTCTCGAACGCTTGATCGTGGTATGGCTATTTTGAACGAGGCGCTGGCTGAACTCGAAGGTAATGTGGTACCTGGTGAGCTGGTCTTTAAACTTTACGATACCTATGGTTTTCCTGCGGATCTTACCAATGATGTTGCCCGGGAAAAAGGCTTAAGTATCGACGAAGAAGGTTTTACCGCGGCTATGTCAGCCCAACGTAAACGGGCGCAAAAAGCCAGTCAGTTTGATACCGACTATAATGAACAACTTAAAACACAGCAACGCTCTTTGTTTGTTGGTTATGAAAACGAATCTAATCGCGGCAAAATCCTGGAAATTTTTGCTAATGGCGAAACGGTAAGTGAATTGCAAGCGGGAGAAGAAGGCGTTTTATTACTCGATGAAAGCCCTTTTTACGCTGAAGCCGGTGGTCAGGTGGGAGATTGCGGTTTAATAACCAGTGAAGATGGCACGTTTGAGGTAACAGATACGGCTAAACTGGGTAATGCGATTGCCCATAAAGGCCGGGCGACAGGCAATATCAAGTTAGGTAGCCAGGTCAGTGCCCAGGTTGACAGTGTTCGGCGCCGGCAGATAAAAGTTAATCATAGCGCCACCCATTTGCTGCACAGTGCGCTAAAACAGGTATTGGGGGAACACGTCAGCCAGAAAGGCTCTTTAGTTCAGCCTGAACGATTAAGGTTTGATTTTTCACATTTTGAAGGCATGAGCAAAGAACAGCTTACCCAGGTGGAAATTATCGTTAATCAGCAAATTCAGGCCAACCATGCATTACGCACTGAGCTGATGGATTTGGAGCAAGCCAAAACGGCAGGCGCGATGGCACTGTTTGGTGAAAAATATGCAGAGCAGGTTAGAGTGGTTTCCATGGGGGAATTTTCCATGGAACTGTGTGGAGGTACTCACGTAGAACGAACCGGTGATATAGGTTTGTTTAAAATACTGTCAGAAAGTGGTATCGCTTCCGGGGTCAGGCGCATCGAAGCCGTCAGTGGGGCAGTGGCCCTGGCAGCAGTGCAAAAACAAGCCATGGATATCAATCAGATTGCCAGTCAGCTCAAAACAGATGTTAATAGTGCACCTGAGCGTGTTTCTCACTTGCTGGATCAGACCAGGAGCTTAGAAAAAGAAATCAATCGCCTTAAACAGGAAATCGCCAGTAATGCAGGAAATGATCTCTTATCCCAGGTTTATGAAATAAAAGGTATAAAAGTTTTGTCTTCTCACCTATCTGGGGTAGAAAGCAAATCTTTGCGTCCTATGGTCGATGACCTTAAGAACCAAATAGGCAGTGTGATTGTCCTATTGGGTGTAAGCGAAAACGACAAGGTAAGTTTGATAGCGGGCGTGACCAAAGATTTGACAAATAAAATTAAAGCGGGCGAATTGGTTAACTTTGTCGCCCTGCAGGTAGGTGGCAAGGGGGGAGGGCGTCCTGATATGGCTCAAGCAGGGGGTACGCAACCAGAGAACCTCGACAGTGCCATAGCGTCTGTCAGTGCCTGGATAGAGGCTAAGCTTTAAAATCAGATTTATCCGACCAATTTTTGCTGTGACAACAAAAATAGGGAAAGGTTGGAAGTGTAATTCTTTGGTACTTTCAAAGAGGTAGACTAATTTAAGTAAGGGATAATCTTTGAATAATGGATAAGGAGCAATAAAATGCTAATTTTGACCCGTCGTGTCGGTGAAACTCTTATGGTAGGTGACGAAGTCACAGTGACTGTATTGGGCGTAAAAGGTAATCAGGTAAGGATAGGGGTGAATGCACCTAAAGAAGTCTCTGTGCATCGTGAAGAAATTTATATGCGTATTCAAGCAGAAAAAAATCTTCAGTTAGCTGGAGGTGAAGAAGAAACAAAAGACGACGAAAATTAATTATATGTAAATGTATAAAAAAAGCTGGTTTTGCCAGCTTTTTTTATGCCTGTCATTAAGTAAATATAGCCCCTTGAAGCGGGTAATATTGTGTATGTGCAATACTTTAAGCTAAAAAATAAACGAATGGTACAAAATACCAGCAACCAAACAGGTATATCCTAAAAAGGGTTTGACTTACGTTTTGGACAGGGTAGACTTCGCCTCCTTGATTTAGGAGAGGTGGCCGAGTGGCTGAAGGCGCTCCCCTGCTAAGGGAGTATAGAGTTTATAGCTCTATCGAGGGTTCGAATCCCT
>JBKEFM010000127.1:0-13329 GCA_046709505.1 Paraglaciecola sp. | reverse complement strand
TTATTTACGCCATCTTGGATGATGAAAAGGGGCACTTGTGGTTAAGCAGCACTGCCGGCTTAACACGATTAAATCCCAAAACTGAAGCCGTACGTAATTTTGGTACCCCTGAAGGTTTAAAAGACAGTGAGTTTAATTTTGGTGCTGGTTTTAAGGACAGCCGGGGTATTATGTACTTTGGCGGTAATTCTGGGTTTGTGCGCTTTCACCCCGATGATATCAAAGATAGCCAATTTATACCGTCGCTTGTGTTGGTGCGTATCAAGAAACTCAATGAACAGGTGTGGTTTGATGTACCCTATCAAAAACTGCAAGAGCTAGAGTTGGATTACACCGATTACTTAATTTCCTTTGAATTCGCCGCCCTTGATTTTAATGCTCCAGAGAAAAATGAATATCGCTACAAGCTTGAAGGGTTAGATCCAGACTGGATAGAATTAGAGCATAGCCGTTTAGCGACCTTTACTAATTTACCTGCAGGTAAATATGTCCTTAAAGTGCAAGCAAGTAATAACCAGGGATTGTGGAATACCCAGGGCATCTCTTTACCCATCCGTATGTTGCCATCTCCATGGAAAACTTGGTGGGCTTATAGTCTGTATACGTTATTGACAACTCTGATTATATTGTATTTTATCTGGCGATATTGGCAAAAACGTCAACAGGAAATTAAGCAACTTATTAAGCTGGAAGCTAAAGTAGAAGAACGTACCAATGAACTAAAACAGGCAAACGATAACCTGGCTTTGCTTGCCTACTTTGACCCTCTAACAACAATACCTAACCGACGTTCGTTTATCGATCAAACCGATCGGTTAATCCATGCTTGTCAGCGTCATGATCATTTACTTGCCATTGGCCTGTTGGATTTAGATGATTTTAAGTTTATTAATGATAATTATGGGCATGTTACTGGCGATGAGGTTCTCAGTACTTTGGGGGCTTTTTTTAATGATTTTTTCCGTAAAAATGATGCTTATTGCCGATGGGGAGGGGATGAATTTTCGTTTGCGGTGGTATCGCCTGATGTTATTGGCATTGAGAATTTATGCCATCGCCTACTTAGTTCGATCGTAGAACTGCAATATTCTGCAGGCAAAGACGTTAAGTTTAGCACTACTGTCAGCATAGGGGTGTGTATCCGCCTTCCAAAACATAAGGATTCCCTAGATGACTACATGAAAATAGCCGACAGTGCTCTGTATTGCGCAAAATCAGCGGGTAAAAACAGGGTGAGTTTTTCTATAGATACTAAATAATTTAAAAATATGTACTCATGGATCTGATGACTTGGTTGCAGCACCGATTAAAAAGATAAAAAGTGCTTATCTTCATTATTACTGAGCTATCTTAAATAAAATTGACACATTCTGATATAGAAATGGGAGAGTGTAATGAAATGCTATTCTTTATTGTTGAAGCGCACTGTGTTGGACATTTTTAACCCATCAAGCCATCTCGTTGATATCCAATAAAGGCGCTCGTTCGTTACACCGCTATGTGTTGTGGCGAAAGGCAGTTTTGTGCCATGGTTCGATAGTGAAAAGTTGCTGCCCCTTCACAATTGAACAACTAAAGTCAAGAGTGTCCCGTTGAACCGTTATACCATATTCTGGTTTACGCTCTTATGTGAGCACAAACCTTGTCACAATAGCGTATTGCTAACGTGATTATGGAACTTGTAGGATAACCAATAAAGTGGTTTTAACGTTTTTAGGCGAAAAATAATCCAACAGGTCTAATACCAATCCATCTTAATATTTACTCACTCAGCGATCGATAATACGCGCTTAATCGGAGTGTTAAGTTTATCGATATGCTGATAAAACGTAAGCAAATTTAGTATCACCTTGTGACTTGAACACACATCAAGGAAGCATGGTATAAGTCAATTTTGCGGGACACCCTTTCACTTATTCTCATATACAGCCTTGTTCAATATTTTTTTTGAAATTTGTTAAAGTAAATTTTACGTTCGGGCATAGTTTGTCTCCCTGGTAAGTTTGCACACCAGCGTTTTATGACATTTTTAATATTCATGTGCCTGGTCAGTTTGTATTTAAGGGGGGACAGTTTACAGGTTAGGATCGGTTCGACATGTGCTGGTATCTAATAAAAATTAGTCTATAGCAAAAAATGGTGCAGCTATATTATGTACCATGGTGGATGACTGGCAGCGGCTAATCACTTAAATAACGGGATGTCTAGCGCATCGCCAGTGGATCATAAGCAAAGGTATCTTTATCCTGTGCAACTTTATCGGCTATGCTGGCCAGGCGTTTTTCATTAGAAGGGGTCATCTGACGGCGCAATAGTTCGTGTAAAAAAGGTAGGGCGGCTATGTTGTTATAGCAAGCTTGGCCTGCCTCCACCATGCTCTGTAATAGATTTAAGCTAAAGGCTACTTCCCGGGGAAACAACAAATAGGCTTGGTAAAAGTGTTGTGTGGCTTTTTTGTAGTCTTTTTTAAGATAACAATCCATGCCTGTTTTGTTCAATAACCTAGCTTCTGGCATGCGTTCGCCAATATTTTCTTCGCTTTTACTTACCAGTATACCGGCGACGGCGGCTTCATTACCGTCTGCTATTCCTTCAAGCTTGATTTTACAGGTAGCCAGAATTTCCTCGGCCTTTATATCGTTGCCCACCCCTTTGTAGGCATATATCGCATCGGTCATTACCGAAATCTCTGCGTCTTCAAAAGCATCCATCCCATTTTTATTGAGCAGTTCGTTGGCCCGTTCAATATTGCCACTGAGCACAGCCACCGCACAGTATAGATAGTCTTTTTTGATAATCAGTTTCTGGTCGAGGTTTTTACGCCCAGCAGAGCCAATTAAGAATTTGGTCAGTTGTAGGGTTTTGGTTCGCTCGTTGGGCTTTTGGTTTTCGGCTTCCTGTAAATAACAACGGGCGAGGTCCAATGAAAGTTCATCATAACGTTCTCGTATACCGCGATTCGTTTCACGCTTTTTCTCCAGCAACTGTATTGCTTTGCCATTGTGCTCTTGTGCTTGATAGATATAGGCCTTAAGCCGTGCAGCTGAAACCGACATCTCACCTTCTCTAATCTGGCCCATATAATCTTCTGCCTTGGCAAACTGATTATTGTTAATACTAATTCTGGCTAACCATTCGCAGGCTTTATCATTGGTGAGCTGGGTGTTGGTTAAATCCTGCAACAAATCTTCACTTTGTGAGAGCCGACCGTCCAGATATATACTTTGGATTAAGCCCCATTTTGCCCAAATGATTTTGTCACAGCCACGCAGTACATCCCGGTATAGTGACTCGGCCTGGGCAAAACGTTTGACCTTGATCAACAGCCTTGCATTTAATTTTATCATCGAGCTGCGCAGACGTGGGCGGCTATTATGCACCAGCATTTGCTCCAGTGCTGTTAATGCTTGCTGGTATTTTCCATCGTCCATTAGCAGAAAAATAGACATTAAATAATGTCTAAAGTTTAAACAGGCGGAAATATTGTTCTCTACGCTACGTATGGTGTAAGGCTTGATAATTAAGGCATCAGGGTGCACATCCACTATTTGCCCAACTATCATGGGTAAGCGATCTGATGTGATAAAAATAATACTGGTTGAGCTTTTTAAGATTCCTTGTTCTTGCAGTTCTTGCACGACTTCCACCCCATTTTTGTTGGAACCAAGGTGGTAATCCATTAATAATAAATCTACACGGTGGATTCTTGCATGGGCCGTTAATTCCCGGCCGTTACTGAAACAACTGATCTCGGTGAAACCCATTCCCGTTAAATGGTTGCGCAAGTTGATCCGTGCCATACCGTTATCTTCAACGATGGCAACCTTGATTTTACTGTAAGGCATAGGGTGTGTTTGCTAAAAAAAAGTATATTTCGCTCATAATCATTAGCATATCAGTGCTCGGCCTAGTTTTATAAATATATTATCAATCTCACCGATTAAGCACTGCAATGAAGCTAAATGTATACAGAAGTTGTCACAGTAACGGTAATTCTTTTTGCATGACGTTAACGTAAAGGTTAATTTATTTGGTAGACTTGCTAATATAATGTTAACAGCTTTGGTTGGTTGTAAAATCGAAGCACCACAGATTAGGTTTCCTTATGCAAAATGTTCCGCTGCTCATTAATGGTGAATTTGTCACTTCTGAATCACAACAATTTATTGATGTAACCAACCCAATTAATAACCAGTCTATTGCCAAGGCCCCTTGCGCGACAGATAGGGAAATAAACCTTGCGGTTGTCAGTGCTAAAGAGGCTTTTTTGACCTGGCGCGAAGTACCGGTGTCTGAGAGAGCCCGGGTCATGATGCGTTATCAACAATTATTGAAAGATCATCATGATGAACTAGCCACCATCCTTAGCGGTGAAACCGGTAAAACTTTTGCCGATGCCAAAGGCGATGTGTGGCGGGGTATAGAAGTGGTTGAACAAGCTATGAACGTGCCAGCCATGATGATGGGCGAAACGGCTGAAAATGTCGCCAGAGGCATAGACACCTATAGTTATATTCAGCCATTAGGTGTCTGTCTGGGCATTACCCCCTTCAACTTCCCGGCTATGATCCCTTTATGGATGTTCCCTATGGCCATCGCCTGTGGCAATACCTTTATTCTTAAGCCGTCGGAACAAGATCCCCTTACCCCTAATCGCCTGGCTGAGTTGTTTATGGAAGCTGGCGCTCCCAAAGGAGTCCTTAGCGTAATACACGGTGGCAAAGAGCAGGTCAATAAGCTGCTGAATGATCCTGATATTCGCGCGGTGTCTTTTGTGGGTTCAGTACCTGTTGGCCAACATGTGTACAAAACGGCCACCGATAATATGAAACGTGCCCAGTGTTTTGCTGGCGCAAAAAATCACTCGGTTATCATGCCCGACTCCAATAAAGAGAGGGTCTTGAATAATCTGGTAGGGGCGTCAGTAGGCGCTGCGGGCCAGCGTTGCATGGCGATTTCTGTAGCTGTTTTTGTTGGCGAGACTCATCATTGGATAGACGAGTTGGCGGAATTGCTTAAAGACGTTAAACCCGGCCTGTGGGACGATGAATCGGCAGGTTATGGGCCACTTATCAGCCCCCAAGCTAAAGCTAAGGTGTTGTCAATGATCCAGCAAGGCAAAAATGAAGGGGCGACTTGTTTACTCGATGGCAGCGATTTCACCTTGCTTGGCTACGAGGAAGGCAACTGGGTTGGGCCAACGATGTTTAGCGATGTCACCGAAGAAATGGAGATCTACAAACAAGAAATTTTTGGCCCGGTATTGTGTTGTGTACACGTGGATACCTTGGAAGAAGCGATTGCCCTGGTTAACCGTAATCCTTATGGTAACGGTACCTCTATCTTTACTGCCAGCGGCGCTGCAGCCCGTAAATACCAGCATGAAATCGAAGTGGGTCAAGTCGGTATCAATGTGCCTATTCCGGTGCCCTTACCGTTTTTCTCTTTTACCGGCTGGAAAAATTCCTTCTACGGTGATTTACATGCCTACGGCAAGCAAGCCATACGTTTTTATTCTGAGACCAAGACGATTACCGCCCGTTGGGTTGAAGACGATATTGCAAGTGGGCCTAATATGACCATTAGTTTAAAATAATAAAGGAGCGATTATGAATTTCGATATGACCCAAGACCAGATCGCCTTTGCTGACGCTGCCCGGCAATTTGCTGAGCAGGAACTGGCTCCCCATGCAGGTAAATGGGATCACGAACATTATTTTCCTAAAGAGGTGATCCAAAAAGCCGGTGCGCTCGGCTTTTGCGGTTTGTATTCCCCTGAAAGTGAAGGGGGCCTGGGCCTGAGTCGTTTGGATTCATCGATCATATTTGAACAGCTGTCTATGGGCTGTACCGCCACCACAGCGATGATGACAATTCATAATATGGCCACCTGGATGATTGCCACTTGGGGGACAGCAGAAGTTAAGCAGCAATGGTGTCCTTCTTTGGTGACAGGTGAAAAACTGGCGTCCTATTGTTTGACCGAGCCAGGTTCTGGCTCAGATGCGGCGGCGCTACGAACCAGTGCCAAACGAGATGGCGACGAATATGTGTTAAACGGCTCCAAAATGTTTATCTCTGGTGCCGGTGAAACGGAAGTATTGGTGGTCATGGCTCGCACCGGCGAGCCTGGCCCTAAAGGCATCTCGGCCTTTTTAGTCCCAGGGGACGCCAAAGGCGTAATCTATGGCAAGGCCGAAGACAAGATGGGCTGGAATGCCCAACCCACGCGAATGATCAACTTTGACGATGTGCATATTCCCGCCGTTAACTTGCTCGGTGAGGAAGGTCAGGGCTTCAGTTTTGCCATGCAAGGTCTGGATGGCGGTCGGGTTAATATTGCCACCTGTTCCATAGGTACGGCGCAGCAGGCACTAAATACAGCCAAGGCTTATATGCAGGAGCGGACCCAGTTTGGTAAGCCTTTAGCAGCCTTTCAAGCTTTGCAGTTCAAGCTGGCGGATATGGCCACGGAATTAGTTGCCGCCCGGCAGATGGTACGACTGGCGGCCTTTAAGCTGGATAACAAGGATGCTGAACGCAGTGCTTATTGTGCTATGGCCAAGCGTTTCGCCACTGATGTGGGGTTTGAAGTATGCAATCAGGCTCTGCAAATTCATGGTGGTTATGGTTATATTCGGGAATATCCTTTGGAGCGTCATGTACGTGATGTACGGGTTCATCAAATACTGGAAGGGACCAACGAAATCATGCGTATGATCATCGGCAGGCGTCTGTTAGCCAAAGATGCGAACGATATACTCTGATTAGCCCCAAGCACAATTAATCAAGGAATGTTGAATGACAGATTCTGTAATTTTTTTAGAAAGAAAAACCAGCAGTGGTAAAAAAATTGGCCATGCCAGCCTTAATCGGCCAGCGGCTCTCAATGCGCTAAATCTGGATATGATCCAATTGCTGATGGCACAACTTGTTGCCTGGCAAAAAGACCCGGATATTAGTGTGGTCATTCTCGACGGCAGTGGTGAAAAAGCCTTTTGTGCCGGAGGCGATGTAGTCGCCATGCATACTGCCATGGCGGAAAATCCGGGGGCTACGCCAGTCGCCCTGCAAGCCTTTTTCACCCAGGAGTACCAACTGGATCATCTTATCCACACCTACAGTAAACCAATAGTCGTGTGGGCCAATGGTTTAGTGATGGGTGGTGGCTTGGGGTTGTTAAGCGGCGCCAGCCACAGAATAGTCACCAATAGTTCACGGCTGGCGATGCCGGAAATAAGCATAGGGCTATACCCTGACGTTGGAGGCAGCTGGTTTTTAAATAATATGCCACCGGGTTGTGGATTGTTTTTAGGGTTAACCGGGGCGAGTATTAATGCGACCGATGCCCTATATGTCAACCTTGCGGACTATTATGTTAATGACGGTGGCAAGGAGCAGTGGCTAAATCAACTGGAAAATACCCAGTGGAGTGACAACCCGGATACCAACCATGCCAAGGTTAGCCTAATGTGTAGCGAACATCACCAGGGGCACTTAATGACACTGCCAGATGGTAATATCAGTCGCTATCAGGACGCTATCACGCCTCTGGCTGACATGAATAGTGCCGCCGAGGTGGCCAACACTATTGCAGTATTTGAGTCGGCTGACGACAACTGGTTACGCCGGGCGCAACAAACCCTTAAAGCCGGGTCGCCGATCACCGCTAACCTGGTGTTTGCCCAACTGCAAAAAGGCCAGTCTTTAACCTTGGTCGAATGTTTTCAAATGGAGCTGGTGTTGTCTTGTCACTGCGGTGAGTTTGGTGAATTTCAAGAAGGGGTGCGCGCCTTGCTGGTAGACAAAGATAACAAGCCTGCCTGGCGTTATCACTCGATTGAGACTGTACCTGAAGAAATATTGGTTTGGTTTTTTGCCAGCCCATGGTCAGAAAGTGGCCATCCATTGGCTAATTTGGGAAATAAGGAATGAATATGCAAATGTCACAATATAATATCGCTTTTATCGGCCTGGGGAATATGGGTGGCCCTATGGCCTTGAACCTGATTAAAGCCGGATGCCAGGTCACTGTTTTTGATCTTATGCCTGCTGCCATGACACAACTTGCAGACCAAGGGGCTACGCCAGCCCAGTCGGTTGAGCAAGCCTGTATTGGGGCTGATGTCGTGATTTCCATGTTACCTGCGGGAAAGCACGTGCAAAGCCTGTACTTAGGCGATACTGAAAGCGGCCAGAGCGGCTTGATAGACCACCTGCCACCTGGAGCGTTGGTGATAGATTCCAGCACTATAGATTCGGCAACTGCTGTCATAGTGGCTAAGGCCTTGACTGCAAAAGGCATAGGTTTTGTGGATGCGCCAGTATCCGGCGGGACGGCAGGTGCTACCGCAGGGACCCTGACCTTTATTGTGGGGGGAAGTGAGGAAGATTACCAAAAAGCCTTGCCGGTATTGCAATTGATGGGTAAAAACGTCTTTCACGCCGGACAAAGCGGGGCCGGACAAATTGCCAAAATTTGCAATAATATGCTGTTGTCAGTGTTGATGTTAGGCACGTCAGAAGCGTTGCAACTGGCCATCGATAATGGACTGGATGTAAAAGTGATGTCTGATATCATGTTGCAAAGCTCTGGGCGGAACTGGGCCATAGAGCAGTATAACCCTTGTCCGAATGTGATGCCAAACGTACCCTCATCAAACGATTATCAGGGGGGCTTTATGGTAGATCTGATGCGCAAAGATCTCGGTTTGGCGTTGGACACCGCTCTAAAGAGCCATTCTATTACGCCCATGGGAGCCATAGCGCAAAACCTGTATAATATGCATAGTATGCAGGGCAATGGTCAACGGGATTTTTCCAGCATTTTTGAACTATTTTCCCAGCAAAAAACAAAGTAGTGGTCCTAAAATAGACCAATTCAGATTAAGGGGTAAACTGTATGCAGTTAAAAAATAAAGTTATCGCTATTACTGGCGCCGCACAAGGGTTAGGCCGGGCGATGGCTGAGGAATTTGCCAAGCAAGGTGTGCATATTGCCTTGATTGATATGCAAAAAGAGGTATTGGAAACCGCCGCAAGTGAGCTGCGAAAGCTCGGTGTTAAAGCCGAAGTCTTTGTCCTTAACGTAACGGATGAAGCGGCAGTGGAAGAAACCTTTGAGCAGATAGCGGCTAAATTTGGTCAGCTTAACGGTCTTATCAACAGCGCCGGCATCATGCGTGACGGTATGTTGCTTAAAGTTAAAGAGGGCAAGGTTGTCAGCAAAATGTCCCGTGAGCAATTTCAAAGCGTGCTGGATGTCAATGTGACAGGCACCTTTTTATGTAGCCGGGAAGCGGCTGCACAAATGATCGCTACTAAAAGCGCGGGGGTGATCATCAATCTGTCATCGGTATCCCGTGGCGGCAACATGGGGCAAACCAATTATTCAGCCTCTAAAGCTGCGGTGGCGACCATGACAGTGTCATGGGGTAAAGAATTGGCGCGTTTTGGTATTCGCACCGGTTGCATTGCCCCTGGCCTAGTGGAGACCGCCATGGCCGCCCAGATGCGTCCTGAAATGCGCGACGCTTTTGTCAACTCGGTGCCGCTTAAACGATTGGCTGAAGTTGAAGAGCTGGCCCATGCCGCAACATTCATTTTTGAAAATGATTACTTCACTGGTCGTACGTTGGAACTGGATGGCGGCACCAGGGTGTAATACCAATCCGTATTAATAGTCACTCACTTAGAATGCGTCCAGCGTTTTTTTGAGCAAGGGGCGCCATGTAGCAATGGTTGTTCCCTTTCAAATATCAGGAACACTGGGTAAGGTACTTGGTGCATTTCCCTTTGGCGAGGTTTAAACGGACTTACTCCGGGTTGCTCGAACTCGAAAGATCACCACTATTACTTTATTCAAGTGCCTTGATGAGCCCGTTTAAATGCTCGCTGAGCGATCACTTAATAACATGGCTTGGTATAACTAATGAGCCGAGCGTGTCCCGGTTGCCTTCGCAGGTTATTTCAGGGGTTCGCCAAAACGGAACAGTTGCCCTTCTCCCGGATTCATCTGCTGCCACTGTTCGTTACAGGTAAGAGGTTCAGTGGCGATGATAGTGACCACGTCATGAGAGGTGGTTTCTTTTGTAAAATCGATATCAACATCAATATCTGACAGCGTAGCTTTGCCAAAGGGTGCGCGGCGCGTGATCCACTGCAATTTAGTGGAACAAAATGCTAGCAGGTACTCACCATCACTAATAAGCATATTAAATACACCAAGCTTGTGTAAGTTGGCCGCTTCGCGGCGCAGAAAATTAAACGCTGCCAAGCGTTTGCTGGGAGGATTAGAATAGTGTTTATCGAGCTGACTCAATAAATAACAAAATGCCCGCTCACTATCAGTGGTACCCACGGGCCTAAAGCGATCCACCGGCAAATTCGAGTAGCCTTGTAACTGGCCGTTGTGGGCATAGGTCCAATTGCGTCCCCATAATTCACGACTAAAAGGATGGGTATTTTCCATGCCTATTCGCCCGCTGTTGGCCTGTCTGACATGGGCAATCACCGCTTTACTTTTAATAGGGTAATCGGAGATAAGCCTAGCAATTTCAGACTCATAACTGGGCAGGGGATCTTTAAAGATACACAATCCCTTGTTTTCATAAAAGGCAATGCCCCAACCATCCTTATGTGGCCCGACTCGCCCACCGCGCTCCCGTAAGCCTTTAAAGCTAAAACAAATGTCAGTAGGTACATTAGCCGACATGCCCAATAATTCACACATAGTTAATCCTGAAGAACCTCGATGCCAAAGCCGGCACCTTATCTAATCTATGGTCAGTAAAACCATTATCCTTACAATTTTTGTAAGGTAAAAACCCTAAACAGGCTGGGAGTATTCTGCCCGTCTAATTCTTTTCACCCCTGTTTTGGTTTAGGTAGTGTTGCAGCGGTTTGAGCAGCCTATAAATTATCATATAAACCAAGCAAACTAACCAATAAGATTATTGCATAAATGTCGTTAACCTGTTTATCTATGCGTTTTTTGACTGTGGCTTACTAATTGTACAGTTTTTTCCTATCTTTATAGAAGTCGAGTCTGGCCTTGCATGAGTGACTTTTAGCAGATACTTATCGCCTTTATTTACCTTTAGGACACAAAATGGATCGTAATTCTGCCACCACTATCGTTTTTATAGGCTTTTTTTTGTTGGGTATGGTGTTTATTTTGTGGGGCATTTTACTACCCGATCTAGCCCGTTCCCTGGATATGAGCGAAATTATCAGTGGCGTGTTTTTCACCCTGATTTCGGTAGGCATGATAGTGGGTGCCATAATCGGCGGTAAATATGTGCAAAAATTTGATTTTTTATCCTTGTTTGCCGGATTGCTGTTGTCTGTGGCTGTGTTGCTTTTCGCCCTGTCTTTTGTGCAACACTGGATTTGGCTGGTCATGGGTGCTTTTGTGTTGGGGATCTTCAGTTCCAGCTTGTTCACTATCGGTCATACCCTTATTGCGCGCCTGTATGTCAGTAAACGGTCAACTATGATGGGCCTGATGGATTTTATGTTTAGCTTGGGTACCCTGGCAGCCCCGTTTTATATTTCAGGACTTTACCTACTTGAACAAAGCTGGCGCTGGCCATTGCGTTTGTTGTCCATGGGGCTACTAATGTTGGCTGGTTATACCTGGTATGCGGCCCATCAGGGCAAGAAGCTGGTTCCCGAGGTAGCGGAGCAAAAAAATCGGCAGAGTTTGTCATACCGGGACGTGATCAAACAGCCCGTATTCCTGTTTCTGTCACTAGCCGCCTTGGGGTACGGAATGGTTGAATTTGGTAATGCCAATTGGTTTGTCAGCTATGCGCAAAATGGCCATGGATTTAGTGGCGAGCAAGCACGTATGGTCTTTGCCTTTTTCAGTGCCGGTATGGTGGTCAGTCGACTGGGGTTTTCACTTCTGTTGTACTGGATTTCCAGCCACAGATTAATGTTAATCCTGGCCACCGTGATGGCAGTGGGAGCTTTTGTGATTAAACTGGCCACCGATCCGGTGATGATGTCCTGGGGCAATTTTCTGATTGGTTTGGGCCTGGGGGGACTTTTTCCACTGATGCTCTCTAGTGCCATGGACATAGACAGCGATAAAGGGCCACTCATTTCCGGTGTGTGTGTAATAGGCTCGTCTATCGGTGTGCAAACGGCCTCTTTTGGAACGGGATTATGGGCTCATTTTTCTTCCATAACGACCGCGTTTTGGATGATACCTATCGGTGCGTTGTGGCTGTGGGTGATGACCTGGTATTACAGTCGTCACGTTAAACAACAACTCGCTGTTAGTGCGGCAGTTAAGGCCCATCCATAAGCTTCTGATCCATGGCAATAACGTTGGTCGCCCACAATAGCGAGGAGGATAATCTTGGGGGGGGGCTAGGTAACCCCCTAATCTCACTCGGGAAGTATGCCCAAGGTTAACTACCATAACCTCAATAACAACATCTCCTCTGGTTTAACTCTGGTATAATGTTTCTTTTTTCTTGAGTGTATGTATGTGGATTTGCCCGGCCTGCCAGTCACCCCTCACCTTAACTGAGCGTACCTATAGTTGTAATCAGGCTCATGCGTTTGACAGGGCCAAAGAAGGTTATGTGAACCTTCTGTTAGCGCAACACAAACGCAGTAAAGAGCCCGGTGATAATAAAGAGATGGTCAATGCGCGGCGAGCCTTTTTACAGCAAGATTATTACCAGCCGTTGGCCTTGCACTTGGCCAAGTTGATTGGTAAATACCATGTGGGCCAGCAGTTGGCAGTGTTTGATGTAGGCTGTGGTGAGGGATATTATCTGAATTGCATTATTCAGTCTTTGCTTGAAGCCTCAGATATGCGAATTACAAGCGGCGCTCTGGATATATCCAAAATTGCAGTCCAAAAGGCCGCCAAAAAATACCCTGACAGCTATTTTGCCGTCGCCAGCAGTTTTAACCTGCCTGTGGCCAATGATAGCCAACAGGCGATAATCCAGATATTTGCCCCTAGTAGTGAGAATGAAGTATACAGGGTGTTGGCCGAGGAGGGTCTCTGGATACAGGTTAATCCTGCCCCGGAGCACCTACAACAACTTAAAAAGTGTATCTACGACGCCCCTGTTGAGCATAAAGCTATAGCCCCAGTACCCGATGGATTTGACGTGCTATATGATAGCGAACTGAGTTTCGAGTTTACTTTGCAAAGCCCGCAAATGCGCCTTAATTTACTGATGATGACACCTTATTATTGGACAGCCCCCAAAGATAAAGTCGAGGTGATTTTGGCTACACTTGAGCGAGTTAAGGCTCATTTTTCAGTGCGAGTGCTACAAAAAGTAACGCTTAGCTAACAAT
>JBKEFM010000126.1:0-13726 GCA_046709505.1 Paraglaciecola sp. | reverse complement strand
ATACCTAAAACCATTAGCGTTGCAGTCAGGGGGCAAAGGAACTCAGTCCCATGGGCTTATATTGACCAGGTTCAACACGGTTGGCGATAAAGGTGAGGGCAGCCAACACCACTGCAGCCTAAGCGTGGCGAGTATAGACCGCCATTGAAGTTTCTGCCAAGCGGCAAAGGCTCTCAGTCCAATGAGCGCAGAGGTACTAAGTGTAACTTGGTTGGTGATAGGGGGGAGGGCAGCCAATAACGCTGCAGCCTCAAGGGCGACGGGTAAAACTTATCTGGTTATTGGCGAATCTGATGGATAGTAAAATTAATTTGTTGAATAGATTTTCAAAGCAGTTACTTAAAATCAATTTGTTTGTGCGGATGTTTGTCAAACACTGCCAGACTGATGCAATAACCGTTTCTGCTGGCCATTTAGCTTATGTATCACTGCTATCACTGGTCCCCTTTGTTATGGTTTTTTTCACTATTATGTCTGCCTTTCCAGCATTTTCCAAGGTACGTGGGGATATTGAAGCTTTGGTTTTTGGCAACATGATCCCGGCTGCGGGAGAGCAAGTACAACAATATGTAGGAGAGTTTGTTGGCAATGCCTCTAAAATGGGAGCCATTGGCATCGTGTCCTTGATGGTCGTGGCTTTGTTACTGATCTCTAATATCGACAAAACACTAAACCGAATTTGGGCCACAAAAAGTGAAAGACCTGTTATATT
The DNA here is from genome assembly GCA_046709505.1 of Paraglaciecola sp. GTDB lineage: Bacteria > Pseudomonadota > Gammaproteobacteria > Enterobacterales > Alteromonadaceae > Paraglaciecola. The sequence continues at coordinate 13,014 of JBKEFM010000126.1, read as the reverse complement.
TACGCTAGCTATATATTGGATGGTCCTGACCTTGGGACCTTTGTTAATTGGCTTGAGTGTCAGTGTGAGCTCGTACTTAATTGCGTTGGCCAATTCTGCGCAAGCTTATACCTACGGAGTAACCACTGCCATGCTCAAAGTGGTGCCCTTTATCGCTTCTGTCTCAGCTTTTTTTATTATATATATGCTTGTGCCCAACAAACGTATTAATTCTGTTCATGCTTTGTGCGGGGCTTTATTGGCCGCGACTTTGTTTGAGTTGTCGAAAAAAGGCTTTTCATTTTACATCACCAATTTTCCCTCTTACCAAGTGATCTACGGCGCGATGGCTGTTATTCCAATTTTATTTGTGTGGGTGTATTTATCTTGGGTGGTGGTGCTCCTGGGGGCCGAATTTACCTATGTACTTGAGCTGTTTTTACATCAAGAGTCACAGGATAAATTTATTGAAGATGATGAAAATACATCATCTTCAATAAACGAACAGACAATAAAAAAGGACAACTGAACAACTTGAAGCTGTTGTTTAGTGACTGTTGCTCAATCCACAGAACAATTAATCAGTTGCGCATACTGGAAATAAACGCATTGGACTGAGCAATCGCTTCGTTCATTTCGCTGATCAACTGGTTGATATCGTTTTTCACTGTGCTCAATCTATTCTGTAAAGCTCCAATCGCGCTGGCGTTTAAATTATGTTTTAAATACAGCACGTTATCCTGCAGTGTGGCTAATACTGGCGCCATTTTACTCTCTGCCTTATGCATGGCCTTTACCAAGCTGTTATAGCGCCTCTGGGTATCCTTTAATTTATCTGTACTATCCCGACGTAAGCTTTCGCTGCTGTATTTTTTCAGTTCATCTTCCCATTCATCAAATAACGCTTGGGCAACACTTTCAACTTTTTCAATATGATTACTGACGTCCTGTGCGGAGCGATTGCTAGCTTCATATTGATCCTTTAGGCGTTCATATCTGTCTTGCAATTCACCCCCATCAAAATTAATCAGCTTACTTAATTGCTCAAGTGCCGAACTAAACTGCTGTTGGGCACCCTCCTGTGACTCTTTGGCATCTTCAACGCGGTCCACCAATATATCACGCTTCTCTACTCCAACTTTTTCCCAGGCGGCATAATATGCGCTTTGGCAAGCGGTCAGTGCCGTGATCATCATTAACATTAAAATAAGTCTCATACTATTAGCCTCGGTACTTCGCGGCATCGATAATCGACCAGACATGAAAGATAAAGCCAAACAAGGCCATAAAAAACAAGATCCCCGAAGCAGCTAACGTATAGTTGACGCTAACTAAAACAAAGAAAATGATGGCGGTTAATATTCGGCCCTGTACCAGTTGACCTAAACCGGGAATAAAAAAATTACATAGTGCGGCAATAACATTGCCACCGGAACCTTGTCTTGACATACGTCTCTCCTGATAATTAATTTCACTTTTGTTCACGACTAATAGTAAATTAAAATAATCTAATGGGATAACAATTATGAGGGATCAGTTAACATGAATGAATTATATCCGGCTATTAAACCATTTTTCAGCGAAATGTTGTCGGTCAATGGGCAACATAGTCTTTATATCGAACAAACTGGGGATCCCCAGGGCATACCTGTATTGTATTTACATGGTGGACCGGGGGCTGGGTTATCCTCGAACTATCGGCGATTTTTCGATCCTCAAAAATACTGGATCATTGGTTTTGATCAAAGAGGTTGCGGGCAATCTTTACCCTTTGGTGGCTTAGCCGACAACACCACCGGCGACCTGTTGCAAGATGTGCGCAAGATACGCCATCACTTGGGGATAGATAAATGGCTGGTATTTGGTGGATCCTGGGGCTCGACTTTAGCATTGTTAGTGGCTATTGATGATCCTTTAAGTGTGATGGGGCTAATATTGCGAGGGGTTTTTCTGGGCCGGGAAGAGGATTTTGACTGGTTTCTGGAAAAAAATGGTGGCGCGGCACAGTTGTTTCCTGATTTTTATGACGATTTCATTGAACCGATACAAGATAAACTACCACAGATGTCGGTTACCCAGGCTTACTATCAAATTTTTTGCGGTGAGGATGAAGTTAGTAAGATGGCTGCTGTTAAAGCCTGGTGCCTGTGGGAAGCCCGCATCAGTCGATTACATAGCACGCTGGATAACAATGTGCTACTAACCGACGTGCATCGTGCTATCAGTTTAGCGATTCTTGAGTGTCACTATATTAAGCATAGTTGTTTTATAGAGCCCGATTACATTATTAATAATATACATAAAATCAATCATATACCTTCTAATATAGTGCATGGGCGATATGATTGTGTATGTAAATTGCAGGGTGCCTATGCGCTAAGTGAAGTCTGGAGCGCCAGTCAGTTAACCATAGTGCCTGAGTCAGGGCACAGTGCGGAAGAACCAAAAATGACCGCTGCCTTGTGTCTGGCCATTAATGCCATGGCGAATTTTATCAAAGAGCAAGCGTGATAGGGCTTATCCAACGGGTTACCCAAGCCCGTGTCACTATTGACAATAAGGATGTGGCCAGTATTGGCCAAGGTATCTTATTGTTCCTTGGTGTGCATAAAGAGGATGATGAGGCGAAAGCTAACAAGCTGTTACACAAGGTCATCAACTACCGTATATTTACTGATAAGGATGGTAAAATGAACCTTAATCTGCAACAAGTTGGTGGTCAATTACTGATCGTCTCCCAGTTCACTCTTGTCGCCGATACAAACAAAGGCCAACGGCCGAGTTTTTCAGCTGGAGCCAGTGCGCAATGGGGGGAGTACTTATACCGATATTTTATCACCCGTGGCCAACAATCCGGTATAGACTGTCAAAGTGGTCAATTTGGAGCAGATATGCACGTTTCCTTGGTCAATGATGGGCCAGTTACCTTTAGCCTGGAAGTATAATTTGCCGCAGCACACAGAATGCTATTTAATGATATTCAGTAAATAGCATGCCTAATTCAGCTTCCAGGGGTGCCAATGCGCCAGTATTTGCAACGAGGATAGATATTTAGCAATGTATAGAATTGATACGCCAGTTTCTGAACAAGACTTTGTCGATTACTTTGAATTTCGCTGGGAAATGTTACGTAAGCCCTGGAATTTTCCATTGGGATCGGAGAAAGACGAATACGAACAAGTTAGTCAGCACCGTATGATACGCGGGGCCAAAGGTGAGGTGATTGCTGTTGGCAGGGTGCATATGAATAGTGCCGAAGAGGCTCAAATCAGGCATATTGCGGTAGCCGCTGATGCACAGGGTAAAGGCTTGGCAAAAATGGTTATGTCAGCCCTAGAGTCGGTAGCCCGCCAGGAAGGGGCGGTGAGAATGGTCACTAATAGCCGAGAGTTGTCTATCCCGTTTTTTACCAGCTGTGGTTTTGAAATAGAGAAAGAGGCACCCAGTGAGTTAGGTAAATTAAAACGTCAACAGATGGTGAAGCGATTGCTCGGCCATAATACTATTTTGTTGCATCCCAAATGGTGTAAGCAATTACAGGAAATTTGGCACGAAACGATCCCTATTAGCGAACAGATGGGAATTAAGCTGCATCAGTATTCGGGTAAAACTCTGGAAAATCGCGCTTCCCTGAATAAAAATATTAATCTGCATGGCACTATGTTTGCGGGTAGTATTTTTTCGTTGGCAACCCTAACAGGCTGGGGAATGATTTTCTTGCAGTTAAAACAGAAAAATCTCAGTGGTGATATTGTGTTGGGCGATGGCAATATTCATTATCACAAGCCGATCACTATGCAGCCCAGAGCATTATGTCATGTCGAGTCATTGAACGGAAAATTAGAGCCTTTGCAGCGCAATAAAAAATGCCAGATTAAACTGAAAGTGGATATCCTGGATGGTGACACTGCGGTCGCTGAATTTAATGGAGTATTTTGGATTTTACCTGAAGCTCCCCTTAATCCGGATGAAGGCAACTAGATCCCTTGACACTGCAGCGTTGTTGGTTGACCTCTCCTTCATCTGTTGATACCGACCTTGAGACAACTCCGTTGCACTTAGTCAATCTAAGTTTATGAGGCTGATTTTTTTTGCCGGCTGGCTTTAACTTCGATGACTTAGGGGGTGGTAGTCATTATTATCAGGCAATAAAAAAGCGCGTGTGACGCGCTTTTTTATATTATTGGGTTAACCAAAGTTTATACCATTGCACCCTGAAGTTTTTTCATGGCGTTTTTCTCTATCTGTCGAACACGTTCCGCGGACACCTGATATTTGTCTGCCAAATCTTGCAGGGTGGTTTTATCATCGCTTAACCACCTTGTTTGAATAATATGCTGACTGCGCTCATCCAGTGTTTTTATTGCTGAATAAAGTTTTTGCGATGCATTTGCATCCCAGTCCGCATTGACAACATCTGTTTCTACATCAGGACTTTTGTCTTCTAGAAACTGTACAGGGGCAAAACTCCCACTTTCGTCATCATCGGCAGACAAGTCAAAAGCTTGATCGTGGCTGCTCATACGAGCCTCCATTTGCAGCACATCCTTCTCTGTTACCCCTAGTTCTTCAGCAACTTTTTGTACTTCAGCGTGAGTGAACCAGCCTAGACGTTTTTTGTTTTTACGCAGGTTAAAGAATAATTTACGTTGTGCTTTGGTCGTGGCAACTTTTACTATGCGCCAGTTACGTAATACATATTCATGAATTTCGGCTTTAATCCAATGCACAGCAAAAGACACAAGTCTGACACCAACAGTGGGGTCAAAACGCCTTACAGCTTTCATTAAACCTATGTTGCCTTCTTGAATAAGATCCGCTTGCGGCAAACCATAGCCAGAATAAGACCTGGCAATATGCACAACGAACCGCAGATGAGACATGATCAACTTTCTGGCGGCTAATAAATCATCATTTTCTTGTAAACGCTCAGCCAGACTACGTTCATCTTCTGCCGTGAGCATGGTAATACTGCTTACAGCCTGAATATAGGTCTCAATACTGCCCGTTTGAGGAACGGTTAACGTCAATGCACGCATGTCTGTTGTCATAATTACCTCGTGTAACGATACGGCTGGGAATATTAGCAAATCACTTTATTTTCCGCGAACCATTTTGAGTTCAATCTCTGCGGTGATAGACCACTCAAATTCAAAAAAATTCATTTTGTAGTCCAAGTGTATAAGTACGATAGTGATATATATCAAGATCACTTAAGAAACAGTGATTATTCGAACTTTAAATATTACTTATTTTTAGCTACATCTGAATACGTTCCAGACTTGGATTGTAACAGATGTAGTGATTAGAAAAAGCATCTGCAGAGTTTTAAATGTAAGCAAGGAACAACAGGCGCTTTTTTGCGTAGCCGTTGCTAGTGTGAAACGTTATATAAGTAGTTTTGGTACTTTTTGACCACAAAATAGTCTATTTATTAACTTTTGCTAGCGTCGATAGTATGAATATTATCGGGTGTTGAAAACGCAAAACTTCTAATCGGTGATTCATGGTTATGGCCTACGATTGGGAGGTATCAGGTTAAATCTAAAAAAACGTCATTTAAAAGGAAGGAAATGTTCCCCTTCATTGCCTGACAGCCGATTCTAGTTTGATATAATATTTTTTTGTGTAGGAGTTACTATTTTTGCGAGGGCAAAAAACGGTTATCTCGGGGACGTCAGTGATGAAAAAAATCATCCCCCTCAAAAAACGTGGTGGCCGAGGGTGTGTCTGTCTATTCGCCTTTGGCTAAGGCATTTGAGCCTGTAAATCGACTGAAATTTATCCATTTCCGGCCATAGTGAAAATCGATCAGGAACGCTTGCAGGGCAGATTTAACCACTTATATTGCGGGAAAAGTGTGAGGGGATAAATTTGTTGAGAAAAACCCGAATCACCAGGGTGTTACTTTGGCTCTATATCCCTGACATGTCTTTTCACCGAAATAATTGAACCGGCTAAACCGATAAATATGGACGTGGCTAACATCACCAGCAGTGTGTTAAAATCCACACCTGTAAGGTTGAATTGCTTTTGATATAAAGCACTGACCGCAGACACGCTGGCGCTCATCCACCATAACAGGGCAATGACCGCGAACCAGGCCAATAAGCCCCCGAGCAAGCCATACCAGAACCCAGTGTACATGAAGGGTCGCTGAATAAACGCATCGGTTGCGCCAACCAGTTTCATGACTAATATCTCATCTTTTTTACTTAATATGTTTAGCCTTATAGTATTGCCGATGATCAGTATCACTGTTAAAAACAGTAATAAAGCGATGACTGATACCAGTTCTTTAGCTACAGTCAGTAGTGCTTCCAGACGTTTCAGCCATTCCACGTCTAGTTTACCTATATCCACTTCCCGTTCTTTACGCAACTTGTCTAATAGTAATCTGGCTGCTGTGGGTCCTGCATATTTATCTGTTGGGGTCACAAGCACTACATGAGGCAGAGGATTTTTATCTAAATAGGCAATGGCATCACCAAATCCTGACAGTTCCTGGAATTCGGCCAGAGCGTCGTCAGCGGGGATATAGGTGACTTTTCCAATTTCAGACCAAAGATTAATACGGGTAAGTAGTTGTTCGATATCCTGTTGGGCCAGGTCGCTTTTAAGAAACAACGAAATCTCAGAGGCCTGCTCCCAACCGGAGCTGACTTGTTCAGCATTTTTGACCATAATATACAAAGTGCTGGGCAGGGTAATACTCAAGCCCAATACGCCGACTGTCATCAGGGAAGCTGCACCGGCCCGCCATAATTCACCCAAGCTACTAAGCGCCTGGCGCAGATGACTAACAAAGAACATTTGTATGCGTTGAAACGTTGATATCTGGCTGAGTTGAGCGCCCTGAGCTCGACCTTGAAATAGTATACTCATATTGTTACCTCATATTGACTATGACGTCTGAAACTCTTCTGATAGGCCATCAGTGATCATTTTACCGTCACGCAAGGTAAGGGTGCGGTATTTCATGCGGGCTATCAGTCCCAAATCGTGGGTGGCAATAAAGACTGACACACCAGCCTGGTTAAAATCCTCAAACAAACGGATAATTTCCATGGATAGTTTGGGGTCGAGGTTACCGGTTGGCTCATCAGCCAGTAATAAAGGGGGCTTGTTGACCACCGCTCTAGCAATCCCTACTCGTTGCTGCTCTCCACCTGACAACGTGATTGGCAGACTTTTGACCCTATCACGCAGGCCGACCATTTCCAGGGCAGCATGCACTCGTCTGCCGGTTTCCTTGTGAGAATAACCTTCGATGATTAAGGGTAAGGCGACATTATCGAAAACACTCTTGTCCATTAACAATTGATGGCTTTGAAATATCATGCCTATGTCTCGGCGGATAAAGGCAATCTGGCGGCGCTGAATGGTGTTTAAATCATGACCGTTAATCAGGACCCTGCCGACGGTTGGACGTTCCATAATACTGATCAGTTTTAACAGGGTGCTCTTGCCTGCCCCGGAATGACCGGTTAAAAAGGCCATTTCACCGGGTTCGATATGAAAATCCACCTTACGCAGGGCTTGGTGACCGCCGGCGTAGGTTTTACTCACTTGCTCGAACTTGATCATCTCAGGTCAAGTCACTGCAAATCGCTAGTGTTGGCGGAGTTTTCGGCAAATAAGGCATCAACGAATTCGCGACTGTTAAAAGGACGGAGATCGTCAATCGCTTCTCCCACACCTATGTAGCGGATGGGAATGTCGAATTGATCGGCTATTGCGAATATCACACCACCTTTAGCCGTTCCATCAAGTTTGGCCAGGGTGATACCGTTAAGACCCACAGCTTGATTAAACAATCTTGTTTGGCTGACAGCATTTTGGCCGGTACCAGCATCCAGTGTAAGCATGATTTCATGAGGTGCCTGCGGATTGATTTTGCGCATCACACGTACTACTTTTTTCAACTCTTCCATCAGATGCTCTTTGTTTTGCAAGCGTCCAGCGGTATCGGCAATCAACACATCTATATTGCGCGCTTTGGCCGATTGTAAGGCGTCGAAAATAACTGAAGCACTGTCTGAACCTGTTTGCTGGGCTACGACCGGAATATTATTACGCTCACCCCATACTTGCAATTGTTCCACCGCCGCAGCTCTAAAGGTATCTCCTGCTGCGAGCATGACTTTTTTACCTTGCTGTTGAAATTGTTTCGCCATTTTGCCTATAGTGGTGGTTTTGCCCACGCCATTGACCCCAACCATCAAGATTACAAAGGGCCCATTATCCGAGGACACGTCAAGAGGTTTATCTACTTTACTGAGGATGTCAGTCATTTGATCTTTCAGTAACAAATATAAAGCATCACCATCTTTGAGCTGTTTACGCCCGGCGGTGTCTGTTAATTTTTTGATGATTTTAGTGGTGGTATCTATACCTACATCGGCTACCAGTAACTGCGTTTCCAGTTCCTCAAATAAGTCATCATCTATGGCTTTGCCTCGAAATAAACTGACCAAACCGCTGCCAAGGTTTTCTTTTGTACGGGACAAGCCTTGTTTTAATTTGGATAAAAGGCTGATTTTCGCCATGGGGGGGCTGATAACGCCAGGTGGTAAGGTGTTTTCGATTAAGTTTGTTTCTTTTGTTCCTGCGGCTTGACCTGTGTCCGTCGGGGCGGCAGGTGGAATTTCAAGCTCAGCAGGGGCGATGTCAACCTCATTGGTGGCGAGTGGCTCTAAAGCTGCCTCAGGAGGCGCGAGTTGGGCCTCTGTAAGCGGTTTCTCTGGGGTTAAGCCACCGTCACTGGCGGGCTCAATGACAGGTGAGGGGGCTTTATTTGCGGTGTTTTGCGCATCGTTTTGCGGCTCTGATTTTTTCTTATCTTTTTTGAGCCAACCAAAAAACTTGGACATATTGAGTAGAAATCCTTGGAAAATCGTTAGGTTAATTGAGTACACTGACTCCACTTAAAAGTAATCATAGCATTTCTAAGATAAATGAAGCGAGACGTAAAAAAACATCAAAGGGCAAATGGCGCCATTCGTATTATTAGTGGGCGATGGCGCGGGCGCAAACTCCCCGTGTTAGATGTCAGCGGGCTGCGGCCAACAACCGACAAAAACAAAGAAACCTTGTTTAACTGGTTAATGCCCTACACTCAGGGAAGTCGGTGCCTGGATGCCTTTGCTGGCAGCGGCAGCCTTGGCTTTGAAGCACTCTCTAGGGATGCCCCGTACGCAACTTTTATTGAATGGGATAAAAAAGTTGCGGCCACTCTACAACAAAATTTGGCCTTGCTTAAGGTTGAAGCGGCCCAGGCCCAGGTTATCACTGGTGATACCCTGGCGGTGCTGGGTCAGTTGGCTGAGCCATACGACCTAATTTTCCTGGACCCGCCCTTTAACCACAACTTGCTACCTCAGTGTATCCCGTTGATTGCGGAACATGGATTACTGCAAAGTGGAGGCATTATCTACATAGAATGCGAAACTCAAAATGCCCATTACCCGGTCCCCGCTAACTGGCAGCTATTAAAACAACAACAGGGTAAACAGGTGGTAGCACGTCTATATCAAAATGTTGGTGAATGTAGAGTGAGAATTTAAGGGTTAACGTCGATACCTATATTACTCATACCTTCGCCGATGGCTATTTCTCTGAGTAATTTGCAGGTTCTGGCATTGGTAGGACAATCAGCGAGCAAATCAAGTAAGGCCTGTTGTACTGAAACCTCCCATAACATCAGGGGATGTTGTTTACTTTGTTCATCAGACAAGGGTGGCGGTGCAGTAGCGTCAATGTAGGCCTCAACTGTCCCCTGAGATAATTTACTCACCACTACTGCGCCTTGTAAATCTTCCCCCATGATCAACAAAATGATGGCGGACATCGACATGGCTGTGTCGATGGCCGGATAAACGCCAAAATTATTAAAATTTTCAGGGTCAGGAACGTCGGCTTCAATTTTTTCCAATTGTACAGCAAAATTTATCTTGGCTTTAGGCACCGACAGCCACTCCCATATAGTATTCAATGTATTGCGATACTGGCTAGGGTCAGTGAATTTTGTTACTTCACAGAATAATTGATAGTTGGGTAACATTCGCTCCAGCACAGCCGCTGAGAAGGCCACTGCCTGCCATTCTTCTAAATCTCTAACTTGTTGAAATATAGTTAGTTTTTTGTTTTTCATTAAGGCCTCGTTAAAAATAGCTTAGTTACACTAAAGAGTGAAATTGACTTACACCATCCATAAAAATCCGGATGCATATAATAATTAATATATTGCCGATTAAGCGTTCGATGACAATCAATCCCTGTTCACCCAAAAGCGGATGTAAAACAGATGAAAACACCAACATGGTAGCCGAGATAAATCAGGCAGCGCTTGGTGGCAGTGACTAATCCGGCAAGGGGTTGTTATCAGGAACAAAATAATGCCGTCAGTTATGCTGACAATTTCCAGTTTTACACTGAGAAAATCCGGCATTGGCGAGACACGGAATAAAAACAGGTCGATTACCCGGGAGATCCATAATTAAAAATAAAATAATGGCTGTCGACCATGTGTCCATAGTGCTTCGCTGAGCGATACCAACAAACGTAAATTTTAAATTTACCAACATTGTATATCATCTGATAACAAGCGCCCATGAGATATAAAAAATTTCTGCCCTGTCGTGTTCAGCTAGTCAGTCGAACTTGTTGTTATTATCTCAATGATATGAGTGTTATGACGGTAACAAAAGTAGCAGAATTACTTGGTGTAGAAGATATCAGAGTTGGAGGTTTAGCGCGGGAGAGTCTGTGAATAGCCGTAGATAAAAATGCAGGCAGTCACTTCTGGTTTGATGCTAACGACCTGGCTCAATATCGAGCATTGGCTGGACGCATCGGGGTTATGCACAAATATAAGCACATAAATTTGGGGTGTAACCAAAATCTATGCGCCAGGCTATTTATTCTAAGCATTACTCCTCAAGTAGTGCTCTGGCTATAGTTCTGATGCCCTGGCCAGAGGCCCCGGCCACAGAGTGAGTATCGGCACTGTCATTAAATGCCGCCGCCAAATCCATATGCAGCCATCCCTGACCGTCATTGGCAACAAAACGAGACAAGAACCCTGCGGCGTTTGACGCACCACCGGCTCCTCCCCCTTTTTGTACGCGACTGTTAGCGGTATCCGCGTAATTTGAGGGGCACTTTTCTTTATGCCACAGCTCAAGAGGCAATGCCCAGGCAAGCTCACACTCTTGCTGTGCATAGTTAAGCATACGGTCCATAAGTGGCTTGTCCAGGGCAAAAAACGCATTGTAATCTCGGCCCAGAGCCACAGGCGCAGCGCCGGTGAGGGTTGCGGCATCTATGATTAAGGGGGCCTGAGTGTCACTGGCGGCCAACAGACCATCAGCCAACACTAAGCGCCCTTCGGCGTCGGTATTGACTACTTCAACTGTGGTGCCGTTTTTATAGGTAATAATATCGCCAAGCTTGTAAGCATGGCCACTGATCAAATTCTCGGCGCAACACAAATACAATTTTACGCGTTTTTGCAGGCCTTGCATGATAGCCAGGCCTAAGCCACCGGTTACCGTTGCCGCCCCGCCCATATCGCATTTCATATGCAACATACCTTCGCTACTTTTTATGCTGTATCCACCACTATCAAAGGTAATGCCTTTACCCACTAAAGCTGCACTAACTGGCGCAAGCTTGTCTCCTGTGGGATTGTAATCGACCTCAAGCATAACCGGAGGACGGGTACTGCCACGGCCAACCTGATATAGGCCATGCCACTTTTGCGCTAACAGTTCCTCACCTGTCCATGTTTGATAGCTCACATGGCTGGGACTGAGACTGATTAACCAATTAGCGCTTTGAGTAGCAAGTCGCTGGGGGGAGAGGTCTTCTGGTGTGGCATTGATTTGTTCACGGGTAAAAATCAGCGCCTGATAGCGCATGCTTAGTAAGTCGCTGTTGTGGTCATCGGCCCACTGAATATGATGTTGTTTGCGGGTAGTGGTGAAACTGCAAGCAAAGGCCCATTGTTGTTCAATATGCCACTTACCCTTCAGTGTGACCCACTCAATAGCTAAACCGTCCAGTGTTCTGGCTGCCTTGCGAATATTACGTTGGGAGGGATCACTGAGTGGCAGGTGAATTGTGGCACAATCGTTATCAAAGGACAGAAGTGCGTTTTGCCCCCATTGAGGGGCAGCAAGCTGATCAGAAAGTTGGATAGAAAGTCGAGACATAAAACACTCCTTGGGAAATGATGATGAATGCTCAATAACAAGCAGCAAGTATGTTGTTATTATATCAACTTTGCACCGATTAGCATTAAGGTAACAAATGCGTTTTAACCATAAACTTGTATCAGGGGTGCTTATTAAACGTTACAAACGTTTTTTAACAGATGTTTGTCTGGGCAATGGCGAAGTGGTGGTGGCGCACTGTCCTAATACCGGTGCCATGACGGGTTGCGCGGAGCCTGGCATGCAAGTCTGGTTGTCACCTAGTGATAATCCTAAACGTAAGTTAGCTTATACTTGGGAACTGGGGGTAACCGCGCAAGGACACTGGCTAGGGGTCAACACCCATAATGCCAACAAAATCGTCGCTGCAGGGCTAAAACAGGATCTTATTGCAGAACTGCAGGGGTACGAACAGGTGCGACCCGAGGTGGTTTTTGGTCAGGAAAAAAGTCGTATTGATTTTTTATTGCAAAATAAAGGCAAAGCAGATTGCTACGTGGAAGTTAAATCCGTGACTTTGCTACAAAATGGACTAGGCTTTTTCCCTGATGCAAAAACCCTACGGGGACAAAAACATTTACGTGAACTTGCTGCTATGGTGAAACAAGGTCATCGTGCTGTGCTTTTTTACTGTGTACAGCATACGGGCATTAAAAACGTACAGGTCGCCGCGCATATCGATCCCCAATACGGCCAGGAACTAAGACGAGCAAAGAAGGCTGGGGTTGAAGTTGTGTGTTATTCATGTTTAATCACAGAACAAAAAATCACTATAAATCAAAGACTGCAAATAATTGATTGAAAATAAAGGTTGATTTTT
>JBKEFM010000125.1:0-13820 GCA_046709505.1 Paraglaciecola sp. | reverse complement strand
CAGGTTTTGCATTTGACTATCTTGAAGGAGGCTGTATTGATGAGGTGGGTTTGCAGCGTAATCGCCAACACATTGATCAAGTTCAGTTACGTAGCGAATTACTTAAACCTTTTGATAAAACCGATTTGAGCTGCGAACTATTTGGTCATCGCTACGACCTACCTTTTGGTATAGCCCCGGTAGGCTTGCAAGGATTAATGTGGCCAAAGGCACCAGAAATACTGGCTAAGGCGGCTGCTGAACTCAATATCCCCTATGTGCTTAGCACCGTCTCCTCAAGTAGTCTGGAGCGCATTGCTGAGGTGTCCGAAGGGCGAGCCTGGTTTCAGTTGTATAACCCTACGGATAGCACTATCCGTGAGGACTTGCTCAAGCGAATACATGCCGCACAAATCCCGGTCCTGGTAGTCACTGTGGATGTGCCAACCTTTGGTTATCGCGTTAACGATATTCGTAATGGCTTATCTATGCCACCTAAAATGTCTATGGCAAATATTATGCAGATGCTTAGTCGCCCTAATTGGTTGTACCATACTGCATTAGCTGGCAAACCCGAGATGCAAACCCTAAAACCCTATATGCCAGCCAATATGCCGGTGGATCAGCTGGCAGCTTTTATGAACAATACGGTGATGGGTAAAGTAGATATGGAAAGTTTAAAGCCTATACGGGACAGTTGGCAGGGACCACTAGTCATCAAGGGGCTGGTGAGTGAAGTGGATGTGCGCCATGCCATATCGTTGGGTGCGGATGCGGTGGTGCTGTCCAATCATGGCGCCAGGCAACTGGATGCCGGTGAGTCACCATTACAAACCATGGCACAGATTGTCGACAAATATCGTCATCAGATTAAAATTTTTATGGACAGTGGTTTGCGTAGCGGCTCACACGTCGCATGTGCCTTAGCCAAAGGGGCTGATTTTACTTTTTTGGGCCGTACGTTTGTCTATGGTGTTGGAGCCTTGGGTGATCAAGGAGGTATTCACACTATCAATATGTTGAAAAAACAATTACAGCAAACTATGGAACAACTGCGTTGTAAGGATGTTGGCGAATTAACTAAATGTTTGGTGGAATAGTTATCCCTGCCCATGAAACCGTTATAGCAAAGACTCTCATTGACATAATAATATGAATTAAATGTGTTATACGCTAGCCTCCATTACCTCGACGGAGATGCTCCACGAGCAGATGAGTTAGTAAAAAACTGAGATCATGTTTTTTGTCAGTTTTGCTGAGGTATCCGGTTATTGTTCGCGCTTTGGTTATTAGTTACCGTGTCATCCAGTGTAATTAATTAAGCCTCCGAGGGCTCCATTAATTGATAATCTTTGCTGCCTATATTCTATTTCACTACCTAACAGGGGCAGCTTAATACCTAACAGTGCATGGTTGGGCAGATATAGCATGATCAAGGCTACATCGGGCAATAGTGGATTGAGCAAAGTGGCAATTAGTGTCACAGTCACCGCGATTGGAGATAATAACTGTCAAGGACTGAGGATACCCGGTGCCGTTTGACTCCAGGTGGTTTTTATTTACTAAAGGCCAATTGTTCACCTTGTACGCTGCCCGGTATTAGGCTTAAGCATAATAAAAGCCGTGGTAATATTCCCGGGTGCGACAAGGTAGACCGGCGGCTAGTTGAGCAGTCTTTTATGCAAAAAACCGTTCCGCTCAATGGCATCTACCAGGGGTATAAAGCCTGCTGGTGTTGCCAGGTGAATGAAGCCCGGCTTGCGTTCCAGTAGTATATCGTTGTACTGGGTTGCCCTTGTTGGCACAGGTTTACAGGTAATCGCCTGCCCATCGGCATTATTACCCGGGGCAGGTTCACCGGGTAACTGACTTCCAGTGGCGGCAAATACGCTTTGTAGCTCACTATGATCCACCCGGGAGGCAAATCTATATTGGCTAAGGTTTTTCAGTACTAGCTGTACCAATTCACGTTCATTTTCGATATTTTGTAATTTTTTTTGCAACGACTCTGATGCGTGAAATATATCTATCAAAATGGGACTCCAGTGACTAGTAGGTTGATTTATTCGCTGTCTGTACGGGCGATAATAGTGAATGATTGATCCAGCCCCTCGGTGATCAGTATCTCTATCGGGCTGCAGCAGACCCGGCAGTCGGCTATCTGTTGTTGGCCGAGGTCATTCTCAGGGTCAATTTCAATATTATTGATTTCCATGCAGTAGGGGCAGCTAAATTTAGCATTAGAGGTAAGGCTCATCGGTTTCTCCTATATGAGCCTCTTATGGTAAAGGATTATGCCTGCGGGGGCATACCGTTTATATAAGTTTATTTTTGTAAACTGGCTATATACTGGCTAAAAGCAACTTGTGCTTCCTTGCGCTCAGCGGCAATTTTTTTGACGCTTTCAAACTGATTAAGCCTGGCCATCAATTCTTTTGCCCCAGGGGCAAGGGCTAACAAATCCACATCGAATAATTTATGGGCAACGGCGGCTGACAGATCAACCGCATATAAAAACATGATATCTGCTGCACTGAAACTGTCTCCGGCGATGTAAGGTGAGAATTCAGCGAGACGAGACAAGCCTTCCATGCCTTTATATAAGGCGCGCTTTACGTCTTTACGGGTTTCATCGCTAACCGGTGTACCAAAGAAGGCTTGTGGGTGACAGCGACGGGCGGGTAACTCAAGGTACAATTCGATAAATTTAACCAACTCTTTGACCCTAACCTGCTGGTAGGGATCAGGTGGATAGAGTGGGTTTTCAGGATACCGTGCATCCAGGTACTCCATAATGATGTTTGTTTCCACAATCACACCATCTTCAGTTTCCAGTACAGGGACCTTGCCCATGGGGCTTTTAACCAGAAACGCCGGGTCTTGATTAGGATAAATAGTGACAACCTGGTACTCCAGGCCCTTATGGGCCATGGCCAGTTTGAGCATATTGTGATAGTTACTGACATCAAAACCATAAAGCGTGAGCATGACAACTTTCCTGACAAGTGTAGTTAGTCCTTAGCTTGCTTGAGCTTGGAGGTAGGAGCAATCTTATTTTGTTTATAGTTGGTTATAGGTCTGGGGTGTAAAGGGCTTGTGCTTGTCTAACGCGGTGGTCAACAACCTGACCAGCGTAAATGTAAGGAGGGATTTTGAAGGCATCATGTTGGCAGGACATCCCTGCAATGGCTAAATTCCTTTGGCCATTGCAGATGGATAATGACGCTTTATTCCTCAAGCCATTGGCGTTGCAGCCAGGCGGCAAGATGGACCGGTTTATTCGTTTTTCAGTTGTACCATGGTCACTTTATTCAAGAGTACTTCGTGGCTGGCCTTGAGCTGAATTTTATTATAGGGACTGGTAGGGAAAGCCAAAGCCGTCATCGACAACTCGCCATCGTTAATAAATACTTCAATAGATGCCATGTCGTAAAAAACATCAAACGAATAGCTGTCTAAATTAGGCCTGAGCTTGCCAACTTGTGGTTTGGCAAAATGTTCTGCAAAATCAGTTGTCCCAGAACGGGATCGGTCAATGGTGACTGCGCCGCTGGTAATGTCGAGGGATATCACAAGCTGTTGCTGATTGTGATTGCTATAGGTTAATTCCAAACTATTAGCGCCTTGTTTGGTCACTATCATGCTCAGTCGGTTAGCCCCGGAAATCGGACCAAAAAGTGTTGAAAATTCAACATCCTTATTCACCCGAATATTTAGAAAATCAGCAGGTTGGTTACTAATGCTTTTTAATTCTTTAACGGGCCGAGAAATGAGCTTTAACCCTTCATCTACCTCTTGCAAACTTAAGGTGCGAGGAATAGTCATACTGCCGCGCCACTTCTCAGTGGGCACTTTGGTGGCGTAAAGCCAATTATTCATCCAGCCCATAAATAGGGTGCGTCCATCTGATTCAGGCACTCCTGAAAACGTTACACCTGCATAGTTATCTGTGCCATAGTCCAGCCACAAGGCATTATGCTCTTGTAGTTGAACAGCAAATTCCGGGTCTACGACAAAATCTTTGCCATCGAAATCACCAACAAAATATTGTGTGCCTGAACCGCCATTAGGCGCTCCGGGCATTATGCTAACGAGCAACACATATTTGCTTTGAGCTGTACCTGCAATTTTTATGGGGATAAAATCAGGGCATTCCCACACACCACTGTGTTCGCCAATACCTTTGCCAAAGGAGCTCAGGGCCTGCCAATCGATCAAGTCTTTTGAACTATAAAAGCCAATGTTATCACCTTGGGTAACCACCATCAGCCA
The DNA here is from genome assembly GCA_046709505.1 of Paraglaciecola sp. Taxonomy (GTDB): domain Bacteria; phylum Pseudomonadota; class Gammaproteobacteria; order Enterobacterales; family Alteromonadaceae; genus Paraglaciecola. The sequence continues at coordinate 9,569 of JBKEFM010000125.1, read as the reverse complement.
TTTTTCTTGGGGCGCATACCAAGACACTCTAGGATCGCGAAAATCTATTAAGTCTGGATTTTCCATTACCGGATTGTTTTTATATTTAACCCAGGTTCGCCCTTTGTCTACGCTGTAAGCAAGACCTTGAGTTTGAAAATTCCGTGCTCCCGCTTTTTTCATTTCTGCGTTGTGGTAAGTAAATAAAGCAACCATAGCGGGCTTATCTGTGCTGCCTAACCCCGAGGTATTATTGCTATCGATGACCACACTGCCAGAAAAAATAGCGCCATGTTCATCAGGGGATAACGCGATAGGCAGGTGCTGCCAATTAAGCATGTCAGTGCTGACTGCGTGGCCCCAATGCATGGGCCCCCATTCAGTTGAATAAGGATGATACTGATAAAATAAATGATATTCGCCGGCATAATAGACCATACCATTAGGATCGTTCATCCAGTTTTCTGCCGGTGTAAAATGGTAGAAGGGTCGGAATAATTCTTCGTTCAAGGCGGATCCCTTATTATTTTCGTAAATGAGTAGTCAAGAGGATAAGCAAGGCAATAATAAGATAACGAAAGAAAGTAAAAAGGTTATGCCCACTAGTGATTGTCTTTCGTTTGTTTAATTAATTTTGCTGACAAATATTCCAATGACTCGCCCTTGGTTTTGGGCATTAAATAGAATGCGAATATTAACTGTAAAATCACCCTAAAAGCAAAGAAAGTAAATACCGCCGCCAGACTATATTATTCGAGGAAAAAAGGGATGAACGGGATAAATATGCAATGTGCGTCAGAACTCGGCGACTGCCCCTTAAAGTGCACACCACTTGGGATATCTGAGCAATAAAGATCCGAATCAGCTTTACGGTGGTGACGATGCTATCGGCGTTAGTATCACCTCATTGCAACAAAACGTCCCTGGCTTCGATTTAATTGTAACCCTTGAAAAATTAGCCAATGTGGGCGCCTATAGCTGCAACAGAGACAGAACGCCAATCAGCTCTAATGTTGGCTTAAGCGCAAATTTATCACAAAGATAGTTACCGTCTATATAGCTTAAGCCGCTGGCCCTAAGACTGGCAAGATGATAAACAAACTGTGAAACAAAGGAGTAGGTTACCATAACGTTTGTATTGGTTTGTCGCCTGTGAAAATAACTGCGGTATTAAAACTAAACAAAAATCTTGATATGGCTAAAATGATTGATCAAACTGTCATTTTCCTTATTAAATTTTTATTTTTCGCTTCGTTAGGTGCATGGATTTTTTATACAAACGTCTGCACGATCAGGGATAAAGTAGTAGGTGGCAATAGATGTACTCATTTTGTACGGGTTAAAAATAGCGTGAGTTATGGCAAACTTCGTCTACTTTGCTGTATATTTTCTTGATTTTAAAAAATAAATAATTTGCCTGTTAAATCAACTTAACCCTTTAAGTGATTTGTAGGTGGCAATTCGATAGACTCTTTTTGTAAATAATATTAACGATGAAATAATACCGCTTTATTCTGGAGTATTTTATACGCTTAAAATAATCTATATTATTAATGTTAAAGAATATAGCTTGATTTTTTTCCGTGAGTTTAATGCAGAGGTTATACCTGGTTTTCTCTTCTCGTGATTGCAAAATAATGGTTTAAGAGTTTGTTTCTGTGCTGCCTCAGTGGTGGCTGTTGAAATTACCTGCAATAAATTGGGATTATGTCTTAATATGGTAGGCTCACACAGCCAACAGGCACAGGATGGATACGTTTTTTAGGTAATATTGATAGTCGTTCAATAACAGGTTAGGGATAAAATTATTAACAAGAAACGCAATCTCAAAGAAGTATCTTTGCAACTGGGTGTATCAACAGCCACTGTGTCAAATGCTTTTAACCGGCCTGATCAATTGTCAGCAAAATTACGGGAGCGCATTCTACGAGAGTCTAGTGAATTGGGATATCATGGGCCTAATTTTGCTGCTCGCTCGTTGCGCAAAGGTGAATCTGGGGTGATAGCCGTAGTGCTGGCTGACTCCCTTAGTTATAGTTTTTCAGATCCAGTTGCTAGCCAGTTGTTACAAGGCGTTGCACAGGTATTGGTGGAAAAAAATAAACAGATGCTGTTAATGTCCAGCGAAAAAGACTCGAACCAGCAAAGTAGTGCAGAATCTTTACCCGACGGCTTTATTTTTTATGGTGCACCTAAAGGTGATATTTTTGCACGAGTACGGCGCAGTGGTAAACCATTTATAGCAGTGGATTTTGAATCCAGTGAAAGTGCGTCAGTGAATATCAACAATGAAGATGGTGCTTTTAGAGTGGCTGAGCATGCCCTTAGAGGGAAACCTGATAATGTCGCGGTCCTGGGGTTGCGTCTGGTCGATTCCGATCGCATCGGACGTTTGACGGAGCAGGACCTCGAACTTGATTCCAATGAAATTTCCCGTAGTCGCCTTAAAGGTTATCTCCGTGCTGCCCAGACCTGCGAAGTTGTTATTCAACCGAGTCATATATGGCACATCCCCCTAAACACTCCGGCCAATGCCCAAATAGCCGCCCGGGAAGCATTAACCCTTAACCCTTTACCTGACGTGATTTTGTGTATGAGTGATGTGATTGCTTTAGCCACCATACGGGTGGCTCAGGGGTTGGGTATAGATGTGCCTGGGCTTGTTAAGATCACCGGCTTTGACGACATTCCTGAAGCCCAGCGCAGCAATCCGGGGTTAACCACTGTATGCCAGCAAAGTCTCGAAAAAGGTCGGGTGGCCGCACGTATGCTGCTGGATCCGGAGGAGGAGCGTACGGTCATTCTGGACACGCGCTTAGTGATTAGGCACAGCTGTGCCTAATCAACATTGGGTATAAGCTAACTCAAAAACCACATTACCTGGTAGGGTAATATTTCAATTCGCTCAGGCGGTGTTTCGGGGCGATTATCCTGTAACAAGTCTTGCCACAATCCACCATTATCCAATCCCAGGGCAGCCCGTGTTATGGACTGGGGATGTTCGCTGAAGTTACACACAGCGATCAATTCCTGTCCTTTTTGATTGCGTCTGGCATACGCAAAAACAGCCTGATTACTAAGGGGTAAAATATGGGTTTGCCCTTGACCGAATACGCTGTGTTGGCGGCGAATATCAATAAGCTTTTGCAACCCCGTTGCTACTTTGTTTTGCGGGTTATTAGCTAACCGGCTCTGGGCAATGGCTTCATCACTTAAAGCGATTCTCTGCACCCACCGGGCATCATGCTCCTTAGTGCTATCTTGCTGATAGCTATAGTCATTGGTTAATCCTATTTCATCCCCTGAATACAGCAGCGGAATTCCACCGATACTTAAAATAATGCTATGCACCAGTAATATGCGCCCGATGGCATGTTTCACAAGCTGTTTGTCATTTAATTCGAGGGCTTGTTCTAAGCCAGCTAAAGAGGCGAGGGAGCCACAGACCCGGCAGTCACCGTTGCTGGGGTTTTCAGCAAAGGCTACACCGGTAGCAAAGGAGCCCTCAAAGCGACCTGTGTAAAATTGATTCAAAAAATAGCGGTGATCCTGACCGTTCACACCCTGATTTTGTGCCACATCATCGTCGAAGGTCCAGCCGATATCATCATGGCAACGTACATAATTGACCCAAGCACAATCTGGTGATATGGGAAAACTCTTGATCATTGATTCCGTTAGCAGGCCAGCATCACGGGTGGCCAACGTGTTCCAAATAAGCGCCATTAATAGGGGGTTGTAAGAAAGCTGGCATTCTTGTTTGTCTATGTATTTCAGTACCTCATCGGGATGTACTATGGCTTCGGATTTAAATACAACCGCCGGGGCGGCGATTTGCAGGCAGCAGTTAAATGCCTGGATCAGGCTGTGTGCTTTTTGCTGATTTTCACAGCTTGTGCCCATTTCTTTCCAAATAAAAGCCAATGCATCCAGGCGTAAACCTTCACAACCCAAGTTAGCCAGGTAGAGCATTTCATCAACAATGGCATTAAACACAGCTGGGTTAGCGTAGTTTAGATCCCATTGAAAGTTATTGAAGGTAGTCCATACCCATTTATTCGCTTCTGGGCTCCAGCTAAAATTACCGCGGCGGACCTGGGGGAAAATTTCCCGCAAATTTTGCTCATACTGCTCAGGTATACGTTTATCATCGAACATATGGTAGTAGCCCATAAATTCAGTATCACCGGCTTTAGCTGCCTCAGCCCAGGGATGTTCATCTGAGGTATGATTGAATACAAAATCCAGCACTAAACTTATACCCTCATTAGCCAGTGCTTTGCAAAGGGCCGCTAGATCAGCATTGGTACCTAAGGTTTTATTAACCTTGCGATAGTTGGATACCGCATAACCGCCATCGCTGTCTCCCTCGGGAGATTCATACAGGGGCATTAAGTGTAGGTAGGTGACTCCCAATTTTTTGAGATAGGGAATTTTTTCTTTTAGTGCCAACAGATCATCGGCAAACAAATCCACATAACAGGCCATGCCCAGCATTTTTTCGTGCTGGTACCAATGGGGATCATTTAGACGGGTATTGTCTTTAGCTTTCAGAACCTCGGCGCGCTGGGCATAATTATTGACCAGTCCCTGGATTAAATTTTGTAAGTAGTAATAGAAATCATATTGCTGAGCATAGATATCAAACAATAGGCTAAAAAGTCGGGGGAAATGCTCGAGCAAGCGTTGTTTGAATACTTCTCGCTCAGCGGCGGAAAGTTTTGTTAAATCCAAGTCAGTAATAATTCGTTCCAGAGAACGCTGACTCTCCAAGTTTAGATCCATAAATCCCTCTGTTACTAAATCGATTAAGTTTATTATGATAACCTAAATTTGACTACTTTAAAGATAATACATTAAATATTTTCACAAATTGTTTACAATATGTAAATTATTTGCTAATTTGTCTTAACCGATTAAGTTGAGCGGTTGGTTAATTGCGTCACGGGGGGTGTGAGATGATTTTATTTATCACATTCAAATTTGTTTAACTATGTTGTTAGTTCATCTATATAAGGCTTAAAACATGGCAAATTCTAATGCCACAGGCAGTAGTACCTTAATCCGCTGGTTAACCTACATAATGTTTATGATGTTTGCTATGACCTCAGATTCAGTCGGGGAAATTATTAAAGTGGTTAAAGTGACCTTTAATGTGAGCAATACCCAGGCGAGTTTGATGCATTCTTTACCTATGTTAGGTATCGCCTTATCAGGTTTGTTTCTGGGGTTTTTAGCCGACAAATATGGCCGTAAGACCACCATTATTTTGGGCCTCAGCTTATTTTCCAGCGCTTGTTACTTCTTTATTCTGGATTTGACATTTCCGTTTATTATCGCCCTTATGTCCTTGTCTGGCGTGGCGGTGGGGGTTTTTAAAACCGGTGCGTTAGCTTTAATTGGTGACATCTCCAGCTCCACCAAACAGCACACCTCAACGATGAACGGGGCTGAGGCCTTTTTTGGTGTGGGCGCCATTATTGGCCCGCTAATCGTTGCTTACCTGATCAGTCAAGGTGTGGGGTGGCAATGGTTATACGTCATTGCCGGTGGCCTATGCACACTGTTGATCCTTATTGCGGCTTTAGCCAATTACCCCGAACATACCAAAGGTGTAAAAGCCCAAGAGCCCATTAACATCGCTCGCACCTTAAAATTACTTGGAAATCCCTATGCCATGGGTTTTTCCCTGGGAGCGTTTTTATATGTGGCCGCAGAAAGCGCCATTTATGTGTGGATGCCCAGTTATCTGGTGTGTGATGCAGTCACAGTCGGCGAAATTTACCGTTGTTATTCACAGGGTTTCGACTTGACTCTCGCTACCTACTCGGTAACCGCATTTTTCATTTTACGGGCTGCAGGACGTTTTCTCGGTATATGGATGATGCAACATTTTAATTGGGCCATGGTTCTGATGGTGTTTAGTTTTGGCATTATGAGTTGTTTTATAGGTGGTTTATTAGGCGGCAAAGCTCTTGCATTGTACCTATTCCCTTTGAGTGGGATTTTCATGTCGGTTATCTATCCTACCTTTAACTCTAAAGGGATCAGCTGCTTCCCCAAACATGAACACGGCACAGTCGCCGGGGTCATTTTGTTTTTTACCGCCGCTGGCGCGGCCGTAGGGCCACTGATTATGGGCATAGTGAGCGATGCCTACGGTGGCGATGCCAAATATGGATTTATGGTAGCCAGCGTGTTTGCCACTATCTTGTTTGTGGGTTTGGTTCTCAATTATATTTTCAATCCCACAGAGCAGCGTTTGGCGCAAATTGAAAAAACTGAGTATGGTTTGCAGCCCTAAACTGATGACTATAACAACATGTTTTGCCGCGTTGGCCTCAGTTTTAAATGCCTGCACACAGGCACCCGCAACTTAAAATCCACAGGGTTTAGGTCTAAATCGATTTTTAATAAGCATGTAAGCAGCCGCTATGCGGCTAGCTTATAAAAGTGATACAGCGATTTTTAAACGAAAGTTTAAAAGTATTTCGTTGTTAACATAACAATGGGGTTACACACATGAAACATACACATTTATTTAAACCTGCTTTATTATCCCTTGCTGTATCTGCGGCAATGTTTTCTTCACTGTCTATGGCACAAGATGCTGCTGAAGGGGATGTTGAAGTGATCTCTGTTTCAGGGATTCGAGGTTCACTGATTAGAGCCCAGGCGGTGAAGATGGACAATTCCTCCATCGTTGAAGCCATTTCAGCAGAAGATATCGGTAAATTACCCGATTCGTCTATCGCCGAGTCCTTAGCGCGTTTGCCGGGTATGTCTGGTGAGCGGGTCGGTGGGCGTGTTTCAGGTATTTCCATACGTGGTTTTAAAGAAGATTTCACTGGCACCTCGTTAAATGGCCGTGAATTAATCGGTATTGGCGACAACCGTGGTGTTGAATACGATCTTTATCCTTCTGAAATTATGACCGGCGCAACTATTTATAAAACCACTGATGCAACCCTAATGGTACAAGGTATTGGTGGTACGGTTGATTTACAAACCGTACGCCCTTTACAGGCACAAGAAACCTTAACGGTTAACGGCGTTTACGAACTCAGTGGCCGTGCATCTGATAACCCTGAATTTGATAACAAGGGCCATCGTTTATCTTTATCTTTCGTTGAAAAATTTGCCGACGATACCATAGGTTTGGCTGTGGCACTGGCCACTACTGAGTCACCTAACAACCAACGTAAGTATGGTGTATGGGGCTACAATACCAATGATGACGGGCAAATATTACCCTCAGGTTTAGATATCAACGCCCAAAGTACGCTGTTAGAGAGGGATACGGTGTCTGCCGTTTTGCAATTTCAACCCTCTGATGACCTAAATGTTATCGTGGATGTGCTGGATATCAGCTACTCTGATTCTGGTATCAGGCGGGGATTTATCGAACCCTTTGAAGCAGCCAATGTTACGGGCTCGGGCAACACGTCTACGGGTACCCAAGTCAATGCTAACTCTGTATTGCTTAACAATCCCCTGCAAAAAGACGGTGACTTAACCGTTTACGGTTTGAATATCGAATATCACCTGAACGACAGCTGGTCGGTGGAAGTTGATCTTGCCAAAAGCGAGTCGAGCAAACGTGACCTTGCCGGTGAATCGTACGCTGGTTTGGGCCGATCTAGCGCCTTGAGTACCTCTGAGTACGGCAGCCGCACATTTGAAATGAGCCCCGATGGAATAACCTTTACTGGCTCATCTGGTTTAGATGCGTTTTCTGATCCCACTGCCTTACAACTCACTGGGCCCCAAGTATGGGGTGGCGGGTTAGCGAACCTGGCTGACGACTTTAGCTCCACAGAAGTAAATGCTAATGGCGACCCGTTCAGTTACTTAAATGCACAAGATGGTTTTTTAAACTACGCTGATTTTAGCGAAGAATTAACCACAGTGCGTTTTGAAGTAGTAGGCATAGTAGAGGGTGATTTATTCCACACGGTTACGGCTGGTATCAACTACAGCGATCGCTTTAAAGATAAAAACAATAAAGGATTTTTTGCCACTGCATCATCTTATCCCTTCTCTGATGCCATTCCAGCAGAGTACTTGTACGACGGACTGGCTGATTTAACCTGGGCAGGCTTGGGTAATGTGGTTGCTTATAACGGTTTTGCACCCTATAACGATGGCGAATACACCTATAACGATGCGGGTTTACTTGAGCCTGACCGTTTAGGGGATACCTATATAGTTGAAGAAGAAGTCACGACTTTATATGTTAAAGGTGACTTTGCCACAGAGTTTAATGGCCTTCCAGTGATGGGTAATGTTGGCGTGCAGTATGTACAAACCGACCAATCATCAACCGGTTTTAACGGTATTGTAGGCGCTAACTTTGCAGTGTGTGACGACAACGATGATCAGCAAATCGATGATGCTTGCCGGGTATCAGGCGGCGACGATTATAGTCACGTACTACCGAGTTTGAACGTGAGCGTAGAAGTGGGCGACAACCAGTTTGTACGCTTTGCTGCTAACAAAGCTATTAGCCGCGCGCGGATTGACCAAATGAAAGCCTCTAGCTTTGTTAAGTTTGATCAAAATATTACGCAAATCTCTGTTCCAAATAATATAGAAGCAGTGAATCAATATGGTACGCCTTGGTCTAAATTTGCAGGTAATCCGTCACTTCGTCCTTTAGAGTCAAATAACTTTGATGTGTCTTTCGAACATTATTTTGAAGATGAAGGGTATTTATCGGCGGTTGTTTTCTATAAAGATTTAGTTAATTTAACCCAAGAAAGCAGTGGCGACAGCTCTATTATTAACTTCAGAAATGACGAAACCAATAGCGGTGCAGATTACTATATCCCAGGTTTCCATGACCGGGTGGCTACCGAAGATGGGGTAGTTGGCCCTGCTGCAGTGTTTTACGCTGAAGGAGACTTAATTACGCCGCCAGATTATGGTACATATTCGTTCTTTCAGGACGGTTTAAAAGGCAAAGTAAAAGGCCTGGAGCTGACCGGCAACGTTCCCTTTAATATTTTTAACGATAACCTGGATGGCTTTGGTGTGGCGGCATCCGCAATCTTTGTGGACGCTAAGCTTGATGATGGCTCACCCCTTGTTGGTCAATCTGACAGCACTTACTCCGTAACGGCATACTATGCTATGGCTGGTTTTGAAGTACGGGTAGCGGGCACCGATCGCTCTGACTACTCCACTTACCAACGGGGCGGATCGAATAAAATCGAGACGGCCACCCGTAATGGTGTGACCTTGGTTGATGCACAAATCTCTTATGACTTTGAAGATTCTGATATGGACTATTTGAAAGGGTTGCGGGTGTCATTACAAGGTACCAACTTGACTGATGTGGATGAAGAAACAGTTGATGACAATGGTATCGTTACTACCCGTCGTCAATTTGGCCCTTCTTACATGGTCAACTTTAACTATTCATTTTATTAAATAGTACAGGTCTTAAATAATGCAGATAGGGCCCCTTAGCGTAATAGCTGCTAAGGCCCTTGTTAAATATTCATTTTACTAAAGTGTGTGTCCGTAGTTGACCCTATTAGCGTTATGGCTGTTGGGGTCTTTTTTTACTGACGTAACGATTGATTTTA
>JBKEFM010000124.1:0-13892 GCA_046709505.1 Paraglaciecola sp. | reverse complement strand
GTAGTGAAACCCGATTCGCTTATCCTGTCAAACAGATACGTAAAGAAAGCGTCTTTGTCATCGAATGCACAACAATTTTAATGCCGGTTTTTATAAGGATAGCATTCGCCGGTGATACAAAAAGCATGCTTGTGACACCCAACCCAAAAGCCCCTATTGGAATTTTGGGCTATTCCCCCCTAGTCAAGGCGTGGTTAAGGATTTTAGTTGACGAAAATTTCAGCAAAAAAACGGAAATTCTCGTTCTGCTATTGTTCCCCAAGGATACGCTGGGTTATTCTACCCAGCTAAGTAGTCAATCATACATCAGTCGCGGAAACTCTTTTTAATGGCCGAAAAACTCTACCACCCTCAAAAAATCGAACAAGAGGTGCAAGCGCATTGGGAAACCAACAAAACATTCAAAGCAACAGAACAAGCAGATAAAGAAAAGTTTTATTGCCTGTCAATGTTCCCCTATCCAAGCGGTCGCTTGCATATGGGCCATGTGCGTAATTACACCATAGGGGATGTGATCAGCCGCTTCCAACGCATGAATGGCAAAAATGTTTTGCAGCCCATGGGCTGGGATGCTTTTGGTTTACCCGCTGAAAATGCGGCGTTAAACAACAAGACTGCACCCGCTAATTGGACTTACCAGAATATCGATTATATGAAAACCCAGCTTAAATCATTAGGCTTTGGTTATGACTGGGACAGAGAAGTCACTACCTGTAAACAAGAATATTATCGCTGGGAACAATGGTTTTTTACCCGCTTGTATGAAAAGGGCCTGGTATATAAAAAGAACTCTACCGTTAACTGGGATCCGGTGGATCAGACTGTATTGGCTAATGAACAAGTGATCGATGGCCGTGGCTGGCGTTCAGGGGCGCTGGTTGAACAAAAAGAGATCCCCCAGTGGTTTGTTAAGATCACTGACTATGCCGAAGAATTACTCACCGATTTAGAACAACTTGAAGACTGGCCTGAACAAGTCAAGGCCATGCAAAAGAACTGGATAGGCCGCTCTGAAGGTGTAGATATAACCTTCGAGTTAAGCGAAACCGCAGCGGGTATAGATAATTTCAGTGTCTATACCACACGGCCAGATACCTTATACGGGGTGACCTATGTTGCCGTGGCAGCCCAACATCCGTTAGCCTTGCACGCAGCCAAGAGTGATACACAATTAGCGGACTTTATTGAAGCCTGCAAGAATACTAAAATTGCTGAAGCCGAACTGGCCACCATGGAGAAAAAAGGCTGCGCCACGGGTTTGTATGCCGTGCACCCCTTGACGGGTGAAAAAGTGCCGGTTTGGATCGCCAATTTTGTGCTTATGAATTATGGTTCTGGCGCAGTCATGGCCGTACCTGGTCATGATCAGCGTGATTGGGAGTTTGCCCATAAATACGCGTTACCCATCAAGCAAGTTGTTCAATCATTGCCTCTGGATGAACCATGGGATATTACCAGCGCTGCCTTTATCGAAAAAGGTCAACTGATCAATTCCGACGAATTTGACGGTCTGGAATTCCAGGAAGCGTTTGACGCCATTGCCACTGTCCTTGAACAACAAGGTAAGGGTAAGAAAACTGTTAATTATCGTTTACGTGACTGGGGCGTATCCCGTCAACGATATTGGGGTTCGCCTATTCCTATGCTCAAACTGGAAAATGGCGAATCTGTGCCTGTGCCAGAAGACCAATTGCCCGTGGTATTACCGGAAGATGTGCAGATGAACGGGGTCATCTCCCCTATCAAAGCGGATCCCCAATGGGCAAAAACCGAATATAACGGTCAACCTGCAGAACGGGAAACTGACACATTTGACACTTTTATGGAGTCATCGTGGTATTACGCCCGTTATTGCAGCGCGCAAAACAGCGAAGCTATGCTCGATCCAGCTCAAGCCAACTACTGGTTGCCGGTAGATCAGTATGTGGGGGGCATCGAACACGCCATTTTACATCTGTTGTATTCACGTTTCTTTCATAAATTAATGCGTGACGAAGGCCTGGTCGATTCAGACGAGCCCTACAAGCGTTTGTTATGCCAGGGCATGGTTTTGGCTGACTCGTTTTTCCGTGAAGACGAAACCGGTAAGAAAGTATGGTACGCCCCCATAGACGTGCAAACCGTTAAAGATGATAAAGGACGGATAATCGAATCCAAACTTATCCGCGATGGTCAGCCTGTAGAGCACGGCGGCATGACAAAAATGTCAAAATCCAAGAATAATGGCATTGATCCCCAACAGGTTATCGATATATACGGAGCCGACACCATACGGGTATTTACCATGTTTGCTGCGCCACCGGAGCAAACTCTGGAATGGATTGACTCAGGGGTAGAGGGTGCCAACCGATTTATCAAGCGCCTGTGGAAACTGGTGCAAGAACACCTTGAATTAGGGCCGGCAGCGACATTGAAGGTTGCTAATTTAAACCCGCCACAAAAAGTGCTGCGCCGACTCGTGCACCGCACCATTGCTAAGGTTACTGATGATCTGGGTCGTCGTCAGACCTTTAATACCGCAGTAGCGGCGATAATGGAGTTGCTCAATCACTTACAAAAAGCCCCTCAGAATAGTCCACAAGACTTGGCGGTGATGCGTGAGGGTATCGAGTCCATAGTACTGTTGCTGACGCCCGTAGCGCCACATATCTGCCACGTATTATGGCAAGATTTGGGGCATCAGGACGAAGTCGAAACCGCCCGCTGGCCACAAGCCGACGAAACGGCCATGATCGAAGATGAAAAACTGATCATCGTGCAGGTCAACGGTAAGGTGCGGGCGAAAATCACTGTATCTGCCGCCGCGTCTGATGAACAGGTAAAAGCCTTGGGGATAGATGAGCCCAACGTACAACAATTCCTGGATGAAAAGACGGTACGCAAGGTAATTTATATACCGGGCAAACTAATCAATATTGTCGCTAACTAACAAGCAGAACTAAGCATGAAATTATCCACAACCGGTGTCAGTCTACTTTTGTTGCTCATGGTCAACGGCTGTGGTTTTTCTCTGCGTGGCAGTTCTGAATTACCCGCAAGCATTACGGTGATACGGCTTTCTGCGGCTGAGCCGCACTCAGCGCTTAGACGCATTATGGAGCAACGATTAAAACCCTATGGCATAAAAATTATTGGACCATCAGCAGCGACAACAAATGAAACCCTTACCTTGCATATAGTGGCTGATTCACTGGACAGGCGTTTGCTGTCACTGTTTCCCACCGGGCAAGTGGCGGAATATGAGTTGATTTATTCGATACGCTATCAGTTACAGTTTCCCGAACAAGATGCTCAGTTAAGGGAGTTTGACATAAGGCGAGACTACCAGGATGACCCGGATGCGGTGTTAGCCAAGTCCCGAGAATTGGAACTGGTACTGGCAGAAATGCGCCAGCAAGCCGCAAAACGCATGATATACAATATATCGGTGACCCATGCAAGATTCGCTAAATCAGAGGGCAATAATCACTGATGCAAGTTTATCCCAATCGTTTTGGTGCTTCATTACAACGAGGGTTACAACCCTTTTATATGATTTTTGGCGACGAACCTCAGCAAAAATTGCAAGCCATCGCAGATATTCGCCGTTATGCCAAAGCGCAGGGCTTCGACGAACGCCAATCCCTGGTCGTCGACAACCAGTTCAGTTGGAACAGTCTGCTGGAAGCGACCCAAACCTTATCGCTTTTTTCCAGCCGCCAATATATTGAGCTCGAACTACCTACGGGTAAACCCGGTACTGAAGGCGCTAAAATACTCACCGCACTTAGCCAACAAGCAAACCCCGATATATTATTGGTTATCCATGGCGCCAAGATTGGCAAAGATGTACAAAGCAGCAAATGGTTTAAAAGTGTGGACAAAATCGGTGTATATGTGCCTTGCTATCCCCTTGATGCAAACCAGTTACAGCAGTGGCTAGCCAAAGAGATGAAACATCAGGGACTGGATCCCGCTGTTAACACATGCCAATTATTGACCGAGTTTTGTGAAGGTAATTTGTTGGCGGCCAAACAGGAAATAGAAAAATTAATGCTGCTCTACCCCGATGGTAAACCAACCATTAAACAGGTAGAACAAGCAGTAGTGGATCAATCCCGCTTTAACGTTTTTCAACTGGTTGATGTATTACTGGCCGGAGATGGGCAAAAAGCCGTGAAAATGCTGTACCGCCTTGAAAGCGAAGGGGTTGAACCCAATATTATTCTTTGGGCCCTGGTCCGGGAATGGCAGGTCCTCCAGGGCTTGGTTTTAAGCCAACAGCAAGGCAAGACAATCAACTGGCATCAACTGCGGATATGGAAAAACCGCCAGGCATTATACCTCAGCGCTATAGGACGTCTAAACCTGGCGCACTTGAACCAACTGCAACAAAAATTGGCTATAATGGATCAGGCACTTAAACAATCCATGGTGCCTCGCCCCTATGTGGAACTGTGTCACTTGTGTCTACTTTTTATCCCCATGCCACTTGAACACTTCGCCCTACAGTGAATAAACTACAGGGCGCACAGGGATTATTTGGCGGTACCTTTGACCCTATACACAACGGGCATCTAAGACCTGTGTTAGAGGCTGCCAAACAAACCTCAATCGAGCATATCGCCCTTATTCCCTGTCATATTCCGGTACATAAAAAAGGGCCCATGAGCAGCAGTGAACACCGCCTGGCTATGGTTCAATTGGCCATTGCGCCCTACCCTGAATTGACTGCCGATCCCCGTGAAATCAGGCGTAACCAACCATCCTATAGCATAGATACGGTAAAAGAACTGCGGGGCGAATATCCACATGCTCCCTTGTGTTTTTTTATCGGTATGGACTCTTTTATAAGCTTAACAACCTGGCATAAGTGGCAAGCCTTATTTGATTATTGCCATCTGGTGGTTTGTAGCCGTCCCGGTTATGCCCCACAATTAGTACCTGATCTTTTATCGACTCTGCATAAAAGACAAATAACCGATCCTCAGGTACTACATCAGCAGCTTGCAGGTTGTATTTATATGGCCCAAACAACTATGCTTAATATCTCCTCCACAGACTTGCGTCAGCGTCTGGTGAAGGGGCAATCAACACAGTCTATGTTACCCGCTACGGTACTGGCTTATATTCAACAACATAAGTTATATCAGCCAGGGGCTAATCTCTGGTAAACTTACGTACTCTTAATTAACGAAAAGGAATACCTTTGGATCACGAACAGTTAAAAGCCTTTGTGGTAGATAAAATTGAAAACTTAAAAGCCCGCGATATCATTGATTTAGATGTCTCAGAAAAATCAACAGTAACAGACACTATGTTGGTATGTTCGGGTAACTCTAAACGTCATGTTATTTCCATCGCAGAAAATGTGGTTGTCGAAGCTAAACAGGCCGGTAATCCGCCGTTAAGTATAGAAGGACGGGAAACAGGTGATTGGGTGTTAGTTGATTTAGGCGATGTGGTGTTGCATGTTATGCAAGACGAGGCTCGGGATTTTTATCAATTGGAAAAACTTTGGGGCTGAGTTAACTCACCTGCATTTTAGAAAGTACAACGTGTTGGCATTGGCCCTTAGGTGAAAATATGCGCATTCAACTAATTGCAGTTGGCAGTAAAATGCCAGCTTGGGTTGAGCAAGGATATCAAGAGTATGCCCGACGTTTCCCCAGCGATATGCCCCTATCGCTGACTGAAATACCCGCAGGTAAAAGAGGCAAAAATGCCGATATTAAACGTATCTTGCATAAAGAAGGTGAACAAACTTTAGCCGTCATCCCCAAGGGCAACCGCATCGTCACCTTAGAAGTCACAGGCCAGTACTGGGACACACCCAAACTTGCACAGAATATGCGAAACTGGCAGATGGATGGTCGCGATATCAGCTTACTCATAGGGGGCCCGGAAGGACTGGCACCTCAGTGTATAGCCCTATCTGAACAAAAATGGTCTTTATCTGCCCTCACCCTACCTCATCCCCTCGTGCGCATAGTGGTGGCTGAAAGCCTGTATCGCGCTTGGTCGGTAACGACTAATCATCCGTACCATAGAGAATAGCAGTGCCTCCAGAGCGTATTGCCATCAAAGATCATACAGCTGAAGCTAACCTGTTTGCCAGGCGCACCGTTATTTCACTGTTGTTTATCTTGATGATGTTAGTCATGGTGATAAGTAACTTGTATTACTTGCAAGTTGAGCGGCATGAAGATTACCAAACCCGTTCCAACGGCAACCGTGTAAAGATATTACCTGTGGCCCCAAACCGTGGGCTTATCTATGATCGTAACGGGGTATTGCTGGCCGAAAATCGCCCCGTATACAGTTTGGAAGTCATACCGGAACAGGTGGAGAATCTGCAACAAACCTTAGGATCACTTAGTGTTTTACTGAATATAGACGAAGATGAAATTAAAAGTTTTCACCGTGAAATCAAACGCCATCGGCGCTTTAAGCCTGTGGCCTTGCGCAATCGTCTGTCACCACAAGAGGTGGCGTTGTTTTCCGTGAATCAATATAAGTTCCCCGGGGTCACAGTTGAGGCCAGGCTTACCCGATACTACCCCTATGATAAGACACTGACCCACGTGCTGGGTTATGTGGCACGCATTAATAAAAGGGATTTGCAAAAATTGAGCGAAGCGGGACTGGAAGCTAACTATGCTGCGACCCATGACATAGGTAAACTGGGCGTCGAAAAATATCACGAACATTTGCTCCATGGTCAAGTGGGCTATGAGGAAGTTGAAGTAAACAATCAGGGGCGCATTATTCGCACCCTCAATTTTAGCCCCCCTATTCCCGGTCAAGACTTAGTATTGAATATCGATATTCGATTACAGCTCGAAGCACAGAAAATTATGGACTCCGACAAAGGTACTATCGTTATGCTCGACTCGCAAAACGGTGGTGTACTAGCCCTGTTTAGCAGCCCAAGTTACGATCCGAATCTTTTTGTGGACGGTATCAGTAGTAAGAATTACAACAGGTTGCTCAGCTCCAAGGACCGCCCTTTGATCAACCGTGCTACCCAAGGGCAATACCCGCCAGCATCAACAGTTAAACCGCTTTTAGCCTTAGCAGGTCTTGAAGAAAACGTTATTACCACGCAGACCCGTATGTTTGACAATGGTAAGTACCAGTTAAAAAATGTTGAACACGTATGGCGCGACTGGAAAACATGGGGCCATGGCTGGATGGATGTCACCAGTTCCATCGAGCAATCATGCGACATCTTTTTTTATGATCTGGCTTTTCGTTTGGGCATAGACAAAATTAGCGAACATATGCATGAATTTGGCTTCGGTGACTACACGGGTATCGACCTACATGAGGAATCTGATGCTAACATGCCCAGTCGTGGCTGGAAGCGCGCCCGATACAATCAACCCTGGTATATAGGAGATACTATCCCCGTAGGCATAGGTCAAAGTTACTGGACGGCCACGCCAATTCAACTGACTCAGTCCATCTCGACTTTGGTCAATCATGGTAAGCGCTTTATTCCCCAATTATTACGGGGCAAACTGGTAGACAATGACTTGCAGTTGGAAGGCAGGAAAGAGCGCCGCCCCATAGACATAGTTGATGACAAAAATTGGGACGTCGTTCTGGATGCCATGTATGGGGTCGTTAACCGGGATAAAGGCACAGCACGCAATGCCTTTATCAATACACCCTATATATCGGCAGGAAAAAGTGGCACGGCCCAGTTGGTCGCCATAGCCCAGGATGCAAAATACGATGCCGAAAGTCTGGCAGAAAACTTGCGAGACAATGCCATGTATGTGGCCTTTGCGCCCTATGAAAATCCACAAGTTACCCTCACAGTGGTGCTGGAAAACGCTGGCGGCGGCAGTTCTCAGGCGGCACCTTTGGCAAGAAAAATGATGGATAAGTATTTCGCCAATAAACTTTTAACACCCGTTAACGATAAAGTGCAGCAACAGGTTGCTACCAATAACCCACCTCTCAATACAGATCCGTAGTGACCAAATGCTAAGAACTAAACTTAATCCCAACCAACGATCATTGCTTAACCGTATTCACTGTGATGGGCCGCTTATGGCTGGACTATTACTCTTGATGACTGTGGGCCTGTTCACTATATATTCTGCTGGAGGCCAAGATCTTGCGTTGATCCAGCGTCAACTTATTCGTCTCGGTTTAGCGATTGGTGTGATGATGGTTGTGGCGCAAATTCCCCTTCTGGCTTATCACAAGCTGTCTATTTACTTCTATGGTCTGGGTGTAATGATGCTGATTGCCGTGATGGGTTTCGGCGTAGTGGGTAAAGGCGCCCAGCGCTGGCTGGAATTAGGTGGGCTGCGTTTTCAACCCTCTGAGATTATGAAATTAGCCGTACCTATGATGATTGCCTGGTATATCAGCCGCTATAATCTACCTCCTAAACTTAAAAACATACTTGTCGGTTTTGTGCTGGTGGCTATTCCTACCCTGCTCATTGCCCAACAACCTGACTTAGGCACCTCATTGCTCATCGCCAGCTCCGGTATTTTTGCCCTTTTTTTGGCTGGGATGAGCTGGCGTTTTATCGGTGCGATAGCGATTTTCATCTCCATTTTTAGTCCCATCATGTGGAATTTCTTGATGCAGGATTATCAAAAACAGCGAGTACTGACTTTTATGAACCCTGAAAGTGATCCTTTAGGATCGGGTTACCACATCATTCAATCTCAAATAGCCATAGGTTCCGGGGGGCTTAGCGGTAAAGGCTGGTTACAGGGAACCCAATCCCAACTGGAATTTTTACCCGAACGCCACACCGACTTTATTTTCGCCGTATTCAGCGAAGAATTCGGTCTGTGGGGAGTCATAGGCCTATTAGCCATCTACACTTTTATCGTGCTCAGAGGCATGGTTATTGCGAATCGTGCACAAGACGCCTTTGGTAAAATACTCGCCGGCAGTATTACCCTAACTTTTTTCGTCTATGTTTTTGTCAATATGGGTATGGTGTCCGGTATTTTACCTGTCGTGGGGGTGCCGCTGCCGCTTATTAGTTATGGCGGTACCTCTATGGTGACATTGTTAGCAGGTTTTGGCATCCTGATGGCGATCAGTACCCAAAAACGCTTATTATCTCGCTAACCAAATAGCCATAACTACACACTCAATGGAGAGCCCGTGCCTGACATAAAAGCCTTAATTTGTAACCTAAGTTTGTTTGCACTGTTTTCGATGCAATCCGTTTATGCCAATGGTGAGCCAGCACCTGATGCCGAGCAAATATTTACCACTAAACTGGTACAGGAACACGGATTTTCCGCCGATGAGGTTCGTCAGCAGCTAAGTAAAGCGGTCAAAAACGACGATATATTAAACGCTATTTCCCGCCCTTGGGAGGCCAAACCATGGCATGAGTATCACCCCATATTTTTGACCGAAAAGCGCCTAACCAAAGGCCTGGAATTTTGGCAAACTCACCACAAAGCATTACAACGGGCCGAACAGCAATTTGGCATTCCAGCGGAAATTATCGTAGCCATAATAGGTGTTGAAAGCTTTTATGGTACCTACACCGGGACTTACTCGGCATTGGATGCCTTGTATACCCTGGGTTTTTATTATCCAAGGCGTAGCACTTTTTTTCGCAAAGAATTGGCTGAGCTATTTGTACTGGCCAGAGAAGAAAAATTTTCGTTAAACGAACTCAACAGTTCCTACGCAGGCGCCCTGGGCTGGGGTCAGTTTATCCCGTCAAGTTACCGCTACTATGCCATAGATTTTGATGGTGATGGCCGTCGGGATCTATTGAATAACCCGGTTGATGCTATTGGCAGTGTAGCCAATTATTTTAGTCGCCATGGCTGGCAAAAAAATCAGCCAGTGGCATTTCCGATTACAGTTGGAAATAGCGAGTATCACAAGTTTATAGCCAATGATCTCAAATATAAAGATACCTTTGGGCAACTAAAAACGGCAGGCATACAGTTGGATCAACAAGCAGCCAGGGAATTTTTCCTGCCACACCCCCAGGATAAGTGGCAGCAAATCGCTGGCACAAGTGATGCCAAGTTGTTTAAATTTGAACAACCCAAACAGGCAGAATACTGGCTAGGATTGAAAAATTTTTATGTTATTACCCGTTACAATCACAGTCCGCTATACGCTATGGCCGTTTACCAGTTTAGCTTGCAACTCAGCCACGCTCAACAGCAACAAGATGAGGACCCCGTCTTATCTTCCAAGACAAAACTAAAACCATGAATAAGTGTCTGTTTGCTGCTGCTTTGGTGATTTTAATCAGTGCCTGCACACACACGCCGCCAAGTCGCTACCAGCAGCGTCACGATTCTGCGCCGAGCGTGGTTAAGGTAGCGATTAGCCTTGATGATGCCGTGCCTAAATATGAGCCCTATGCTCCCGCTAACCAGCGTAATTATCATATTCTGGGTCGTTCTTACACCCCCCTTAAAACCGGCCTGGGCTACAGTGCTACCGGGGGAGCCTCTTGGTATGGACAGAAATTCCACGGGCATTTAACCTCTAATGGTGAGCGGTATGATATGTATACCATGTCTGCGGCGCATAAAACCTTGCCCTTGCCTTCTTATGTCAGGGTAACCAATCTGGCTAACGCTAAGCAAGTGGTGGTTCGAGTCAATGACAGAGGACCTTTTCATGACGCCAGACTTATTGATTTGTCTTATGCTGCCGCCCTCAAACTCGGTATGCTCAGTGTAGGCTCCACACAAGTAAAACTCGATGTCATCCATGTGAATGAGAACGGTGCGCTAACGGTGGGCGCGGGTCCAACCATTGTCCCTGGTTTACCGGTAGTTAAGCCTCTAAACAACCCAATCTATATCCAGGTGACAGCCTTACAAAATAAGTTAAGACTCAAAAAGATCGCCAATGGCTTGGCCTCTTTGTATCAGATTAGCTATGTGGCACCTTTTAAAAAAGGTCTATACCGATTGCAACTGGGTCCGTTTAAAAATGATAAGCATGCCCAGGGCATGCTTATCGAGCTGCGCAAGTCTGGATATACTGATGCATATATACCCAAGTAACTTCAAAATACAGAGATCATTTGAATATAAGCTCAGTTCTACAAAATAACGGCGCGACCAAACTTTTTCTGTTTTTGGGAGTCAAAACCTTGCTTTACCATTTGTTCTTGCGTAACAAATTTTGTTGCTACGGCAGTAAAGCAAATGAATAACTGATATATTAAGCTTTGACTTTTTTGATATAAAACGTCATCAAGAATTCCTTAACAAACTTCACTTTACGGTAGGTCCATGCGAAACACCAAAAATCTTATTCTTGCTATCTTTAGCAGCGTTACCCTCTCGCTTAGCAGCTTAGCTGCCAATGCAGCGGTTGTTATCCCGCCTGCACCTTCGGTTGCGGCCAAGGGATATATTTTAACTGATTTTCAGACGGGCAATGTGATCGCCGAGCAAAACGCCGATATTCAGATCCCCCCAGCCAGTTTGACCAAGATGATGACCAGCTATGTTATCGGCAAAGAAATCGCCAATGGCAATATAAAAGAAACCGACATGGTGATTATATCGGAAAAGGCTTGGGCCAAAAATTTTCCTGAATCCTCCAAAATGTTTATCGAAGTGGGGACTGAAATATCTGTTGCCGATTTAAACCGTGGGATAATAGTGCAATCAGGTAATGATGCCTGTGTAGCCATGGCTGAGCACATAGCGGGTAGCGAAGAAGCCTTTGCCAGCATGATGAATATGCATGCCCAAAAACTTGGCATGACGTCAACCCATTTCGTTAATAGCCACGGTTTGCATGATGCTGAACATTACACTACGCCACGAGATATGGCCGTGCTTGCTGCTGCTCTGATACGAGATGTGCCCAGAGAATACGATCTGTATAGCGAAAAAGAATTCACCTATAACAACATCAAACAATACAACCGAAATGGCTTGTTGTGGGACAAAAGTTTGAATGTAGACGGTATCAAAACAGGTCATACATCAGACGCAGGCTACAGTCTGATATCGTCTGCTACCCAAGGTGATATGCGCTTAATCGCTGTAGTCATGGGGGCTGACAGTGAGCGTTCACGTAAGGTTGAAAACAAAAAGTTGTTAAAGTACGGTTTCCGATTCTACGAAACTATCACCCCCTATAAAGCCGGGGCCAGCTTTGTATCACACCGTATTTTTATGGGCGACAAGGAAACCGTTGAACTGGGTATTTTACAAGATACGCCAATCAATATTCCCCGTGGGCAAAGTAAAAATCTGGAAGCGAACTTCAAGCTCGATAAGAAACTTGAAGCCCCTCTGGCTAAAGGCGAAGTTGTTGGCAAATTATTTTTACAACTCGACGGTGAAGATATTGCACAATACCCATTGGTTACTTTGCAAGAAGTGCAAGAAGGGAGTCTGCTGGACCAACTGATAGATTTTGTTAAATTACAACTTGGTTTTGATAGTTAAATTTATTGAGCGAAAAAATGAACACAAACTTTGATCAATTATTAGATTTCCCCTGCCATCAGACATTTAAGATATTGGGAATAGCCGACGACATGCTAACAGAGCATGTCCTCGGTTGCCTGCAAATCCATGCCCCAGGGGACTACAGTCCACGTCTTAAGCCAAGTTCAAAAGGCACCTATCACTCATTATCTTTGAGCGTGCGCGTGACCAGTAAAGAGCATATGGAAACCATTTACACCGAACTGGCCGGGTTAGAGCTGGTTCGTATGGTCCTTTAGCTATGTATTGCTAATCTGATATGGAAAACCAGCCGCCAGACATACATACTTTGATTATTCGCCAGCTTGGACGCCATGCTTACCAGTCGATTTGGCAGGCTATGCAGGACTATACAGATAATCGCGATGGCACCAGTGATGACGAAATCTGGCTGGTGGAACATGATCCCGTATTCACTCAAGGTCAGGCCGGCAAGGCGGAACATGTGCTTAACCCCGGAGATATTCCCGTGGTCAAAGTCGACCGTGGTGGTCAGGTCACCTATCACGGACCCGGCCAACAGATGATGTATGTATTGCTCAATCTAAAGCGCAATAATCTTGGGGTACGAACTTTGGTCAGCGCCCTTGAAGACTGCGTAGTAAAAAGTTTACAGCCCTTTGGTATCCAAGCCTATCCCCGCAAAGATGCCCCCGGGGTCTATGTAGATGGCAAAAAAATCTGCTCCATCGGTTTACGCATTCGTCGTGGTTGCTCTTTCCATGGGCTGGCGCTGAATGTAAATATGGACCTGTCTCCCTTTAAGCGGATCAATCCCTGTGGTTATGCGGGTCTAGAAATGGTAGATTGCACACAATTAGGCGGGCCACCAAGTTTGTCACAGGCTGGACCTGCTATCGCCGAAAAATTATGTTCATTGCTGGGTATTACCCGCATCACAAACAAAGTAGGTTTTGATGAGTAACGCGCGTCCACAAGCCGGAGTTAAACTTCGGGATGATGAAAAAGTTAAACATATCCCTATCACCATAATGCCCACAGAAAAGGCACAAATGTTGCGCAAACCAGAGTGGATAAAAATCAAGCTGCCGCGCACCACAGATAAAATCGATCACATCAAGAAGACTTTGCGCAAAAACAACCTGCATTCGGTCTGTGAAGAAGCCAGCTGTCCCAACCTGGCAGAATGTTTTAATCACGGCACCGCAACGTTTATGATTTTGGGTGATATCTGCACCCGTCGTTGTCCATTTTGCGACGTGGCTCATGGTAAACCCTTACCACCCAGTGCTGAAGAGCCAATTAAACTTGCCAAAACCATAGCCGAAATGGGCCTCAGTTACGTAGTGATCACCTCTGTTGACCGAGATGATCTGCGCGATGGCGGTGCCCAGCATTTTGTGGATTGCATCAATGCTATACGCGAGCACAGCCCCAATACCAAAATTGAAGTATTAGTGCCTGACTTTCGCG
>JBKEFM010000123.1:0-13911 GCA_046709505.1 Paraglaciecola sp. | reverse complement strand
CAATCGGATTATAGGTAAAATAAAACGTCATTTCTCATAAAATGAAAATACATCTTGCCTTATATTTTTCATATTGATGTCTATTTTATATTTTCAAGGGAGTGAAAGTCAGGGCAAGGTCGCGAATTTTTTTTAAAAATATAAATCCCTCTAATGTGAAGCAATTCACACATCGACATTAGCTTTGTTTTTGGATGAAAATATTATACGTTACTAAAGCAGAGGGATATTATATTTATTTTTATAATAAAAAAATAATCTGACCCCACATCACGACTGTGATCTTATGCTCTCTTTGCGGAGTTGTAGTATGTCCATTGACGTTTTTGCCCATCATTTTACCAGTATCAACATTATGGAATTAACAGGGCATCAACGTTAATTTTTTCACCACAGTAAGTGTGCAACGTCTAGGGGCCGAAACGGTATTTTTACTGTAACAAGCTCCTTTAAACTGCACAAGCATCAAGTTTTTATCACCCTATAAAACCCACGGCAAGAGCGTGAGTGTTTGTTTTCTGAACATTCGGATTAGACAGTGAACTGCAATATTTACGAACGGATATAAACAATAGCTCCTTGTACAAGTTTGATTTGTTTAATAACCAGTTTCCGTTCAAAAAGTGTTCGTGATCTTGCCGTGCTATAAAACCCTGCTTAATGAAGCGTTGGCGTTATCCTTGCTAACTTTTTGCACTTGTAAAATTAATGTAGCCAAAGAGAGACTTTAGGTTGCACCACAAAGATGTAAGCAGTGGGGTAGAAAAAAAGCGAAATATTTTGGGCGCTGGAATTCGTACTTTAGAAATGGCAAGTAAACGGGTCTTAGCAGGACATCCACGATCATTGAACTCATAATTTAGTAGTCCTGAAAGCCGTTATCATGGGTGTCCTGATAATTCGATAGGTTTCAACGAACCTGACTCCGCAGGTTTGCGTGTTACCTGGTGAAAGTTTGCCATCTATTGTATATATTAGACTTTTAGGGATGCAGGCTGTTTCTGTCGGTTGAAAATTAAACTCCCTCACCTGTCAATGTTAAAAACCCGACAACCGAGATGCACTTTATCGCTTGAATTGTTCAAACGTTGCTATAAAGGTTGTCGGATTGAGTGGCATCTATTTCACTTTTTGTGTCACTTTAAATTTGCTCCAGCTGCCTATGGCACCTTGACCAAACAAGCGTTCCGACATAGGGATTGAAACACTTAATTCTGGTGCATCGGGATGCTGGTAGGGATATGCATCCAGTAAACTAAACAAACCATGACCAATCACAAACGAATTAAGTCTGTCTTTAAGGGGGTCGCCATCACCTGTGGAAGGGGCATATCCGGTAAATGGAACCCCTTGTTTATCTAAAGGAACACCTACATCATCAACTCGAGTAAAGAGTTGTCCATTGAGGAAATATTCCACATAGGATTCGTCAGGCCCACGGGTGTATCTAATCGCTACTGTTTGTTTTTTGCCTGGATTGATATCAACTTCTTTGATAATTTGCGTGTACGCAAGATCTAAACCCGTACCGGGACTCCCGGTGACCACAGTAGGCAATCGCTCGATTAACGCAAATGCCTTATTTTCTGAGACAAACCAATCAAATAACTGGCCTGTTTCAAAATTAATCATGTTTAAAACCACACCCGCTTGTTGACCTTCTATTGCAACGTCTTGATAGGGCACGTCACATGGGTCACCTACATTTGCATATGAAAATGCGACGCCATAACAGCCCTGAATCAGACGGTAAGGTTCCGTTCCTGGTGTGCGCGCGACAATCTCAGCTGAAAATTCCAAAGACCCGCTTTCAGGCACAGAAAATGTCTCAGTGCTTACCGCGATATACTTTAAATGATCAAAAACACTGAAGTCAGCGCCCACATGGAAAGGCACAGCTGTGACAATAATATCGTATTTTGACACCGACAAGCTTCCCCCGGCGGCGAGTTCTAATGGGCCATAAATATTGGCCCATTTTTGCTGATATTCGGTAATGTCTTGAGCGTCATACTTCAACACATAATTGCCATTTGAGGCTGCAAAAGCATTGACGTTAATCAATGCCAGGCAACAAATAAGAAATGTGATTACCCTAATGTGCCTATTTGGATGTAATACCGTTTTCATAATATTTCCCCAAGTTAATTTTAGACAAATGTTGTCCTTCAGCAACTGCAGTAAACATGCGAAGTGTATAAACAATAGTTACTTTTTTATAAGCTGTCATGGCATTTAATAAATATTTTCTGGTAGGGTGTTTAACTTTTCAATATTATGCTGTGGGCCCCAATGGCCGGTAAAAAAGTCCAGTGCAATTTGATAATGGCAGACGGAATATTGTGCTTTTTGGCCTGTTTTTAAAAGTAGTTGCCGTCTCAATTTGGCCCTATTTTGACTCTAAAATTATAAGACTCACAAACGACCGGTTCACGCTGTGCCTCGTCTTGTTAATTTTTAGTGCAAAAGAAAAGGGGGCAAGGCCAGTGGAAATTAACAGAACAAATTAACAGGACAGCCGAGTTAATTATTTAATGCCCATGGACCTTGGGTCTGGGTTCAAAAAACAGGCGGAATTAGCATGGGTGATGAGATGGGCGCTCCCTAATACGGCGTGTTTATAATAAAATTAAGTTATTAAAATCAATGGCTTGAATTTACCCATTGATTTATTTTATTTGTAGCATATTTGTAACTGCGTGAGTGTATTTTAAAAACTGCCTTCACGTTAGCAATACAGCGTGTCTGGGGTAGGTGCAGGCAATTTACGGCTTGTTGAACGCTTAGACTTACCATTGTGGTTAATCAATCCTTCTTTGTTAACCCCATAGCAGTGAGAGTTAACTCAAGCTGAATATCCGAATGTAAATGTTACTTTGACCAAGCGATAGATTGACGAGTGAATTTTGTACTTTGTATGTCTTCAAAGTGCCATAAGCAGACCGTTAGTTGGTTCTCTTTGAGCTAGCGCTTCCTAACAAAAGCGGACGTTTAACTTAATCAAAATCACTCACCGAGTCACTGTATAAATAATCATATTACCGTACCTTCTCCCTATATTCAGGAAAACGACCCATTTGCGCGTTTTCATCCACTCCATATATTAGCCAACCTCGACATAGCCCATTTCTAGTAAAGTGTTGTTAAATTTGTTACTAATAACATTAAGAAGAGAAACGAGCATATGCTAGGTAGAAAAACGCGCAAATTGCGCACTATTAAATTGTTAGGTGCAAAGGGTATAATTATGCTTCGGTATATTTTTACACTATGGTTAGCTCTAAGTGTTATTTTTCTTAATCTTGCAATGGCAAAGGATTATAGTTCTGATGAAACTTGGAAGCTGGAAATTAAGGATGTAAATAACTCCCTAATAACAACAGCACTTTTTAATTTTACTGACAAAGTTGCAAGCTCATGTATTGGCGGTAACTGGAAAGCAATTAACGTAATTTCTTCAACTTCGTCAGATGACCAATTTTTTCCTGTTAATCAGACAATATCTTATGAAATTAATCAAGGTACATTGGTTATCGGTCGCAATGGAAGGTGTGATTCATATTTGCACTTAACTGGTACATTTAAAGGTAGTGGAGCAAGCGGTAAGTATACTGCTTTTGGGATGGAGCATAATAAACTATTGGGATCTTTCTCAATAAGTATTGTTAAGCAGTAATTGCACCTAACAAGCAATTAAACAGTTGGCTGTTTTCGTTCCTCAACATCTTAGCCAAGAATTTTTTGCCCGTTAATTGGGCGTTAGCTTTTAAAAGTTTTATCAACAACAAGGCGGGTCAAAAATGGATTATTTTATAGGCGCACTAAAAAAATATGCTGATTTCACTGGTAGAGCAAGAAGGAAAGAGTATTGGATGTTTTATCTCATCTACATGAGCTTAATCATTGTAATATCTATTCTTGATGCAGTGATAGGAGCTGGATTACTTTCTATAATATTTACACTTGGTATGTTAGTTCCGAGTATCAGTATTGCCGCAAGAAGACTTCATGACACTGGGCGTAGTGGTTGGTGGCAGTTAATTGCTTTTATCCCACTTATTGGCTTTATTATCCTTATCGTATTCTTGGCGCAAGATGGACATGATGCTAATGAGTATGGTGAGAACCCTAAATCTGGTGCGTCAGCATAAAACCTAACAAACAAATTATGGCAGGGTCGCACGAACAACGCGCGCCCCATATTTGAAGCGCCACCAATTATCAACACCAATTATCAATTATCAAGACACCCATCGTAATAAATCGCAACGCCACCAATTATCAAGACACCCATCGTAATAAATCGCAAAACTATTTTTTGGGACTGCTCGTTATCATGGGTGTCCTGATAATTCGGTGAAGTTCAAATAAGGGAAAGGTGAAGGATTTTATCGGGTATTCTCCCGCAGGCCTCAACACTGCCGTTTTACAGAGGCAATGAAAAGCTGCGGCTGAGCTGCCAAAAAAACAAACCTATTACGATCCCTTTTTTGTTAATTTGACACTGACCCCTATTCCATTCTGCCCCCTTTTATTCCATTGGTTTGTTAAATAAGCGCCTAATAAGCATAGGGTGATCGGGCCAACTAATTTTCCAAACTGATGCAAGATAGCGTGCTCAGGGTGAAGGTAAATACTCAATATTCCGTACAGAGTAAGGCACACTGCAAGACCTGTGGCGTTTGCAAAGTCTTTCCGGTTCGACTTCTTAGTGACCAGCATGCTGACAAATAGTGTTGCTAGTAAGGCGATTACAACACTCCACGTAATGATAAATGGTGATGTTTCTGCCATCAATGATACTTGTTGCTGACTCAGGCCCGCTAAGTCCTGGCCAGCCATCCAAACTGATGTTAGTACACCCGCCGCAATAACCGTAAGCAGCATGTAAGTGATAAAGCCAATGGCTACCCATTTAATAGAAATGTTTTTTAAAGACATAATGATTCCTTAAGAATTAACTTAATAACAATGAAGAGGGGAAATAGACTAACTAAAGTCTTTTAAGCGAATAATGCCTTTTTTATAGGCACGAAAGGTGAGGTTACCTAAACCGATTAGCAAAGCCCCAGAGACGATATTTTTCAATAAGTCGAAGGTTGCATAGTCTAGTTTTTGCATTGAGTATGCGTAAAAGAGTATGGCGAAAGTCACAAGATTTAAGCCTATTACTATCGCAATCTGAATGGAAAACTTTCTACGCTCCTGCTTTAGCAACAGCCCTTGCTCTGCGTCATTAGTAGTGATTGCACTCGCCTGTTCATCAGTTCGCAGGGGATCTGATTCTGGCAGTAATAATTCACAATCAATCTCGAGCACCGAAGCGATGCTCTTGATCGTTTCTTGTGAGGCAACGGACTTAGCTTCAACCCTCTGTAGAGTGCGTAAACTGATGTCCGCCATCTCTGATAACTGTAATTGCGACCAGCATTTTTGTGCGCGCATTTGTTTTATCTTGTGTGCATTTATTTGCATTTTCATTTTTCGGCTTCCTATGTATTTCTGAGTACATAGGTTATCAACCGACACTCCAGGTAAGAGACGACAGATTAGCGTTATGTTGACGTGATAAATATGACATCTATACGACATCAAGGCAACGAAAGTAATTTATCTACTTGAATATTATGTAAAAATTTTCAATGCAAGAGGATGCCATATGACGAGTGCCAAAGACAAAAAGACGTCAATATCGACGCCTTTTTTAGTGGGTATTAAGCTAATCTACAAAATAAATCGGCTCATATCTTCGTTCTCCACCGGTATTTCAAGACGATCGCTCACGCACTTGTCATATACGGTAAGCTTTTCCTGTTAACTGCGCTGTACAGCGATCTTTAATTTTCCGTAGATTAAGATGGATGTCCTGTTAATTTGGTGGGGTAGAAAAAAAGCAAAATATTTTGGGCGATAGATCTTGTACTTTAGAAATGGCAAGCAAACAGGTCTTACCAGGACATCCGGGATATCTGAACTCATAATTTAGTAGTTCTGAAAGCCATTATTATGGGTGTCCTGATAATTCGGCAGGGCAGCCACGATAACTGAACGAATAATGTAGCTGTTCTGAAAGCCGTTATCATGGGTGTCCTGTTAATTCAGGATAGCTGACGACGGATTTTAGTAAAGGGGAATTATTAAGGGCGCAGGATCATATTATTACTATCAATAAATCCATAAAGAAACCGGATTGGATGGCCTAGGATGAATACGATCGCGCGCCAGACACGCTAAGGGTAGGGAGCTTAAAACGGGTGGGTTTTTTAGGATATCCACGATAACTGAACTAATAATTTGGTTGGCCTGGAAACAGTTACCATGGATGACCATGTAAGTTATGTAAGTTACCATTTATTCGGCAAATAAATGGGGTGAGTTAACTGCGAAAAGCAACGAGCCACTTTAGACTAAAGTGGCTCTAAAGATATTTAAAACCAGGTGTATTTAAAGTTCACACCAGCCCAGCGCGGTGGATTTACTACGTAGATAGAGTAGTTACCAAAGTCACTGAGATCATAACCAAATGTTACGGCTTCTTTGTCAAACACATTATTAACAAACACACTCGTTTCCCAGTTCTGGTCATCAGAGAAATAACTCACCTTGAGATTCGTCAGCGCATAGTTACCCGCTGCAGTAGCCTCGGAATTAATCAGGTTAAAATACTCCTTACCTACATAATTCGTCGATATTTGGGCTGCGATTCTTGCGCCGTCCAGTTCCCATTCTTTACGGATAAGGGCATTAGCTGTCATCTCGGGTGCCAGCAGAGCTTTCTGATTTTTTATGACAGTGGAACCGTCATTTGACACACCATTAACTTCGGTATCAAGTACGCTGAGGCCAAACAAAAAATCCCAACCGTTATCAGTAGCGTAAGTTAATTCAGCTTCTCCACCGATAAACGATGCTTCAGAATTGATCAATAAACTGGTTGTGCCTGAAAAGAAGAAGCCTTGGTAATTCGTATAGTCATAATAAAATATGCTGGTATTAAAACGTCCATGATCATCAGCAAAACTAGTTTTAGAACCAATTTCATAAGAAGTCAGTATTTCGGGTTCAAAACCAACTTCAGAAGCTAACGTAAAACCATCTGAAGGTGTATTGAAGCCACCTCCTTTGGTGCCTCGGTTATAACCAGCATAAAATAATTGCACATCGCTTGCTTGCCAGTCTAACTGCAACTTGCCAGAAAATTCGGAATCGGTACGATCGAAATCATAGACATCTCCGGTGTAAAGAAAGTTTGAACCATCTGCAAAGGCGGCACCTTCCCCGGTAAGCTGATATGACAATACTTTATCATCTTCTGTCCAACGCAAACCGGCTGTTAACAACAAGGTTTCGCTTAAATCTACATCTATCTGCCCGAATACTGATACAGTATTTGTTTCAGAATCAGCAAGATAAGTTGGCAAGTAGCCATCTGACGGAAACTGAAAAGCCCCGCTAAAGTCATTTTTGATATTTAAAAAATACACACCACCGGTCCATCGAAGCGTGTCAGTATCACCGTCGATGCGCAATTCCTGCGACAATTGTTCTACGTCAGCTGTTGCAACATAGGTCACTAGATTAAGCGCTGAGCTGTCGTCATCTTCACGGTACTCTTTATCGCTGGTGGTAAAATCGGTAACACTGGTGAGATGAATGCCGTTACTGAATCCGGTATTGAATATTGCGGTTAAACTGCTCGATTCACGGTCAACTCCGCTATCAAAATCAAACGCGCCGTCATGCACTCCGCCAATACCATCATCAAGCTGACCGTTACGAGGATCGAAAAGACTGCCTGTAGTCAGGGCGCTTTTATCCCCATCGAAAAAGCCCTGAAATTCTTCCAGAACACCATTTTCATCATAGCGAATGCCTGCGCCACAATCAGTATCCCCCGATTGACAAAACACAGGGCCATTGGCAGTCGATTTGGTGGCACGGTTGTGATACACCCCTCCTCTGGTATCAATATCGGTAAAGCGGCCGATCATCAATAGTGTTGTATCATCGGTAATATCCACATTTACCATTGCACGAACAGAGCTTGTATCGTCTGATCTGTAATCCTGCCCAGAAGCGTTTTTCACATAGCCGTCGTCTCTATTATCATAAATGGCCAGACGACCCTGAACAGTGTCACTTAGCGAGCCACTGACAACACCTGTCATACTGAACTGGCCATATTCTGCTACGGTCATATCAATTGAAGATTCAAAATATTCGGTAGGTTTGTTACTGATAAAATGTACCAGACCCCCTGTTGCATTGCGGCCATACAATGTTCCCTGAGGACCACGTAATACTTCGATACGTGCAAGGTCAAATGACGGTGCACCCGATGCTCCCGGGGAAGACAGATAAACTTCATCATTATATATCGCGATAGGTGCTTCCTGACCTTCAGCATAATCCCCCTGATTAACACCGCGGATAGAAAACAATGCAATATTAGAGGTATCACCGGTATTACTGGTTGCTACCAGCCCCGGTGTTTGTGCCGCGACATCCATACTGTTGTCCCAGCCCAGAGCGTTTAGCTGCTCAGCGTTAAATGCGGTAACAGATACGCCAACTTCCTGCAAGTTTTGTACTCGCTTTTGCGCGGTAACTTCAATTTTTTCCATTAAAATGGCTGCGTTCGCAGCGCCCGATAAAGAGACAGAAATTGCAGCCACCAGCGGTAGCAATTTATGCTTTCTCCAACAAAAATTAATCGAACTATTCATCCCAGTTTCCTTGCATTATGATTATTGTGTTTTTTGAAAAAGTTTAATATCAGTCAAATTCATTTTTAAGTCCATGCCGTCACTTTTGGCACAGTCATTAATCGCTTGATATTCTCTATGTAATACGCTGTTTAATCATTGACGTTGCATATCTCAAAACATCAAGAGTTAATATTTTTTGAGCAAATGTTATTTCTATTTTGTGGGAAATATCAGCTTTCTGTATGGCGAAATTAATCATTTAAACACTCTTGTATGAAGTGCTATCAATTGATTTGGCTGCAGATAATAATTTCGATATGTAGTATTGAAAGCGGACTCCTTCGGTGGTTAATATACCCAAGAGCACGACGTTAAAAAATGTAATATAAAAAAAATTTCACTTTATAAATTATATCTTATTAAATATTCTGTTCATCAAGGAATATAGAATAGCATTTTACATCCAATCAATCAAAGGAGACGGAGTCTGAGGTATTCCAAAAATACCTTTTTAGAATAAAATGGTTAACACCACGCCATAGCAACTAACATGGATCTATCAGTAAATTCTTGTAACCAGGTGATGATAAAATTAAAAAGATATCCAACATGAAAGTAATATTCCCACAGATTGTGTGTTACAGGAATTAATTATTAATCTATGATAACCATTCTAAATTCTGACTGATTTAAATGTTGTTATGATGAGTATTTCCGTAAAAAATAAAAGCCAAATAGTTACTTTATTTACAAATATCAATAAATAAACTTGCTAAAGATCAAGCATTTGTTGTTGGCGATATTGTTTATGTTAAATTAAAGTTATATTGGGTTTAAAAACATAAAATAACACTCTTCGCAATGCATTTATTATGAGTCACATTTTAAATTAAGACGGATTTAATGTCGGTAATTCGGGACATTTAGCCTGGTGCCAAAGCTGGCATTTGTTGTTCTACAGCGAAGCCGTTTTCCAATCAATAAGCGCAGGATAAAGAGGAGTGCCAAAGAGCGGCCTTTACATATACATCCTGTATTTACCCCATTCGGGCAAAGTCTTTAAGCCTATTGGCACTTGATTGCCCATAACGAAGGGATGAGGATTTAGCAGTACATCCACGATAACTGAAGTAATAATTGGTTGTTCTGAAAACAGTTATCATGGTTGTCCATGTAGGTTAATAGTCTGGTTGAAACTACTATTTTGGCGCATTGACGCTGTATTAGGGAGCGTCCATCTCATCACCTATCGTAATAAATCGCGTAACTATTTTTCGGGCCGCTCATTATCATGGGTGTCTTGTTAATTCTTAGTTAATTTGGCAAATGATAGTTTCAACGAACCTGACCCCGCAGGTTCATAAGCTTTTGCTTAACGATCCTTCTGCGAGTATTTTAAGTACAAAATTGTACTGTATCTGGAAGGTACGTTAAATGATAAAATCCTTAGTCGTAATACTTGTATGCATGGGCATAATATTAAACACAACCGCCCATGCTGACTATGCGCTTGGGTGTGATGACCCAGAATATCATCAATATATTAAAGAGCAATTTGCTCTTTTCGAGACAAAAAATAGACGTTTACTTGCCGAGACTCTGCGCGACTATGAACGAAGCTTAGCGACAAGCAAAAATCCATTCCAAGTAATAGGTGATTTAAGCAGGCACCTTAAATATAGCGCGCAATTCGAACCTATTAATAAGGTCACTGCCAAAATTGATCGCATCTTTGAACATGCAGATGGGTTAAGTGTAAAGCAGCAAATAGCCGGTGATGTGTTTGACAGCTTTAGCAGCGAAAAACACTCTGTAGGTATAGCCCGGGCATGGATCGCATACAGGCAAGACAAGCATGAATTAGCCTTTGCAGAGTTATTGAAGTCTATTGAGGTAAGCAGCTCAGCGGTCCTAAGTTCTTTTGGTCCTGATTTCGAATTCATTCGTCACATTTATCGTGATGGGCATATTGAGCCTGTTGTTGCCTACATCAACAAAACTGAAGATTTCTGGATCGGTAATCACCCCGACGGCTTGCGCTATGTTTGGCTTAAAATGATCAAAGCAGAGTGTAAAATACAATTTGATTTTCTTGACACAATAAAGGTAATAGAGCTTGGTCTGAGCGTAATGGATGTAAACAAAGACTATAGAATTAGTCGCTAGCCGTTGTGCAAAACCGTTTTGAACATTGCTTATATTAATTAACATGGACATCCATGTTAATTATTAAATAATCCAAATAAGACTATTTTATTGGCTTGCCTAGCAATGTATTCATTCAGACTGCGCATAAACCAGCTGATGTCGTACAAGCGTTGTCGGTACCCCTCTACTGTTTCATCAAAAGTAACAAGCTCACCTGGGCTTAACTTATCGCCCTTCACATACTTCTGAGTTAACCGCGTGCCCTTATGTAATTTGTGATAGCGCCTTAACACCTCATTAGTATCCCAACCATCAGCCATATTTTTGTCTACATGCAAGACCACATGGGTATGATTGCTGATCACCGCATAGGCATAAATGTCGATGGCATAGACAGTGGTTAAAAATAGCAATCGGTCTTCCACCCAGCCTCGACGGTGTTCGTAACGTTGGCCCGAGTATTTATCTTCACCACACAAAAATGAGCGGCTAACACAGCGGGAAACGCAATGACAAATTTATCGGGAATAAATTTGAACAGCTTTAGCTGGCTTCGAAGAAGTGAACGACATGGATGTTGTTCATATAAAAAAGGGTATCAATTAAACTGACTTGGTTTTTGCGAGGCTGGGGCATAACGCACCTACCGGACTGAAAATGAAACACCCGATAAGTGTAGTTCAGTTCAAAAATCAGGCAAAATTATCATGGATGTGCATGTAAGTTTTATCTCATCACCCATCGTAATAAATCACAAAAATATTTTTTTTGGCTGCTCGTTATTATGGGTGTATTGTTAATTTTCATTGTGCGAACCTAATTTCAGCTGTTTCTAACAAAAATATTTCGCCTGTACTTAACATCAGTTCAATATAAAAAATATGATAACCGGCAAACTCAGGTTCTTCGTTTAATTTAAATTGAATTACCTTACCCGCATACACATCATCTTGTTCAAGATATTCTATTAAGTTGTAATATATTTTTTCTTCATTTTCATATGTAAAAAACCTTGCGTATGACTCTGTATAGGTAACCTCAAATTTAGACTTCAAAGAATCGCCAGCTGAAAATGCATTATTAAAATCAGCAGAAGAGGTGACTTTAATATCGATTATTTTTTCATCTGTGCTTGGAGGAAGTAGTGAACATGCATAAGCTGAGCTTATCAGGGAAAAAGAAAAGCCTTTACTTTCCTTTTTTTTCGCAGCGACGACCTGAGTTACAGCATTTATAGAAAATACAATATCATCATAGTTAACTTCTGTACCTTGATTGTATAAATCACCAGACACCCTTGAAGAGGAGGGCGTGGTAGTTGGTGCTAAAAGCACCTGAACATTAACATTTGTGATATCAAATTTATTAGAACCAGAAGGCAGGTCTCCACAAGAACTAATTATTCCATCATCATTGCACCCAGTGATGAAAAAAACGAGAGTAAGGGAAATTAATCTTATATATTGCATGATAAACCTTAAAAATTATAACGCCTTGCCAGCGGCGTAAAGTAATTAGCTGAAATTATGTGGCGAAGGGAAACGCAGCCAACGGTTGTGTGGCTGGTTGAATGGCCTTGTTAGCAGTACTTAGTTGTTATATTTAGCGCTGATCCCACCAACAATACTCGCTGAAATGGCAACCCATACTGTGCATACCATTCCCATTAAGGGTGGGGGTAACTTCAATGGCTGAAGACATACGCATGCCGAATAATGTGGCTAATAAGCCAAGTGATAAACCTGCTATTGGGTAAACTAGACTTTTTGACTTGATGTTCATTTAACACTCCCTGTTTTGATAAATATTTGTACGGCTAACGCTAAACTTATTGAGCGCAACAGTGCCCGCTATAAACTTGTTCCGCTTGAATAGATTTATTGTTATTTTAATTTAACCGTAGAATTACAAAGACACCCATTGTAATAAATCACAAAACTATTTTTTTGGACTGCTCGTTATCATGGGTGTCTTGTTAATTTTCTTGAAAGATAAACCTTTCCATCATAGCAAAGTCAAGGGATGTTTTTGAAATTAGTAGGTTTCACCTCTGATATTAGAGTGCGCCAACAAACCATATAGCGAACGCGCAGGCTCCGTTAATACATCAGAGCGACCATCTCATCACTCATCGTAATAAATCACAAAACTATTTTTTGGGCCGCTCGTTATCATGGGTGTCCTGTTAATTGGTTCCACCCGCGATAACTGAACGAATAATTTAGTTGTTCTTAAAGCCGTTATCGTGGGTGTCTTGTTAACTGGTTGCAGCTCAAAGGTGTAAGCAGTATGGTGGAAAAATAGCGAAATATTTTGGGCGCTGGATCTCGTACTTTACAGATGCAAAGCAGACAGGACTTGGCAGGACAGCCACGATAACTGAACGAATAATGTAGCTGTTCTGAAAGCCGTTATCATGGGTGTCTTGTTAATTTTCTTCTACAATTTGTTTAGTTCGTTAATTTTCTAATCAGGTAGGTGTGCTATGGCCCAGCCCCGCAGAAGCCAAGTCAGTTTAGTGGATACCCCTTATTACCATTGCGTTACGCGCTGTGTGCGCCGTTCTTTCTTGTGTGGGGTGGATAGTTATTCGGGGCAAAGCTATGAGCACCGCCGTGCTTGGGTGGAGAAGCGATTGTTGTTCTTGTCGACCCTGTTTGCCATTGATATCTGTGCCTATGCGGTGATGAGTAACCATGTGCATGTAGTGGTGCATGTGGATAAACACGAGGCCCTTAGCTGGGATGTTGATGAGGTGTTAAGGCGGTATCACAAGTTGCACAACGGCACCTTACTGACCCAAAAATATGTACGGGGTGATGAATTAAGCCCCAGTGAGTCGATTAGTTTCAATGAAACCGTTGCCCAGTATCGGCTAAGGCTTTATGACATCAGTTGGCTGATGCGGGACTTAAATGAATACATTGCCCGGGAAGCGAATAAAGAAGATGGCTGTACTGGCCGATTCTGGGAAGGGCGGTTTAAGTCACAAGCCTTACTAGATGAAAGTGCGGTATTGGCCTGCATGGCCTATGTGGACTTAAATCCCATCCGC
>JBKEFM010000122.1:0-13951 GCA_046709505.1 Paraglaciecola sp. | reverse complement strand
ACGCATCTTTTAGTCAACGTGTTAAAGTTCAACAAAATCTACCTATACAGGGCTATAACGTGCGTTATTTTGTCGGTGCCTACGCCACCTCCCCCGCCTGGTCAAAATGGGATCCCGCTCTTGAACGGGAGTATTACCAACAGCTTAAAACGTTTAACCATGTTAAAGGCCTGGAGCATCCTTTTGTTGGCACGTTGCACCCCCATGACGAACAATGGTTTCTGGAAAATATCGACCCTCATTGGGATTTTGTATTGACCTGTGTACCGGGGATCATGAATGCGCTGGGTGACAACCCACAATTTGGCATTGCATCAAACAATGAGCAAGGCCGAGCTGCCGCCCTTGCCTTTATGCAAAAAGCTTGTGCCGCCATAGGTAAACTTAATAGTTATTGTGGTCGTCAAGCCGTTAAAGCCATAGAAGTTCAAACCGCACCGAATCAAAGTGTTGCCTCATCATCGGCAGCCGCCCTACGTGTTTCCCTTGAGACCATGCTCAGCTGGGATTGGCAGGGCGCCAATATTGTTATCGAACATTGCGATACCTTGCTACCAGGCCAAACCCCAGCCAAAGGTTTTTTAAGTCTGACGGATGAAATAAAGGTGCTTAGCCAGCTTAATCAAACCCATGGCAAAGATATGGGCATAGTCATTAACTGGGGGCGCTCGGCAATTGAAACCCGCAGCACTGAGGGCGTTATTGAGCATATAACCCAGGCCAGAGACAGTGGGCTATTAAAAGGCCTGATGTTCTCTGGTGCATCGGATAAAGACAGTCCTTACGGCGTCTGGAAGGACACCCACATGCCTGCCCTGCCAGCCCAAGAAGGCGAAATAGGCGCTGAATATTCATTGTTAAGCGAAAGCCAAATCCATCAGTGTCTTGCCGCCTGCGGTGATGCCTTAAGCGCGGATACTATTATCGGCATCAAGCTAGGTGTGCGCCCAAAAGACGCCCCACTGGCTCAGCGGCTGGCTTATAATCAGGCAGCCTTGGCTATGCTGGATCATTATTTTGCCTGATTTACCCAGGAAGTTGCGCCCCGTTCTGTACAAAGCTTAACTGGCGGGATGATAGCGGTAATGATTTTCGCCAGGCTGTCCGCTGAGATTCAATGGGCTAAGCGCTATCTGCAGGTTTGCTATGGGCTGCATCAGTCACTTTGTGGATATTCAAGCGATTGATATGGCTTTTGGTTGTATTTTCAAAGAATAACGTCACGTCATCATGTAGTGAACTTTGATTGCTTTTCAATGCTGATAAATAATCCGCTCCTTTTTCAACAATGCTGTTTGCTGATTTCTTCTGGGTGTTTAGCGCATCGGTGGTAACAATAGCGTCTTTAGTGTCGAGGTTTTCTAACAGAGCAGGTAGAGCAGTTATTTCACTGGATTTTTCATCCACTTTTACCTGTCCTAAGGTGATTTGGTTATCGTGAGAACATGCACTTACCATGTAGTTAGCAGATTTATTATTTGATTTGTCATGTGAGCGTCTAAGGCATTTACCATCAATCGTAATGACATCACCCCTCACATTTTTAACTATCTCTTTGATCCAATTAAAAAACAGACTTGAAATGACTCGGGATAAATTAAAGAAAATACTCGCCCAAATGTATCGTGTGACGCAATACCATGTTCAAGGGTTAAATACTGTTCAAACCATTTCTGTTTCATATTACTGCGCTTAAAGCGAAATAATGAATCAAATTAGAGGAACTGTGTCAAGCTGTTTTTAATACGATTGCCCTGGCGGCATGTCAGATCTATACACTTTAGTAGCCTGCTGTGCTAACTTGATCATTTATGGTTCGAAAAATAGATGATATGACTCTCAAATCCAAAGAGATTTTTCACTTCGTGATGATCAAGCCCACTCATTACGATGATGACGGTTATCCAATCCAGTGGTTGCGATCCTTCCTTCCCTCAAACACCCTGGCTGCGGTCAACGGGCTGTTGCTGGATTGTTGCGAACGCGAAGTTCTGGGTCCAGATGTGGAAATTCGCCCCCTCGCCGTTGATGAAACCAACACCCGCATCCGTCCAGACCAGCTGATCCGTGATATCAAAAAAGCCGGGGGGCGCGCAATGATCGGCTTTGTCGGTGTTCAGACCAACCAGTTTCCACGCGCTGTCGATCTGGCGCAACCGTTCCTCAGAGCCGGACTGCAAGTCGCCATCGGCGGCTTTCACATCTCAGGGTGTATTTCCATGTTGCCAGAACTGCCAGGCGACATCAAAGCTGCGCAGGACATGGGTATTGCACTGTTCGCGGGCGAAGCAGAGGAAGGTCGGCTGGACGAGGTTCTTCGCGACGCTTATGCGGCTCAGCTTAAGCCGCTTTACAACCACATGAATGATCTGCCGTCGCTGGAAAACCAGCCAGTTCCGTATCTGGAGCCAGAATTCGTCAGCCGCACCATCGGCGACATTTCCAGCTTCGATCTGGGTCGCGGCTGCCCATATCAGTGCTCATTCTGCACTATCATCAACGTCCAGGGGCGCAAAAGCCGGTTCCGCACCGCCGACGATCTTGAAGCGCTTGTGCGCAAGAATGCCGCCGATGGCATCCACAAGTTCTTTGTCACCGACGACGATCTCGCCCGTAACAGGCATTGGGAAGCTTTCTTTGACCGCCTGATCCACCTGCGCGAGTCCGAGGGGCTTAAAGTCAATCTGACGATCCAGGTCGACATGCAGTGCCACAAGATCAAGGGCTTCATTGACAAGGCCTGCCAGGCCGGGGTCAAACGGGTGTTCATGGGGCTTGAAAACATCAACCCTGACAATCTGCTCACCGTCAACAAACGGCAGAACAAGATCTCTGAGTATCGCATGATGATGCAGCACTGGCGCAAATACGGCACGGTGCTGGCAGCGGGCTACATTTTGGGTTTCCCTGAGGACACTAAGGAATCTATCTTGCGCGATATCGAGATCATCAAACGTGAACTGCCGCTGGACATCCTCGAGTTCTTCTTTTTGACGCCACTTCCCGGATCCGCCGATCATAGGGACATGGCAGCCAAGGGGATCTGGATGGACCCCGACATGAACAAATACGACATCTTTCACCGGGTCACGCATCACCCAAAAATGTCCGACCAGGAATGGGAAGACGCCTATCGCGCAGCCTGGTACGCCTATTTCACGCCTGAGCATATTGAGACCATTGGCCGCCGCGCCATCGCCGCGCCGAAAAAGGGCGTGAATGTCGACGAAATTTTCGAATTCATCATGACCTACAAGATCGATCATGTACATCCACTGGAAGGTGGCCTGCTGCGCATCAAGACTCGCAAGGACCGGCGTCCAGGCCTGCCCATCGTCAATCCGCTGATCTTCTATCCGAAGTACGCCATTGAGACTGTCGTGAAGATATCACGTTATGCATGGGGCTACTGGCTGGCTCGCAGGATGCACAAGCGTCTGCATGGCGACCCGAACAGGTTCGAGTACGAAGATATCGCCACCAGACCGGTGGACGACGGGGAGTTCGATGAACTGGCGCTGTATTGGGACACCGCGGGCAGCAAGAAGGCCATGAAACGCGAGTTGCCCAAGAATAGGCCGGTGAAAATACCGCAAACTTCGCCGGAATAGACCCTCCTCTTTGCTCTGGTCAGGTAAAAGCCCCGACAAAAAGTGAACTGAATAGTCTTACTCGCCTCGTTAGCCAGCGTGTAGCTGGTTTTCTTGAACGCGAGGGCCTAAAAGTGAGGGATGGTGATGACTACCTAGCTTTGGATGGACTGGAAGACGATCCTGATCTGTGGCGTCAGTGCCGCTGATCTATAAAAATAGGGACATTTGTTACCGTCCCCTTCTTGCTAGCGTAGATAAGGAGCCCAGTTCTCAGTGTACGGTATCTGCTAAAATCTGCCCAATTAATGAAATCGTAAATACCATGAAATCTAATAAATCTGTTATTCCGTGCATAATTTAGAAATAAAATATCGAGCGTTTATTGACCGATACAGCCTCGATTTGATTATTTTTACATGATGATTCAAAAAATTGTGCCAGCAAGCGTTTACCTGTCGCACAGGTGCCCTTGCACCAGTTGAGCAATGGCATCTGTGCTTGAAGTACCCGTTTACAAACGAAAAGGGCGACCAGGAACACATCAACAACCCGTTCGCACCTATTATAAAATCAGCGGTAACCTATTATACCCGCCGCTGGAAAAGTGCGATGAAGCCACCAAACAACTGGCCCCTGTTTATCCTTGCACCGAATGATATTGACGGCTCACAAAGCATGGGCGACATCCTCAGACCGTACAAATCCCAGCAAGCGGTTCAAAAAGGGTGTAGATTCCTTAAAAGTCCGGAGGGTATAAAAGCGCTGCTCATGGTCATGGTCATGACGTGATTTTTAATGGTCTATGCGGCATTAGAGCATACGAACCGTGAGCAATTAAAGGGGCAGGTTGAATACTTCCCTGATATGAAAAGAAGCCTACGCAAACCCCAACGGCTCAGTGGGTATTCCAGTGTTTTGCGGGTATTGCTCTGCTTACGATAAATGAACAACAAACGCTGCTGCTAAATATAAAAGACAGGCAAGCCATCATCATTAAAATTTCAGGGATAAATTACCAGAGAATATATTCTTAAAATGCTATGGGATGTCAGTTATATTTTAGGGCTTTAGCAACACTATTACAGAATGGGAATGAGGCATTCGCTAACACGACCCACACTAAGCAGGTGAACTGCCAGGGACTAAAAATCACTGTTGTGGCGTTAAAATATAATATGCCGCTGCATTTGACTCAGGCTGGGCGAGTGGCAATGTGTGTGAGTGGGTGAGCACACAGAGGACAGAGTTAATAATGTTTAAAATAGGATCATTTAAGATGTACTTACTCTGAGACCTCGGTGGTAAATTTTTTATCACACCATAGAGTGTATCGCTAGCCCCGAATAATCTGCATAAACATAAAATATAATAAAAGTAAGGGGGCTATTTGCCCCCTTATATAAAATAAATCTGTTTGACTAAAATCACTTACCAGCTTAAATCATCGGGAATTTCATAGTCTCCGTACCAATCTTCATCCTGACTGTTTTTAGCTTGTTCTTCCGGTAAAATATCCGCCCGGTAAACCACGCAGACGTCATCACGTTCGGCTATTTTATCCGCTACCGGTGTGGGCACTAATTCATAGCCATCGTTGAGTTTGACTATGGCCAGTTGGCCCTGGGTGATCTGCTTGTGGGTGCTTTTATTTACATATAGCCGCTTAATCACCTGATTATCGGTGAAGTTACAGGCTATGTCGCCTTTGCCCTTAGGCTGTTTATTGGCTTCAATCATCTGTTTGATTTGTGCTACAACGGCCTTTTTCTCGGCTTCTTGTTTGGTGTTCTGATTGAGCTGACGATCTTTGGCTTTTTTAGCAGCAACGGCCTGTTCCACCGCGAGCTTTTCTTCGTTGGTTTCCACTACCTTGCTGCGTTGCTGAGCCTTAGCCTGTTTATGTTTTTGCTGACGTACCTGTTTAGCCTTTTTTTTATTCGCTAAACCTGCGTTTAAAAGTTGTTCTTGAAGTGACAATGCCATGATTAAACCCGTGTATTACATATGAATATAGCCGGAGACCTCAGGTCACCGGCTTTACTTGTTTAGCCTGTTATTTGGCTTTTTTACGTTTATCTTCCACCTGCCATTTACCATCTGTACACCAGGCAGACCAACCCGTTGCTTTACCTTCCTCATTTTCTGACATTACGTATTGCTGTTTAGTTTTACGACTGTAGCGGATAAGCGTCTGATTACCGTCTGGATCCGCAGCAGGAGCATCGGCCAAATAATAAAACTTAGGCGAAATACGATCACGAAAACGCGCCAGTTCGGCCACCAATGGAGCCCGTGTTTCCCGGGATTTAGGAAAGTTGTGAGCCGCCATAA
Source organism: Paraglaciecola sp. (assembly GCA_046709505.1). Classification (GTDB taxonomy): domain Bacteria; phylum Pseudomonadota; class Gammaproteobacteria; order Enterobacterales; family Alteromonadaceae; genus Paraglaciecola. Next base: position 8,027 of record JBKEFM010000122.1, on the reverse strand, counting down.
ATATCCCTGATGCGCCATCACGCAGCACAAAGTGCGCATCTGATTTGGTGCACTCAAGTTCGGGTAAATCTACGGGATCTTCTTTCGGCGGCGCAGCTTCGCCGCTGCGCAATAATTTACGGGTGTTTTTACACTCTTCGTTGGTGCAACCGAAATATTTACCGAAACGTCCGGTTTTAAGCTCCATGTTCGAGCCACACTTGTCACATTCCAGTAACGGCCCGTCGTAACCTTTGACTTTGAATGTACCGGTCTCTACCTGCACGCCGTCGCACGTTGGGGCGTTGCCGCATACATGTAATTTACGGGTTTCATCCACCAAATAGCTGTCCATGGCCGTACCGCAAACCTGACAGCGACGCTTGGCTCTGAGCAATTCAGTTTCCAGTTCGTCTTCATCGTCAACTTTGACCACTTCGTCGCCGTGAGTCAGATTCATGGTACCTGTGCAGCGCTCTTTAGGAGGCAAGTTATAGCCCGAGCACCCTAGAAACACTCCGGTACTGGCGGTACGCACATTCATCGGGCGGCCGCATTTTTTACATTCTATATCTGTGGCTATGGCCTCGTTCAAGCGCATTCCGCCTTCTTCAGGTGGCTTTTCTGCCTGGACTAACTTCTGTTCAAAATCACCGTAAAAGTCATTTAGCACGCCTTTCCAGGGAGTATTCCCATTGGCTATTTCATCCAGTTGCTGCTCCATTTTAGCCGTGAAATCATAGCTCAGCAGCTCGTCAAAGTTTTCCACCAGGCGATCATTGACAATTTCGCCCATTTTTTCAGCATAGAAGCGTTTGTTTTCCTGGCGTACGTAACCCCTGTCCTGAATGGTGGAAATAATACTGGCATAAGTAGAAGGACGACCAATACCACGTTTTTCTAATTCTTTGACCAAAGACGCTTCGTTAAAGCGGGCCACAGGTTTGGTGAAGTTTTGCTTGGGCTGGAGAACGTTAAGCTCGAGTTTTTCCCCTTCTTTTACATCCGGCAGTAGCACATCTTCTTCGCCTTTTTTGCGCTGCGGATTTTGTACCCGGGTCCAACCATCAAATACCAGTACCCTGCCCTTGGCGGTTAGTTCAAACTCACTGGCGCTGACCCTGATGGTGCTGGCATCATATTTAGCTGGTGTCATTTGACAGGCCACAAATTGACGCCAAATTAGTTCATACAGACGCTGGGCATCCCGTTCCATTTCAGACATAGCGTCTGACTTAATTAACACATTAGAGGGGCGAATAGCTTCGTGAGCTTCTTGGGCCCCTTCTTTACTGCCGTATTTAAGGACGGCTTCTGGTAAATATTTATCACCGAAATTGTCAGTAATATAATCACGACAGGCATCAACGGCTTCTTTACCCAAATGGGTCGAGTCAGTACGCATATAGGTGATGTAGCCACCTTCGTATAAGCGCTGGGCCATCATCATGGTTTTTTTGACGCCAAAACCCAAACGAGTACTGGCCGCCTGTTGCAGGGTCGAGGTAATAAAGGGCGCTGACGGTCGGCTTTGGGTCGGTTTTGCTTCCCGGCTGATAACCTGGTACTCGGCATTATCCAGTTTTTCCAAAGCGGCATCTGTTTGAGCCTTATTAACTGGCTTAAAACTTTTACCGTTGTGTTTGACGACCTGCATACGCAAGTCAGTCTGTTTAGCGGTAAGCAAGTCGGCATGCACATCCCAAAACTCTTCGGGGACAAAAACACTGATTTCCCGTTCACGCTCTACCACCAGCCGTACGGCAACCGATTGTACCCGCCCTGCCGACAACCCCCTGGCCACTTTTTTCCACAATAAAGGCGACACCATAAAGCCCACGATCCGGTCTAGAAACCGCCGCGCTTGCTGAGCATTGACCCGCTCTACATTGACTTTTCCCGGGTGAGAAAAAGCCTCTTGAATGGCGTTTTTAGTGATTTCGTTAAACACCACACGCTGAAAATCTTTAGTCGGATCGTCAATCAATTCCTGCAAATGCCAGGCAATGGCTTCTCCTTCCCTATCCAAATCCGTTGCCAAGTAAACAATATCAGCATTTTTGGCCAGTTTTTTCAGTTCATTAACAACTTTTTCTTTACCCGTTAATACTTCGTAATGGGCGGCCCAGTCATTTTTGGGATCGATGCCCATTCGATCAGCTAATTTGCGATATTCATGTTCACGTAAATAACTATTTCGCTTTTTTTCAGACAATAATTTAAGCTCTTTTGCCGGTTTTTTAGGCAAAACATTGCCCGAAGCTTTGGTTGGAAGATCTCGAACGTGGCCTACGCTAGATTTAACGATAAAATCTTTGCCGAGATACTTATTAATTGTTTTTGCCTTTGCCGGTGATTCGACAATGACTAGAGACTTTGCCATATATTTAGTCTTAACCTTTGATTATAATAGGGTTTCCAGATGAACCTAAGGAGATTTTTGTATTCATCGCTTAATAATGCTTTTTAACATATATCGATAAAGTGAATAGAAAACAAGTTCTTCTTCATACTTATACGATAATCTTTATTTTTAGCCGGGCTTTACTGTACAGTTTTCATACAGCCCAATTGGCAGCGCCAATAAAACCAGTATAATGCGGGCAAGTACCTGCCTTTATAAACAATTTTTTTAGTTTTAAGGCTAAATTTACCCGCCCGGGTTTGGGGCAACTGACGCTTTTAAGAGGATATTAATGAAGCAATTTGAAGTGAACTTCGACGGACTAGTGGGCCCCACTCACAATTATGCAGGCTTATCTTACGGTAACGTTGCCTCTTTGAGTAATGCGAGCGCTTCCAGTAGCCCTAAACAGGCCGCTAAGCAGGGTTTAAAGAAAATGAAGGCCCTAGCAGACCTTGGTATGATTCAAGGCGTGTTGGCGCCTCAGGCGCGTCCTGACGTGGATGCATTGCGTCGACTTGGCTTCGGTGGCACCGATGCCAATGTTTTACAACAGGCTGCCAAAGAGGCACCAGCCATTTTTCAAGCCTGTTGTTCGGCTTCCAGCATGTGGACCGCCAACGCGGCAACCGTTTCACCCAGTGCCGATACCGCCGATGGCAAGATCCATTTTACACCGGCGAATTTGACCAACAAATACCATCGTTCTCTTGAACCTCAGGTTACAGGCAAAATTCTGCAAGCCACCTTTGCCAATCAGGCGCATTTTGCCCATCATCAACATTTGCCCGACAACGAGCATTATGGTGACGAGGGCGCCGCCAATCATACTCGCCTGTGCACCCAATATGGGCAAACTGGTGTGGAGCTGTTCGTTTATGGCCGCTATGCCTTTGACCCGAGCAAACCGGCACCGGTCAAGTTCCCTGCCCGGCAAACGATTGAGGCCAGCCAAGCTATTGCACGCTTGCATGGTTTGCAAGATGACAACGTGGTGTTTATCCAACAAAACCCGGATTTAATTGATCAGGGCGTTTTTCACAACGATGTGATCTCGGTGGGTAATCAAAATGTGTTATTTTACCATGAGCAAGCCTTTTTAGATTCCGACAATGCCCTGGCGCAAGTGCAACAAAAATTTGGTGATCATAAGTTGCATTTTATCAAGGTGCTTACCAGCGAAGTCAGTGTGCAGGACGCCATAAAAAGTTATTTATTTAATACCCAAATCATCACCTTGCCAGGGGGCGACATGGTGATCATCGCCCCCTCTGAGTGCGAAGAAAATCCGGCAGTCGCTGCATATTTAGAAAAGCTGCTTGCCATGAACACCCCTATCAAGCAAGTACAGTACATCGACGTTAAGCAAAGCATGCGCAATGGCGGTGGCCCGGCCTGCCTAAGATTACGGGTCGCGATGACAGAGACTGAACTGGATGCCGTCAATCAAAGTACACTGATCAACGATGTACAGTTTGATAGGCTCAATACCTGGGTCGACAAACACTATCGCGACCGTTTGTTAGTGGATGACTTACGGGATATTGCCTTGTTAAATGAGTCCCGCGCTGCCCTGGACGAGCTCACCCAGTTGTTAAAACTCGGGTCTATTTATCCCTTTCAGCAAGGATAGTTTTACAGCCCTCTTGCCCCGTTAAAAAGCGAGGCTACAGATAATAAAAAGCCCAGCTAATGCCGGGCTTTTTATTATTCTTTATCCTGGTCTATCAATTATTGTCGTTGCAATTAGCGCTTATTCCAAAAGGGCTTTTTGGGGGTGGGTTACCCTCATCAGTCAGGTCAGCTCCAGCCACACCCAAACTATGCGCCCGCTGCTCAGATGACTCACTGCCCTGGGACTCGCCGCTGGCAGTGATAGACACATCCACCCAAGCACCAAAGGAGCGGGGGTAACTGAGGGTAAATTGAACCTGACCGTTGGCGTCAGTGATACCATTTGATTGAATGGCTACCACGTTACCCGGGGTTAACTGCCCATCACCATTGTCGTCTTCACTTACATCCCAAACGCCGTCACCATTGATATCTTCATCCGGATCTAAAACGCCGTTTTCATTGCTATCTTCTTCCCCTAGATCCAAAATACCATTAGCATTACTGTCTTCATTGTCACAAATTTTCGTAATTATTTGGATCCACTGGCTCGAATCTGCATCCCAAAACCAAGCACCCTTGCGATATTTTCCACTTTGGTCAAACGCCACAGGCGGTGCCGAAAAGGTCATTTCGGCTCCGACCACGGGATTGGAATCTGGATCGGTGACAAAAGCGGAAAATTCTTTGGTGTAAGACGATGGTGTCGGCGACTGGATAAGATTGCCGGTACCAAAGACGATATCAAACGGTTTATCCCCCACTGTCATCAAGGTAAAGTCCGTTACTTCGGTTTTATCTGCCACAGTGGCGTATAGCTTCACCCCTTCAAAGGAACTCAGCGCATTAGAAGTGTAAACGGTAGAGGCAATACCGCTGCGATCAGTGGTAGCCTGATTAGGGGATATTTGCCCGCCACTGACATCATCCACTAAAAAGTTAATTAATTTTCCTTTTACCAGGTTACCTGTGAGGTCGCGCACTACGGCACTGATGGTACTGGTTTGCCCCGTTGGCCCGATGGAATCGGGGGTGGCATCAACTATGATGCTGTTGGCCTCAATGGCCACAAATTCTATTTGGGTGCGGGCACTGACCTCATTACCGTCACTATCCACCCCTATGGCAGAAACTGAGGCAATGCCAGCATTATCTGAACTTATGCTAAAGCTTACTAAACCGTTTGCATCGGTGTTTTGCACCGGGGTTACAATCACGCCTCGGGATGACGTCACCGTAACTTCATCCCCTGCATTGCCCGCATTATTTTTAAGCCAGCTAATACTTAACAGCACCGAATCACCTAAAGGAATGTCATCGGCTGGCTGGGCTGTAAAGCTGAAATCATCTTCTTGTACGGTTACCTCAAAACGAGTTTGGGCATTAAGGGCTGATGCGGTGATGATATCCGCCCCGGCAACACTGGCGGTATAATTGACGCTAATCTGGCCATCGGTCGATGTAACAGGGGCGGTATTGCTTAACACGCCACTTTGTGAACTTAACATCACCTGTTGATTGGCTATGCCGTTGCCGTCTGAGTCAACCAAATTAATGGTAAGGGGCACAGGATCGTTGATAATAATCGAACTGGGCCCGTCGATATTAACCTGGGTACCTACCACGGCGATACTCAGGGTTTGGCTAAGTGTGCCGGTTTGAGCGGTGACAGTTATCGTACGGTTCTGGCGGTTATTTTGCGTGGACAGTGTGGCTTTGGCGATACCATCATTCACGGTCGTTCCCTGGCTAATCTGTAAGGCGGCATCAGCATCGGCTGAAAAAGTGACTTCTACACCTTCCATCAATACGTTTTGCGCGTTTTTAACCACAGCAATCAAATCAATATTATCTGTACCACTGGACGCCAGTTGTACAGAACTGGCAAATAAAGCCAGGGAGCTGGGAAATTCATTGGTTTGTTCGCTACCACTGGAGGTAAAAGTCGTGCTGGCGGTTTCTCCCGTACTCAGGGTGGCGATAACCTGACCTGAGCCTGAGCTGGCTGCGGCGAGCAAACCAATGCTGGCAATACCTGTGGTGCCCGTTGACCCCGTACCGGTATCGTTTGAAAAAGTGGCCAGTCCCACAGGCGTAAAACTAAAGGTAACCAGTTGGTCAGGCACAATTGTGCCAGCAGAGTCAGCCACTGCGGCGCTTAGGGTTAAAGGGGTGGCGGGGGTTAATTGGGAGGAAACCATACCGGCAGCATTAGTTAACGCCAGTTGAATTGAATAGGTTGCAGAACCGCTATCTCCGCCACCGTCAGAGGTAAAGGTAATGCTGGCAGTTTCTCCCGTACTCAGGGTGGCGATAACCTGACCTGAGCCTGAGCTGGCTGCGGCGAGCAAACCAATGCTGGCAATACCTGTGGCGCCCGTTGACCCCGTACCAGTATCGTTAGAAAAAGTCGCCAGTCCAACAGGCGTAAAACTAAAGGTAACCAGCCGATCGGGCACTACTGCGCCAGCAGAGTCAGTCACTGCGGCGCTCAGGGTTAAGGGGGTATCGGGGGTTAATTGCGAGGAAGCTATACCAGTATCATCGCTTAATGCCAATTGAATTGAATAGGTTGCAGAACCGCTATCTCCACTATTATCTGTTGAGGTGCGTGATAAGGCATCATCCCCACCGCCGCCACAGGCAAAAAGAGCAAACAATGCCGATAGGCACAACACAGTTCTAAAACATAAGTTCATATAATATATCCTTCAATTGTACAGGTCAGTCAGTCAATCGGCCGCCAGGCGCGACAACATTAATAGTTCAGCTTAACGGCTAATCTTGTTAGTCTATATCAAATAATAATAATTCAGGAAAATCATGAGTCAATCCCTTCCCCAAAAAACCGAAAAATACAGTTTAACCGCCAGGATTTTCTTTGGCATGCTAGGTGGTATTGTTATTGGCGGCCTGTTACAAGCGCTATTTGATGATAGCGGAGATTTTTCTTTTAATGTATTTGGCCTTCAGGTTTCTACGTATGGGTTTTTAGTAGATGGTATATTTAATGTTATCGGGCAAATTTTTATCGCCAGCTTGAAGATGCTGGTTGTCCCCCTGGTTTTTGTGTCGCTGGTATGCGGTACCGCCAGTTTATCTGATCCGAGTAAGTTAGGCCGGTTAGGCGGAAAATCCATTTTGCTCTACATAGGCACCACAGCCGTTGCCATCAGCCTGGCAGTCGGTTTTGCCTTACTGGTTTCACCAGGCGAGTCGATGAACCTCACTACCGCCACCACTTTTGAAGCCCAACAAGCGCCAAGTTTGGCCCAGGTTATCATCAATATGATGCCCACTAACCCGGTCAACGCCATGGCTGAAGGGAACATGTTACAGATCATAGTATTTGCAGTCTTATTTGGTATTGCCATGACCTTATCAGGTAAAGCTGGCGAACGACTGGCCAGTACTTTTGAAGATGTTAGCGACGTTATCATGAAATTAGTCACTATCTTGATGAATTTGGCACCTTACGGTGTGTTTGTCTTAATGGCTAAATTGTTTGCAACTATCGGCTTTGACACTATAGCGGGTTTGCTAAAATACTTTCTATTGGTACTGTTTGTTTTGGGTGTACATGCTTTTGTTTCCTACCCCATCATTCTTAAACTCTTCAGTGGCCTTAGCCCCCTGATCCTGTTACGTAAGATGCGTGATGCAGCAATATTTGGCTTCAGTACCTCCAGCAGCAGTGCGACATTACCGGTTACTATGGAAACTGCGACCAACAAATTAGGCGTTAACCCCTCAGTGGCATCTTTTACTGTGCCCTTAGGCGCCACTATTAATATGGATGGCACGGCTATCATGCAGGGCGTAGCAACGGTGTTTATTGCTCAGGTCTATGGAGTCGATTTGTCTCTGGGTGATTATATGATGGTGATATTAACCGCTACCCTAGCATCGATTGGCACAGCAGGCGTCCCCGGTGTGGGGCTTATCATGTTGGCTATGGTGCTCCAGCAAGTTAATTTGCCCGTTGAAGGTATTGCCTTAATCATTGGTGTTGACCGGTTACTTGATATGA
>JBKEFM010000121.1:0-14007 GCA_046709505.1 Paraglaciecola sp. | reverse complement strand
CAGGGTGATTTTTTCACCGTATAATTTACATAGCTGTTTGGCTGAGTTGTTGTCCAGCTGTTGATAGAACCTAACAAAATCTTGTAGCACTGTCATGAGTAAATTATTTTTAATATTTATAGTTTGTCTAATCCTAAAATAATACCGGAAAAAAGTGGTTTAGGATCAATATTAGTCAGTAAAATGATTTCGATCTAAATGTATTGTCACACGTAAACATACTATCTTGCACAGGAGCAATGTCCAATTGAACAATACATCTTTTAGTATGGGGTTATTTCCTCTGTCAGCGCATATTCTGCCACAAGGTAGGATGACCCTGAGGATATTCGAAGCCCGTTATGTGGCTTTGGTAAAAGAGGCCTGCGCCTCGGGAAAGGGGTTTGGTATTTGTATGCTTGACGCCGAGGGTGACAAGCGTCTTAATACACATATCTATTCGGTTGGAACGCATGTCAAGGTCATCGACTTTGACTTATTGGACGATGGCTTACTGGGTATCACAGTAGAAGGGCAAAGGTGCTTCAAAATCAATACTGTGCACACTGAACAAGACGGCTTACGCATAGGGGATTGTCAATGGCTGGAGATATGGCAACCGCCCCTTATACAACAAGATATCAACCCGCTGGATAGTTGCTTGCAGGATATTTTTATCAAGTATCCGGAGTTGCAATCCTTGTATCAACAGCCGAAGTTTTCAGACCCTATCTGGGTGATTTATCGCTGGTTAGAATTGATCCCTGTCTCTGCCCAGCAAAAGCAAACTTTAATTAAGCAACGGGACTATGTTCAAGCCCTGGAATTTCTGACACAATTAGTGAAATGATCCTTTTCCTTTAACTATCGGTATCAATTAACATCTTAATAGATGGTGAAAGTGATGCTAGTCGGAATACCTTTGGACGCTAAATACACAAGTCAGGTTACGCCTAAAGAATGTGCAAACGAAATGTGTGCACATCTAGAGCTAATTGGAGCCCAACGCTGTAAACGTGCCTTTTCGGTTGTGTTTAATTATTTTGCCCCACGTTTACGCTCATATGCTTTAAAGCAAATGGGCAACGAGGCCCTAGCCATGGAGCTGGTGCAAGACACTATGTCTAATGTGTGGCAAAAGTCTCACCTGTTTAATGCCGAAAAAGGATCACCGTCAACCTGGATTTTTACCATAGCCCGCAACATCCGTTTTGATATGCTGCGTAAGCAGCGTAATCGTAAAGAAGATATTTGCGCCGATGATTTGTGGCCCGTGCTTTGTGAACAAACGTCAGATCCTAACGATGTTGCCCTGGACGATCAAATTATGCTGCAGCAAATAGGACACTTATTTAACCAATTACCTGAAAAACAGCGTGTCGTGATCCAAGCTATTTATATCGAAGGCAAGTCCCAGCAAGAAGTGGCTGATCAAATGTCAATTCCTCTTGGAACCGTTAAATCCCGTACTAGGCTGGCCTTACAGCGTTTAAAGGAGATATTGAAAGATAATGATTAATTTTCACCCTGATGTTAAGCAAATAACCGCTTTTTCTGGCGGTAATTGTTCCGCTAATGTCGCCTTAATAATAGCGGCACATATTGATATGTGTCCTCGTTGCCAACGGTTATGTTTGCAAGCAGAGGAAGATCTGGCTGCTGAAGTTTTGTTACAACCGTCAGCGGTAGCCGAAAATTTATCCGCTATGATGTTAAATATCACCCAAAGCCCTTTGGCCGAGCCGATCCTGGCAAAAGCACCTTCAATGTTATTGGAGCTCGATGGTCGCTTTTTTCAACTGCCACGAGCGCTTCACCGGTGTAGTAAAAAAACGGGCAATTGGTCGCGATTAGCTGGCAAACTGTGGCATGCACCGGTGGATATAGGGGGAATGGGGCAAGCGGGTTTTATTTATATGGAAAAAGGAGGACGGGTTCCCGAACATACCCATAGAGGTAATGAATTCACCCTGGTCATAGATGGCACGTTCAGTGATGGGCTGGCAGATTATGAGGGAGGGGATTTTACGCGCATGGACAGCCGTAATAAACACGTCCCTTACTCTGATGCAGATGACGGTTGTTTAGTCTTTACCATTTTGGATAAGCCACTACATTTCACTTCAGGTATTGCCCGGTTGCTTAACCCCTTTAGTCACTTGTTTTTTAAGTCATAGTATTAGACTAACCATAAAAAAACGCGCAATTTGCGCGTTTTTTTATGTCCGGTGTGGCGATACTAGCGAATAAAACTACTATCTGGATAATTCAGTTTTAATGTTTTCATGACGTTATTTTTCAGTTCATCCAATTTGAGCTGATCGTAACATTCAACCATTATTTCCAGTGCTTCTTGAACCTGAGACGTGTCCGGATAATACTCGATAACATACCGGCCTCTATTGGCAGCCGCTACATAGGCATCACGGCGCATGTAAAAACGGGCGATAGCAATTTCATATTTGGCCAGACGATTTTTAATATGCAGCATACGTTTTTGTGCATCGGCTGCGTATTTACTCTCAGGGTATTTTTCAATTAAGCTACGAAAGTCCTCAAAGGCTTCACGGGATTTACTCGGATCGCGATCCGAACGGTCAATGCCGACCAGTTCTTGAAATAAATTTTTGTCTGATTCCATATTGGTCAACCCACGCATATAAAGTGCATAGTCAACGTCAGCATGGTTGGGGTTGAGGCGCGTGAATCTATCGACAGTTGCGACAGCTTCATTGGCTTTACCCGATTTGTAATAACTGTAAATTAAATCAAGCTGCACCTGGTGAGACAATGGGCCAAACGGATAGCTGGAGTCTAAGGCACTTAAGCTCGCCGTAGCGGCATTGAAGTTACCAATTGCCATTTTTTGTTTTGCATCTTCATAGAGAGATTGAGCACTACGATTGCTGACCACCAATTCGTCTTCATCCGGGGACGAAGAACATCCGGCTAGTGCGATGATTGTTGCTGCTGCGAGAATAACTTTGGATAACGATAATTTTCTAATCATATTGCTCTTATTTGCTGTTATTTATGCGTGCGAAACACAGTATGCGATTCATTACGTTAAAAATCCGCTAGAATAGGGTTTTATTGAACCGATAACTGTCGCGTATTCTAACCTAGCATATTGGGCTATGCACATATAAATCGTTCCGAAACACTATTAGGGTCTTCTTTGCATGTCTAGCAGCTATGAAAAAATACAACTACAGGCAGTCGTGCCGCACACGTTATTAGGTAAACGCTTAGATCAAGCTTTGGCGGAAATGTTCCCCGATTATTCACGTTCTCGATTAAAAGAATGGATATTAGCTGATCAAGTCGCGGTGGACGGCCTAGTTGTGAACAAACCAAGAGAAAAATTGCTGGGTGAGGAGCTGATTGAAATTGATGCAAAGATTGAAATTCAAGCTCGCCACCAGGCACAATCTATCGAACTGAATATCATCTATGAAGATGACGATATTTTGGTGATTAACAAACCAACCAACCTGGTTGTGCACCCTGGGGCCGGGAATGCAGATGGCACAGTGCTAAATGCCTTATTAAGTCACGCTCCAAGCATCGCTATGGTGCCCCGGGCGGGCATAGTCCATCGTCTGGACAAAGATACGACTGGCCTTATGGTCATTGCCAAGACCATAGTCGCGCAAACACACTTAGTTGAAAAGCTTCAGGCTCGCAATATCAGTCGTGAGTATGAAGCGGTGGTATATGGCACTATGGTGGCAGGTGGCAGTGTCGATGAACCCATTGGTCGTCATCCTACTAAGCGCACTAATATGGCCGTTGTGCAATCGGGAAAACCAGCATTGACCCATTACCGGGTTAAAGAAAAGTTTCGCGCCCATACCCATCTGCGTTTAAAACTGGAATCAGGCCGTACCCATCAAATTCGGGTGCATATGTCCCATTTGCGTTTTCCTTTGGTAGGAGATCAAGCTTACGGAGGTCGTCCCCGTCTGCCCAAAGCGGCCAGTGACGAAATGATTGAAACCATACGGGGATTTCACCGTCAGGCGCTGCACGCTATACAACTGGAGTTGGAACATCCGGTGACAGGGCAATGGATGAAATTCCAGGCACCTCTACCGGACGACTTTGTCCATTTACTGCAGGTGCTCAAACAAGACACCGCACTGAATATGGACGATATGGAATAATTCATGGCCGAGCTTAAATTCATTACCCCTGATTGGCCAGCGCCAATAAATGTCAAGGCATTTTGCAGCACCAGAGGTGGTGGATTTAGTTGTAGGCCCTATGACTCTTTGAACGTTGGGGAGCATGTAGGCGATGATCTTAATCTGGTCTATGCTAACCGTGATCTGTTACCCCAGACCCAAGATATTGTTTGGTTAAACCAGAATCACAGTACGACGAGTGTTGAATTAACCCGTAGTAGCAAACAAAAGATTGCAGCGGATGCAAGCTATACAACTAAAGTTGGGATTGTTTGTGCCGTGATGAGCGCTGACTGTTTACCTATATTACTGTGTAATAAAAGTGGATCATTAGTGGCAGCGATACACGCTGGTTGGAAAGGCCTGGCCGCAGGTATTATTGAGAACACAGTGCAGAATTTTGTCTCTGATAAAAATGAAATTTTAGCCTGGCTTGGTCCTGCTATCAGCCAGGCTCACTTCGAAGTAGGGGATAATGTGTACGCAGCCCTGGGTGATTACCCTGGGGCGTTTATTCCAAATAAACAGCCTGACAAATATAGGGCAAATCTTTATCAAATCGCCCGAGAAAAATTAGCTGCTGCCGGTGTTTATGATATTTATGGCGGCAATCACTGTACTTACGGTGAGAGTAAACTTTTTTTTTCTCATCGACGAAGCACCCACGAGGGGCTTCATCATACCGGCAGAATGGTGTCAGCTATTTACTTGGACTCTTAATTTCTTTAAAAGCTTGATGTAAAACAATTATTCGTAAGCCTAAGCTTAACGCCCACTTGAATCTATTATAAATTGCACCCATAAATAGCCCAACAAGTGTTCGATTATATTAAGAGAGCTGCATCATGCGTTTAGATAGTTTTACCAGCAAGTTTCAACTAGCCATTTCCGATGCCCAGTCAATAGCACTTGGCCGTGACCATCAATATATTGAACCTGTGCATTTAATGACTGCGCTGCTTAATCAGCAGGGCAGCTCGATTCGCTCATTATTCGATCATGGCAAAATAAATGTTAATGCCCTGCGCTCCTCTTTGGCTCAAGCCGTAGACCAACTACCGCGAGTTGAAGGTGTGGGTGGCGATGTGCAAATGGGCAAAGATACTATTATGTTGCTTAATCTGAGCGACAAAATCGCGCAAAAACGCAAAGATCAATACATCACTTCAGAAATATTTGTATTGGCTGCTTTGCAGGATAAAGGGAAGCTAGGGGATATATTGCGCCTATCCGGTGCGACCGAAGAAAAACTTGAACAGGCGATTGAATCTATGCGCGGTGGACAGAAAGTGACGGATCCCAATGCTGAAGACGTGCGCCAGGCACTGGAAAAATTTACCACGGATCTCACTGAGCGGGCCGAACAGGGCAAACTCGATCCGGTTATTGGTCGTGATGATGAAATTCGCCGTACGATCCAGGTTCTGCAGCGTCGAACCAAAAACAACCCGGTGTTAATAGGTGAGCCAGGCGTAGGTAAAACCGCGATTGCTGAGGGACTGGCCCAACGTATTATTAATTCTGAAGTACCTGAAGGGCTCAAAAATAAGCGTGTATTGTCTCTGGATATGGGGGCGCTGGTGGCCGGGGCTAAATACCGGGGAGAGTTTGAGGAGCGCCTTAAAGCGGTACTCAACGAGTTGGCAAAAGAAGAAGGCAGGGTGATACTTTTTATCGACGAGCTCCATACTATGGTGGGGGCTGGCAAGGGCGAAGGCGCGATGGATGCTGGCAATATGCTCAAACCCGCTCTGGCACGAGGTGAATTACATTGCGTTGGTGCCACCACACTGAACGAGTATCGTCAATTTATTGAAAAGGATGCCGCTTTAGAGCGTCGTTTCCAAAAAATATTGGTGGAAGAACCCAGTGTTGAGGATACCGTAGCGATTCTACGGGGCCTTAAAGAGCGTTACGAATTACACCATTCGGTGCAAATAACCGATCCGGCTATTGTGGCTGCGGCTTCTCTTTCCCATCGTTATATCAGCGATCGTCAACTGCCGGATAAAGCAATAGATTTAATTGATGAAGCCGCATCCAGTATTCGCATGCAAATGGACTCCAAGCCCGAGGATATGGACAGGCTTGAACGACGTATTATTCAGCTAAAACTTGAAGAGCAAGCCCTGGCTAAAGAAAAGGATGAAGCCAGCCACAAACGCCTGGAGTTAATTGAACTGGAGCGCGAGCAGGCGGAACATAAATTTTCTGAGCTTGAAACTATCTGGAAATCAGAAAAACAGGCTATGCAGGGTACTCAAAATATTCGTGCTGATTTAGAACAGGCCAAGCTGGATTTAGAGATCGCCCGTCGTGCATCGGACTTGAGTCGCATGTCAGAACTACAATATGGTCGTATTCCTGAACTGGAAAGTAAATTGGAAATTGCCTCTGAATCTGAATTCAAATCGGAAGAAAATCGACTGCTTAAAAGCCGTGTTACCGAAAACGAGATCGCGGATGTATTGTCTCGCTGGACCGGCATCCCGGTATCTAAAATGCTTGAAGGCGAAAAAGAGAAGCTACTGGGGATGGAAAGTGTCTTGCATGAACGAGTGATAGGTCAAAGTGAAGCCGTGAGTGCCGTTTCTAACGCTATTCGCCGTTCAAGGGCTGGCTTGTCGGATCCTGATCGCCCCATTGGTTCATTTTTGTTTCTAGGCCCAACCGGGGTGGGTAAAACCGAACTGTGTAAGACCCTGGCGAACTTCTTGTTTGATACCGAAGATTCCATGATACGTATCGATATGTCCGAGTTTATGGAAAAACATTCTGTCTCTCGCTTGGTGGGGGCTCCTCCTGGCTATGTGGGGTATGAAGAGGGTGGCTATTTAACCGAAGCCGTGCGCAGAAAACCCTATTCGGTTATTTTGCTGGATGAAATAGAGAAAGCTCATCCAGACGTATTCAACATTTTGCTGCAAGTTTTGGATGCAGGCCGGCTCACCGATGGGCAGGGGCGGACCGTTGATTTTAAAAACACGGTGATTATTATGACCTCTAATCTGGGCTCAGACATCATTCAGGAAAGGCACAAAGAGAATAATTATGAGCAGATGAAAAGCATGGTACTGGAAGTGCTAAATGATCATTTCAGACCTGAATTTCTCAATCGTGTTGATGAGACCGTAGTATTCCATCCGTTAGGTATCGAGCAAATTACCAATATTGCCAAGATACAATTACAGTTTTTGCATAGCCGTTTAGCGGAAAAAGGGATTGCACTTGAGTTAAGCGACGCGGCGTTACACAAGTTGGCCGAGGCCGGCTTTGACCCTGTGTACGGTGCTAGGCCGTTGAAACGTGTTATTCAAACCGATATCGAAAATCCCCTGGCACAGAGGATCTTGTCCGGTGATTTACTCACCGACGGATTAGTGCGTATAGATGCTGATGAGCAAGGGATCATTATTCAGTAATCAGTAAGCCTATACCCAAAGTCATTGAAGTTGCAGCTAGGCGGCAAAAGAACTCAGCCCCATGAGCTTAGATGGTCTAAGTGCAAGGCGGTTGGCGATATAGGTGAGTGAGAGCAGCCAACAACGCTGCAGCTTCAAAGGAGACGGGTATATATATCGATAGCGGCAAGTTTAACGAGCTTGCCGCTATTTTTTTGCTTAACCCGTAGCTTACAACTGCCTGGCTTATTATTTTTCACAGAAGGGACATTGACGGGACAAGGTTAATGCTCTTTTAGCCTCATCAAATCGTTCTGAGGTATTTAATGTCAAGGTAATATGACAGGAGATAATGAGAGCGAAGCGTAAAATATTGAATGCTGACTAAAGTTGACCATTTAGGGTTAATAGCCAACAGTTGGTATAGACAGAGCTGCAGATTTTTGACGCCAATTCAATCCATAAGCGTAGTAATCGACGTCAGCCATTGTTGCTTTGGTGACGAAAATCATCAGATTATGTTATCTTTGCGCTCTTACTATATTAGAGAGACTGTAATGTCAGAATCCAAGCGTAAAGGCATTTATCTTTTGCCAAATTTATTAACGACAGCGGGCCTGTTTTCTGGCTTTTATGCGATTGTTGCATCCATGAACGGCCATTTTGAAGCCGCAGCTGTGGCGATCTTTATCGCCATGATCTTTGATGGACTCGATGGTCGGGTTGCCAGAATGACCAATACTCAAAGCGAGTTTGGTGCCGAGTATGACTCCATGGCCGATATGGTCTCTTTCGGTGTGGCTCCGGCATTGGTTGCTTATAATTGGGGTCTCAGCGGCCTGGGTAAAATCGGCTGGTTAGCGGCTTTTATATATGTGGCAGGCGGAGCACTAAGACTGGCTCGTTTTAATACACAGCTCGGCGTTGCCGATAATCGCTACTTTCAAGGCTTAGCCAGTCCGGCAGCAGCCGCGTTGGTGGCGGGGTTGGTATGGGTTGGTGGCGAGTACGATATTGATGGTAATGATTACAGCATAATTGTGGCGTTAGTGACCAGCTTTGCTGGCATGTTGATGGTCAGTAATTTTAAATATAACTCGTTTAAAGAAGTTAATTGGCACGGTAAAGTGCCTTTTGTAGCTTTGTTACTGATCATGCTGGTGTTTGTGGTAGTGGCTACCGAGCCTTCCTTGGTCTTATTTGTGGTGTTTGCCTTGTACGCATTGGCCGGGCCTATCAATACATTTAGAAGTGTAGATAAGGTTAAGTTAAAACATGTAGTCGGGGATGCGGATGAAGGTGATGCTGATTTCGCCAAATCAGAAACGCAAGACAATGTGGACTCCGATAAGCCTAAAGATTAATTATCTGCACTTTTAAAACTTAAACCGGGCCTGAATACCCATCCAGGCCCGGTTTTTTATGGTTAACATAAAATACTGTTGGTATTTCCCGGGTAATAAATGGAGCCAGTAATCATTTTATTTACTTATAATTTTTTAGGTTAAGGTCTTATTGGTTCGATCAAATCAATATGATCCAGCAAAAGTTGTTATTGGCGGTCTAATCTCTCCTGAAGATGATCCTTTCTATACCTTTACCTTAGCAAGTTTAGCTTTCTCGGTTATGGATAATATCGATTTTGGTGACGGTGGCCCAATTGCATATACTGTCGACCCAGCTGATTTTTGCTCTGGCGTTGCTGGTATAGATTTTTATCTGCTGATGAAATGTATGACATCGTTGATGCCGAATTCTATGCTGAGGATGGGAGTCATAACGTAGTAACTGGATTATTAACCTTCGGTGAGACAACGCTTGTATCTGAACCTTCAATACTAATAATGATGTTGGGTGGTTTGGTATTGATTACTCCCAGAAAATTTGCCTCTTAACTTTTTTATTACCTGTGTTTTCCCTACTACACATAAATTGAATGATGCATGTGTGTTGGTCTAACTGGAAAGGGGCAATGATTAAAATTTGAATTAGCAAATGCCAGGTTGGTTATCATTTTTATAATCGTTAGATCTTTCCTTGGCATATATCAGGAACGGATAGGGGGAGCGTGATTAAGTGTCAGCATTTTTAACATGGCTTGCTTGTCGGCTCATCAGTCGTTAACCGAGTCACTCGTTTGTTCATTTACATTCACACATTAAAAGCAGTACTTTCTTCATTGCCTACTTTAATATTTACACGGCAACTTACCCCACTTTGTGAACGGGTACGGTGTGTTGGGGCAAGGGATATTAACGTTACTCTGGAAAATAGTCCTCTGAGCTCGGATCCAATCTACATTAATGCCAGTTTGGCTCAATTCAGCCAAGATTTATAGTCGCCTGGCATGCAGACTATTTTTACCTGGGGTGTAACTTTGTAATGCATTTGATGAGTCGTTACATTTTACAGCTTAATTTCATTAAGGGTTAGATGAGGGCAGGGGAAAAGTCATTGCTGCTTTATTTTTCAGTAAAAAAAAGGCCGTGCAATTGCACGGCCTTTAAGGGGTTAATAATGACTATGAAGTGGTATTAAAAGTCTGTCTCAACTTCTAATACCGTCATACCATTTTCATCACCGTTTTCATCGGTATAGATAACACCACCTAGATAGTCCTGATCGTGTTGCAATTTATACATACCAACATAAACCTTGTTGGTATTGCCATCTCTTGCTCGGCTACGGGTTCTAACCGCCATGTTAGTCGCTGCAGACTCATCTACATTCCATACATGAAGAGGCGCGGTTACTGATTCAAGACCCGCTAGACTCCAGCCATGGACAAATACCAGATAAGTTGCGTCATTAGCTAGTTGTAGAGGTTGTGGATCAATCAACACAACTGATTCATCCGTTCCACCAGCAGCGCTGGTACCTACGGGAGCACAAGTAGAAAAGGTAGGGCAAGCATAAACATAGAGGTCTAAATCTATCCCTGCTATAGGCATATCTTTGTCTCTTAATGCAAACTTGGTAATGCGGGTTCCTTGTGGCACATCAACCAGAAAGAAACCTAAACCTGCTTCATTAAAGGCAAAGGTGCTATCGGGATCTTGTTCGACTGTGTCTGTTAATACATCCGAACTATCCATACCAATGCCAGTGGCATAAAACCGACCGCTGTAGTTGGTTTGAACCGATAAAGTTGTGCGCGTAGCACTTTGCGTGGCAACCGATTGTACTTGAGCAGGTGCTACCACTCTAGGGGGGAGCACAGATTTAATGGCTATGGGGGTGCGTACCGCGTGCACACCATCATCCCAGGTAAGGGAACCAAATTGCCATTGATCCAATACAACCCCTGCACCCTGACTAAAGCCCACTTGATAGTATGCTTTAGCGCCTGGTGCAATTGTCATAGCGTTAGTCACTTCCCATTCGCCCGCATCGAGATTATATACCCGTAACTCAGCGTCGACACCTGCAGGCGTTTGCATACTTGCAATGTAAGTTGAATCATTATCACTTACGTTGGTGACTACCCGCAAAATAGATTGTGGGAAGCCCAACTCAGAGATGGCAACTGAAGCCAGGTTTAGATCACTCGGATCCAAAGAAAAGTTTGCATTTTGCAATTCTGCGCACGCACCAGGAAAAAAATCACCGTCAACAAAGTCACTTTCTCCTGCGCCACAAAGGTAGGCATAATAATCATTAGTACTAATGTCATAGACTAGGCCTGGTTCAACCATGGAATTAGGCACGACATGGCCTGCACCATAATCGAATAGATCAGCCGGTGTGCTGCCGTCTTCTTTGCTTACGTTTTGACGAGCAGAGGTCATCATTGCTGACTTCATAGCAGCAGGTGACCAAGCAGGATGGGTTTCACGGATTAAAGCCGCTAAACCAGCAATGTGCGGTGAAGACATAGAAGTACCACTTAGGTATTTATATGACTCACCCATTACACCATTGTCAATCTGTGCGCCAGAGGTACCGGCCAAAATGCGCACACCAGGGGCGGTGATATCAGGTTTGATGATATCGTCAATCGCTAAACTCGGACCACGAGAAGAAAATCCAGCCATCTGGTTACCAACTTCGGTTTGATCGATAAAGAGATCAGGACCCAAATTAACCGTGACAGCTTCTCCACCTTCTACAGACGTCATTAGCTCCTCGCCGTCTTCAGTGCTGATCATTACGCCGGCAATATCATAGGAACCGTTGCCACCCAAACCTGTAAGAGGGCGCCCGTCACTGTATATAATAACGGCGGAGGCACCAGCCAACTCGGCTCGTTCGACCTTTTCAGTGAAGGCACATGTACCCCGTTGAATAAGGGCGATATTCCCCTGAATGTCTCCAGCATTATCTAGCGGGGCACTTACCGCATCAACAAAACACCCTTGCAGTGGCTCTGCAATGACCAGTTCACCTTCAATACTACCGGTTAACGCCAGTGCTTTAGTGATAGGCCCTTCGGCAAATTCAATTGCTGTTTGTGGTTCACGTGATGTGACTTTTAATACATTTATTAAACTTGTGCCATCGTATGTTGAGGCACCAACAGTAGTTACCCAGGGAACGTTATGGGCGACGGTTTCCGGATCAGGGCCACTATTGCCCGCTGAGTTGGCGGAAAAGACACCCCCTTTTGAGGCGTTAAAGAAGGCTATATGCACCGGATCGGTTGAGGATGTCCTGCTGCCGCTGATAGAAAAGTTAATCACATCAACACCGTCCGCCACTGCTGCGTCGATTGCTGCGACAGAATCCACACTTGAACAGCCACTATTACCTTCATCTGAACCGTTCCAGCAAACTTTGTAAGCTGCCACTCGGGCTCTTGGTGCCATACCGGATAATATTCCGGTGCTGGCACCAAATAAATTTCCTTCTACGCCTTCATTGCCGCCCGCAGTAGTCAGCGTATGGGTACCATGGCCGTCAGCGTCACGGGGAGAGCTGAACTCGCCTGGTAATAGGCTATTATTTTGTA
This sequence comes from Paraglaciecola sp., assembly GCA_046709505.1. Taxonomy (GTDB): domain Bacteria; phylum Pseudomonadota; class Gammaproteobacteria; order Enterobacterales; family Alteromonadaceae; genus Paraglaciecola. Next base: position 1,492 of record JBKEFM010000121.1, on the reverse strand, counting down.
AAAAGGACGCATTAAAATAACGGGCACCTATTAATTTATTATTACAGCTGAAATCTGGATCAGTACCCGTATCACACTCTCCTGCCCAATCTGGGCGGGTAACAGCAATGGGCATAAAATCTGTGTCATCAAGGCTGGGGTTTTCTGGCCATACACCAGAATCTACTATCCCTATAATGACGTCTTCCCCTTTATTGCCGTTGGTATGCAAACCGCCAGGAGCTGTTAATCCCAAAAATGATGGGGTATTGGCTGTATCCATCTTATACAGTTCTTCAGGCCAGACACTAAGTACATTAGGATTAGATTTTAATTTTGATAATTGCGTGTCTGATAGTTGTGCAGCAAAACCATTAAAAGCATGTTCGTATTCATAGGTTGCTTTTGCTATACCGGCGTTTGACATTACGTTCACTCGCTGATTTCGTAATTTTTGTCGATATACCTTTGAGGCTGTGGAATTCGGATTATATTTGGTGCTATTTCTGGTGCTATTTCTGGTGTTATTTCTGGTGTTGTTTCTGGTGTTGTTTCTGGCGCTATTTCTGGTGTTGTTTCTGGCGCTATTTCTGGTGTTATTTTTTACGGAATTAAGGACACCTGCAAATTTGTCGGGGATAGTTTGACTCTGCCCCATTGATGCTGCCGGGTCACCTTTCAATTGAATGATGTAGCGTGATTTTACAACCACACTGGTGGTAGTACCTTCAGTTAGCGTAAATTGACTGCGCTGAACGTCTGCCTGGGCTAATGCCGCCTGAACAGAGAGGGTTATGACGCATACGCCGCCGAGCATCTTTATTTTTTTACTAAACATATTGTTTTCTTCCTTGCGCTAGTTATAGCTTTTTTTTGTTTCTAGTAAGGTATTAGTGATTTGGCTAACCAAAATGGCAAAAATCACTCTGCAACTATAATAATATTTACTTATGAATATCAACCCTTTATGGAATAAATAATCACAAAAATCATTATCTTATTGAAAAACAATGTTATTTTTTAGTTGATTTTTTAGGGTAGTTAAATAAGTAAGTAGCTGACATTATTTGTATTTCCGTAAGAGCGTTAGGGGAGCTGTAAATTCATCATTTGAATATAAATCCAGCAGTCAAACAGATATTTGCAAATAAGGGTTGCGCTTATCGATGTGGTCTCTATAATGCGCCTCTCGCTTCGGGACAGCCGTTAAAACGCTGAAACGACACAGGCTTATGCAGGTGGTTCAAGACTCGTAAGAGTCAAGTGATTAGCGGGTTGGAAAGGATTTAGTTTGAAATTAAAATTAAATAAAACCTTGACAAAGAAAATAAACGGCGTATTATATGCCTCCCAGTTAAGGGGTCTACGGACAACCTAACCGGAAAAATTTAAAGGAAACATCATAAATTGATAGTTACCTTGTACTGATGAAGTCAGAAACTGATGTTCATCGGCACAAAACGTTCTTTAACAATTAATAACAAGACAATCTGTGTGGATACTCACTTGATGA
>JBKEFM010000120.1:0-14201 GCA_046709505.1 Paraglaciecola sp. | reverse complement strand
GCTTTCATATTTTTGCGAACGGTTGTGATGAGACTGACACCTTTGTCTAATAAATCCGCTTTCAAAGCTTTACTCAAATAGCCTTTGTCTCCATACAATTTATCAGTCAAACCTTCTGCTAATTCACTTACGGGTTGGGTGTCATGTACATTGCCAGTTATGACTTTCGCAGTAACAATTTCACCGTGATGATTGACGACTAAGTGGAGTTTGAAACCATAAAACCAACCCATAGTACCTTTACCTCGTTGAGCGATACCGTCGAAGGTTTTATGTCTAGGTATTCGATGTTATGACACACCTTGATGCTTGTAGAGTCAATGAATTCATGTCCTGATGGCTTTCCTTTAAGTGATGTAAAGTAGGCACACATTGGCACGATAACTCTAGGCATGACCGCTAGAAATCGTGTGTAACTTAATAAATTTGGAAACTCATTTTTGTACACAAGAGATACATACCCAACATAGTAGTTTTGAAATCACGGTAATGTGACATATGAAAACTGACGACAATCGTCATAATTTCACTGGTGGTCATTTGCCCTTCTCTTTGACGTTTTTGCGTACCGTCTTCAAGCAGTTGTTTACGCCATTGAGGAATAAATACTTTGCAAAAATCATCGACATCACAAAACAACTCAACTAATTTACTCATGCCTGTTCCTTTTTAGATTCATCTCTTTTAGTCGAAAGATCGTATCTTGGAACAGGCATTTAGTTTAGTTTCTTAAACAGGATTCAGGTTAAATAGCAAAAATTCACGACTGTCTCTTTCCGCACTTATCGAAATATCTAAATGTTATTGCCCAACATCAGGTGATTTTAGGGAATTATTTGCAACTAGAAGACGTTCACTGACTATTAACTTCTCAGTCAGCGAACTAATCATTGATATATGTTGCTATTCTGAGGCTGTGTTATTGTCTGCTATTTCACGCAGTTCAAACTTTCTAGTTTTACCTGTTGAGGTTTTTGGTAATTCGCCAAAAACAACTCGTGTAGGGACCTTAAAATGCGCCATATGAGCGCGACAGAAGTCAATTAAATCCTGCTCAGTACAGGTTTCTGCTAATTTCAAGGTAACGAAGGCACAAGGTGTTTCGCCCCACTTTTCATGCTTCATCGCAACTACTGCTGCTTCTTGGACTAATGGATGACGGTAAAGCACATCTTCAATTTCTATACTTGAAATATTCTCCCCTCCAGAGATGATTATATCTTTGGACCTATCCTTAATTTCGATATATCCATCTGGGTGCCAAACTGCCAAATCACCTGATTGAAACCAACCTCCCTTGAAGGCTTTTTCAGTAGTCTTAGGATTTTTTAGATAACCCTTCATCACAAGGTTTCCCTGCATAAAGACTTCACCTATGGTTTTTCCATCTTGTGGAATGGGTATGAGGGTATCCGGATCGGCAACCATCAGGCCGTCAAGCATGGGTGCTCGAACCCCTTGGCGAGATTTTAATCGAGCTTGATTTTTCTGGGATTGTTTACTCCAATCGTCATGCCACGCACACACGACTGAAGGACCATAGGTTTCGGTCAAACCATATACATGTGTCACTTCAAAACCGAGTGCTTCCATTCCTTCTATAACCTGGGCCGGTGGTGGAGCGCCAGCAGTCATCACTTTAACCTTATGTTCGATTCCCGACTTTAATGAACTATCGGCTAGATTTAGCATATTCAATACGATTGGTGCACCACAGAAATAATTAACTTTTTCTGACTTGATTAAATCGAATATCGCATCAGCTTGCACATGGCGTAGGCAAACATTCACTCCAGCCATCAATGCCACAGTCCATGGAAAGCACCACCCATTACAATGGAACATGGGGAGCGTCCAAAGATAAACAGGGTGCTGTTGCATACCCCAAGACATTGCGTTACTAACAGCATTAAGGTAGGCCCCTCGATGATGATAGACCACGCCTTTAGGATCACCTGTTGTGCCTGAGGTATAATTTAGAGAAATTGCATCCCACTCATCACTCGGGGGTTGCCAGTTATAATGCTGGTCACCAGTTTCTAGAAAAGCTTCGTAATCTGTAGAGCCAATCAACTCCCCATCCTGCCAATTAACGTCATCTATATCGATGACCAAAAAGTCATTAGGCAACATATCAAGCGCTTTGGTAACCATGCAGCTAAATTCTTTATCAACAAACAATACTTTGGCTTCGGCATGTTCAAGGATAAAGGCGAAACCCTCAGAATCGAGTCGAGTGTTGATCGAGTTAAGCACTGCGCCACACATAGGGACTGCAAAATGCAATTCAAAATGCTCCGGGATATTTGGCGCAATGAGCGATACTGTATCGCCTACACCAATACCATATTTACTTAAGGCGCTAGCCATTTGTTGGCAGCGTTGATAGGTTTCAGCCCAATTTCTGCGGATATTGCCATGAACAACTGCGGTATGGTTTGGGTATACTTTGGCAGTCCGGTCAATAAAGGTTAATGGTGAAAGTGCCGTGAAATTTGCGGGTTTCTTATCTAGATGCTTTTTGTAGGCGTTATTATTATCGAGCAAGGCTAAGTTCCTTAATAAGTTTTCTACTCTGTGACCAATAATCTTGAGTAGCTTACGTTTGTGTTTACGCTGCATAAATTTTATTGAAGCAAAGATACAGCCTTAAGCTGACTTACCGCCCCTTTTTTAACGTTATGTTAACAATAGTTAACAACCAACCTTATTTCCTAATCTTCAAAAATGTTCTCACTACAAATGATAAAACTTTTATAAATCGTAGTAACAAGTCTCAGCCTTAGTATATTTCGGACATATATCGCCAAATTTACTCTATTTCTTGTCATCAAACATTCTAATGATTTTTGATTTTCACTATCTTGTTAATAAATATACTGATGAGTATATTTTAATTACTTAGGTAGTAAATTATTTGTTTAGTATAAAAAAAAAGTAGCGGTATGTAAATGGTAATAGTAGTATGTGAAAATATTGTTATCAATCAGAGCCTTTATAGTTAATTTTTTTGGTTTATTAATAGGGAAAATCATTATGTCTGGAAAGTATCAAGTAACTTTAGCTGCGACGGAACAAGTCATGTTTGGTCGTCCCGCTAGTGAATGTATAAAAGAATTAGTTCAACAATATAAATTTGAGAGAGTTTTAATATTGGCTAGTAAATCTCTCAACGAAAACACCAGTGAAATTTCTAATATAGAAGCAGCGCTTGGGTGCCATCATGCTGCAACTATTGACGGGATACAGCCTCATGCACCAAGAGCTGATGTGATTAAGGTTACTGACGCAATTCGCTCAGTAAATGCAGATCTAGTCGTAACCGTTGGCGGCGGATCAGTAACCGACGCGGGTAAAATTGCCGCACTACTTGTTAAGCACAATGTAACTGATTCCAGTCAAATGGAAGCATTGCGAATAACAATGACTGAAACTGGCGAAATGGTTAACCCTCTGGATAATATGGTTGATGCTGGTCCTGATATAGCGATTATTTGTGTACCAACAACGCTATCTGGTGGGGAGTTCAACCCACTATCAGGAGCAACAGACGAAGTAAGCGGCCATAAGCAAGCATATTCCCACCGTGAAATGGCACCTAAAGCGATCATTCTTGATCCGGCAATAACTGTGCACACACCTGAATGGCTTTGGATCTCTACAGGAGTAAGGTCAATTGACCATTGTGTCGAAACGCTAGCTTCACACTTATCTAATGATTTTGCAGATGGTTTGGCTGCCAATGCTTTACGTATGTTGTCAGAAGGTTTGAAACAAATGAAAACGGATCCTCAGGATCTCGATGCGCGCCTGAAATGTCAAATAGGTGCCTGGCAGTCAATGGTACCAATTATAGGCGGCGTACCTATGGGAGCTAGTCACGCTATTGGTCATATCTTAGGTGGTGCTTGCAATGTTCCTCATGGTTATACGTCCTGTGTAATGTCCCCTTATGTATTGGAATGGAATAGAGCACATGATGAATCTCGTCAGGTTCGTATCTGTGAAGCATTGGGAGCGGGTGAAAAAACAGCCTCTGAGGCGCTTGATGAATTGATTAGGATGCTTGGCATGCCTCGCACATTGACTGAGGTCGGAGTGAGTGAAGATAAGTTTGATATGGTCGCTGATTTGACATTAGAGGATATATGGGGACGCACAAATCCGAGACCTATAGTGGATGCAAACAGTATTAAAGAAATCCTTAAAATGGCGATGTGATTTTGATGACTTCAACAACTGATAACAATTTAGAAAATTCTAGAAATCAAAGTGATGATACAAAACATACTCTGGGTCACCTGAAGGGTGAGTTGCTTTCATTAAAACGAAATCGAATTCTGGAAGAGGCAACGATACTTTTTTTTGATCAAGGTTATGCGGGTACAACAATTGACGCAATTGCAAAAAGACTGCAAGTAACCAAACCTTTTATATATAGCTACTTTAAGAACAAAGAAGCGATATTGGCAGCCGTTTGTGAAACTGGAGTCAATGAATCATTAGAGGTTTTGCAAAAGGCATTATCAACTGATGGTTCTTACCGAGATATTTTTATTCAAACTCTCTGGCAGGTAGGGAATGTCGTTATAAAACGGCAAGCCTGCATCGTTACGTATCTGAGAGAAATCAAAAAACTAAATCCACAAGATGGCCAGCGTATTCTGCTGAAACGCCATGAATTTGATCACAATATCGCTAAGTTGATTAATTGTGGGGCAAGTGCTGGCGAGTTTGAATTGAGTGCCCATGAAATGGATGTCATTTGGATTGGTGGCTTAATCACTTGGTTGCCTGTTTGGTTCTCGTTAAATGGGAAGTTATCACAGCATGATGTTCTCTTGAGTTTTGTGAGCGCCGGATTAAAACTAATTGGTGCAGAAAAAATGTCCGAATTAGAGAAAAATAAAATTACCAAACAGTAAGTTCAAATTAGAAGCCGAAGTAAATGGGAGCTAAGAATCTAATGAAACAAAGTGACTTTTATGATCACAGAATACCGGATCGCGATAAATGTGTGGTTAGATATTTAATTGACCGCTGGGCAGCAGAAACCCCAGATAAAGTATATGTCCAATTTGAAGATGGGGATGCTTGGACTTTCGCTGAATTGAAAGAACGAGTCATTCGAGTCGCAGCAGGGTTCCAAAAGCAAGGAGTGAAGCAGGGCGAAACCGTTGCTGTTTGGTTGCCAAACGGACCTGATGCATTACTCGCATTTTATGCTTTAAATTATATCGGTGCGATTTTCGTCCCGTTTAATACTGCTTATCGAGGCAACATGTTACGCCATGTTATCGATAACTCCGATGCTAGCATTATCGTTGTACACAAAGATTTAGTTCCTAGATTGACTGAGATTGATTTAGCTAACCTAAAGGTTCAAATACTTAGTGGTGGGGGAAGTGATGTGGATACTGGTTTAAAAAGTCACTTTTTTGATGATTTAAAGCACTCAACTAATGAACTAACCCCGTTGATTAGACCAATTGACCCTTGGGATCCGCAATCTATTATTTACACTTCAGGAACAACAGGTCCGTCTAAAGGCGTGTTGTCATCATACCTACATATGTTTAGTAACGCAGGTCCTGAAACTTGGCCAATGGTAACCCACGAAGATAGATATTTGGTCGCAGCTCCTCTTTTTCACATCGGCGGAATGGCGCCTCCATTTGTAATGTTAGTGCGTGGAGCATCGTTTGCATTATTAAGTGGGTTTTCAACCGATAAATTTTGGGCTGCGGCAAAAAAATCGAAAGCTACCGTAGTTTTCCTCTTAGGTGTAATGGCAACATTTTTAATGAAGCAACCCAAAAGTGAACATGACAAAAAACACGGAGTGAAAAAAGCGTTTATGGTTCCATTATCTGACGATGCGCTTGCCTTTAATGAGCGTTTTGGGATTGATATTTATACGATTTTTAATATGACTGAAATCTCATCACCAATTGTATCGGAACCTAACCCGTCGGTTAGAGGCACGTGTGGAAAAGTGCGACCTGGAGTTGAAGTGAGATTGGTTGATAGCAATGACTGTGAAGTACCTGTAGGACAAGTCGGCGAAATGATAGTCCGCACCGACCGACCATGGGGTATGAACAGTGGCTATTACAAAAATAGTGAAGCTACAGCTGAGGCATGGCGCAATGGATGGTTTCATACCGGTGATGCTTTCCGTCAGAACGAAAGCGGATATTTCTATTTTGTCGATCGTATCAAGGATGCTATCCGTCGACGAGGAGAAAATATTTCTTCTTTTGAAGTGGAAGCTGAAATTTGTAGTCATCCAGCAGTAAAAGAAGCAGCAGCGATAGGGGTACCTAGCGAAGCAACAGAAGACGATGTTATGGCGATAATTTCCATTGTAGAGGGCGCAGAAATAGACCTCAAGGCATTGTGTGAATTTTTGGTTAACCGAATGCCATATTACATGGTGCCGCGTTATATCAGGATCGTAGACGCGCTGCCAAAAACACCTACTGAAAAAGTGCAGAAATCTCAACTTAGGATAGAAGGTTTAACATCTGATACCTGGGATCGAGACAAATCCGGTTTACGATTCAGCCGAGAAGTTTTAGGGCAAAACTGAAGAATATAAATATAAGACTAAGTATTCAGATAAATATTGAAGGATTTAAACGATGATAAAGCAAAATAAAATTGCTGCTGCTGTGGCAATAGGTATCGCTGTACTCCCATATCAATCCTGGTCACAAGAAAACGCAGATAAGTCCGTAGACGACGTTGAAGTTATTATTGTTCAAGCAACAAGAAAAAGTGCTGCACTTGAAGATATAGCAGGATCACTGAACGTGGTCTCTGGCAAAGATATTGGTCCAGGCGGTATTCAAACTTCTTCTGATCTGGCTATAGAAATTCCTAATTTTTCTGTGGGTGAACAATTTGGTGTAAACCGTGCGTTCATGCGAGGAATTGGCTTTAATAGTATAGATCTTGGTGCAGATGGCGCAGTAGCTTTTCTACAAAATGGCTCTGTCATTACCCGTCCTGCAGCGCAGCTTGCTGGTTTCTATGATTTATCACAGGTCGAAGTACTTAGAGGTCCGCAAGGAACTTTGTACGGACGTGGAGCAACTGGTGGAGTTGTGAATATGGTGACAACTAGACCTTCTAGTGATTTGGAAGGATATAGTCGTATTACCTACGGTAATTACAACACAGCAAACTTAGAAGGTGCTATTGGAGGGCCGATTAATGACAAGTTGATGTATCGTGTTGCGGGTGAATACGAGAGTCGAGATGGATATGGTACCAATCGAGCAACAGGTAATCCTGTTGATGACCGTAAAGCCTATGCTATACGTGGGTCACTTCTATATGACGTGAATGATGATTTAGAAGTGTTATTGGTTGGTGATTTTTTTCGAGAAGATGATTTCAACTACGCTTTTCATGATCTCGGACCATCTATTATTGAAAAGGAACTCTTACCCGGACCAGTCTTTGGCGGGCAGACTATTTATGATTTGACAGATAACCCTGAAACCCGTGATATCAATTCAGATCAAGATGCAATAAATGATCGAAGAGGGGTGGGATTACAAAGTGTAATCACCTGGCGTCCCGGTGAATTGAAGGTTGAATCAACAACATCTTATCGTCAATTCGAACGTTTTAACCGGAATGATCTAGATGTAACCGACGTCGATGCATTTGGACAAAATAACTACACCGAAAATAGCCAAGCTTTTACACAAGACCTCACCCTGAGCTACAGCGTTGATGAATGGTCATTTCTTGGCGGCGCGTCATATGTTTATGAAGAGCTTGATGGTGAGGTGCTAGTACTCTTAAATAATCTCGGCACTATTATTTTTGGCGAACCCCCAGAAGTTATTCCTGACGGAATTTTTCGTCAAAAGGGCTCTATAACTACCGATGCCGTAGGTCTGTTTTTTGAGACAACGTATGAAGTATCACCAGAATTTAGATTAACTGCTGGCGGGCGCTATAATCACGAAAAACGTGAAGGAAAAGGTGATTTTACTTTCTCCCCATTTGGTGTTTTTGTCGAAACTGACAAAGCAGAAAGTTGGAATGCATTTACCCCAAAATTCATGATGGAATATGATTTCAGTGATGACTTGATGTTATATGCAGGGATAACGAAAGGCTTTAAAAGTGGCGTGATAAATGTTGGAAGTGTTAATCCTATAATTGAACCTGAATTTATTTGGAGTTATGAAACTGGCTTCAAATTACACGATAAAGAAACTGGTTTAATCTTAAATGGTGCGGCTTTCTTCTATGATTATACCGATTTACAAGTTGGATTTGTAAATGCAGAGAGTCTTGTGGAAACTATAAACGCGGCATCTGCAGAAATTTGGGGTATTGAGTTAGACGCTTCATTTCCTGTTACCGAAAACCTTTCAGTTCGTGCGTTTGCAACATACCTTAATACAGAATTTACTGACTTCTGTAATGGGTATTATGCTGCAGGGGTTCCATCAAAAAGACAGTTTGCAACGTGTCCTACAGACCCTACCATAAGTGATTTGTCTGGTAATCAAATGCCCAATGCGCCTGAATATACACTGGCTATTTTTGCTGATTATTATCTAACTTTAGGAAATTCAGGCGAGATGGATTTTTCTATTGGTGCCAATTATCAAGATGACGTTTATTTTACTGAGTTTAATAATAGTGACGCTTACCAAGAGGGATTCATTAACATTAATGCAAGTATGAAATTTACTCCTGCGAGCGATAGGTGGTCTTTTTCTTTGTGGGCCCGGAATCTAACGGATGAATATGTTGTAGCGAATAATATCACTGCAGCACCACTATATAGCTTTTCGCGTGTTGGCTCGCTTCGACCGCCGAGAACATTTGGTGTCACTTTAGATATGAACTTCTAATTTTTGTACTGCAGTGTGTCTTGGCCGCTGCAGCCTATTTTTTATAAGGATTCCGTAATGTCAGACGCTATAAATACTCAGTTAGATCTTGAACTTGAGAAGCGATTCCGCAAAGCAATTTCTATAGCTAATATACCTACGTTGTTAATGGTACTTGTTCAATTGACCGGAGACCAAAGTTGGTTAGCCGCACCATATATGCCAAGCCGCGCGCGTGGTTTGGATGATAACGATAGCGGCGGACTACCTGAAGATATTCAGCGAAAAGTTCGCACAGCTGCAGCAGATGCGGTGATTGAATGGAAAAAAGGCAAGCCTGTTTCTATTTCTGAACCCTCAGCAGACTTACTCACTCGAATGATTAGCATATCAACTGGGGAAACCGTTCCTGAGAACTATGGTGAGATCATTGAGGCAGAATTATTACCATCGATCCCTCGCGAAAATGGCAATACGTTTTCAGGGCAGGTACCTGATGATTTTAATGCGATAATTATTGGCGGTGGTGTATCTGGTATATGCGCTGGAATAAAGCTTCAAGAGCATGGTATTGATTTCACTATCATCGAGAAAAATTCTGGCTTTGGCGGAACATGGAAAGAAAACCAGTATCCGGCAGCAGGTGTTGATACACCTAACCACTTATATTCTTTTTCATTTGCGCCTAACGATTGGACTCGCTATTTTGCATTACGAGGTGAAATAGTCGCCTATATTGAAGCAGTCGCTATGGACTATCAATTATCTAAAGATACACACTTTGAAACGACTGTGCTACAGGCCAAATTTGATACAGCTACAAAGAAGTGGCACGTAACAATTGTTGGGCCAGACGGTCAGCAACAAACCTTAATTGGTAATGTGATATTAAGTGCAGTTGGGTTGTTAAGTGTACCTTTTGTTCCTGATATCCCTGGACTAGATACCTTTACAGGTAGAGTGTGTCACACAGCACAATGGCCTAGCGACTTGGATTTAACCGATAAAAAGGTAGCCATTGTTGGTAACGGTGCCAGTGCCATGCAGGTAGCTCCGGCCATTGTTGATAAAGCGAAAAAATTGACGATTTATGCCCGCTCAAAACAATGGGCAGCTCCCTTTCCGCAATTTCAGAAAGAAGTACCTGAAGACATACGCTTTCTATTGAAAGAAGTGCCACTTTACCAGGCTTGGTATCGTCAGCGTCTGGCTTGGACATTTAATGATCGTCTACACGGTGCTTTGCAGCGTGACCCAGACTGGACAGATAAAAAACACTCCATTAATGCGACCAATAATCGTCATCGCGATATATTCCTCAATTATATCAAAACCGAATTAGGTGATAGACAAGATTTACTGGAAGATCTTGTTCCAGATTATCCGCCTTACGGAAAAAGAATTCTGCTTGATAATGGATGGTATCGCACGGTAGCAAAACCTCATGTGAAGCTAGTTCCACACCGACTTAAAGAGGTTAAAGGCTCTACTCTTGTTGCGGATAACGGAGAGACTATTGATGCTGATATTTTAATTATGGCAACAGGATTTAAAAGCACAGAGATATTATCTTCTCTTGACGTTTTAGGTTCTAAAGGGGAGCACTTGAAGGAAGTTTGGGATACAGATAATCCTAAAGCCTATATGGGGACATTGGTACCTGACTTCCCGAACATGTTTGTTTTACTTGGACCTAATACTGGGCTTGGTCATGGCGGGAGCATTATACCCGTGGTAGAGCGACAAATTAATTACGTATTATTATTATTGGAAAAAATGTTTGAAAATCATAGTAGTACAATTGAAGTTCGTCGTGATGTATTCGAAGAATACAATCAAAAAGTGGACAGTGCACACGCGAAGATGATCTGGACGCACAAAGGCACCACTAATTGGTATCGCAATAAAAGAGGCCGTGTAGTTGCGATTACACCATGGCGTAATGATGATTTCTGGCGAATGACCAGAGAAATAGACGAAAGTAACTATGTGTTCGATGTTAATACTTGATTGAGAGAATTAAACCGAATCAAGCAATAAAATAAGGACTCAATATGGCTTCACCACATTCATTAGCAATAGTTACAGGCGGATGTTCAGGGCTTGGATATGCCACCGCTACCGCTTTAATCAACGCAGGTTGGCATGTGTGTATATTTGATGTAAATAAAGATAATGGTGATCAAATCGCGTCTCAGCTGAGCGCGTCAAACTGTCATTATGAATTTGCTGATGTTACATCTAGCGAAAGTGTGGAACTCGCATTTGAAAGGCTCCAACAAAAAACAAAACAAAGCAATATACGTTTATTAGTCAATTGCGCAGGCGTCGCACCTGCAAAACGAACATTAAATAGAGATAGTGAGCCAATGGCATTGGCGGATTTCGCTAACGTGATAAACATTAATCTCGTCGGCTCATTTAATGTAGCAAGAGTTGCCGCTGCCATTATGGCTAAAAAAAACTCAATTGACCAAGATAATTCCCGAGGAGTTATTATCAATACTGCTTCGGTAGCTGGTTATGAAGGACAAGTTGGGCAAACCGCTTATGCGTCGAGTAAAGCCGGCATCATTGGCTTAACTTTACCTATGGCTAGAGATTTAGCTGCTGTCGGTATTCGCGTAAATACAGTCGCTCCGGGCATAATGGGGACGCCAATGTTACTGGCAATGCCTGAAAATGTGCAGTCAGCATTGGCAAGTCATGTACAGCATCCCAAACGCTTAGGTTTGCCTGAAGAGTTTGCCAATCTAGTATTACATATAGCAGAAAATACCTATATAAATGGGGAAACCATTCGTATCGATGGTGGTTTGAGAATGCCACCTAAATAGTTACATTAAACTAGTATCTAACAGCAAAGCGAACTGTTAACTCATAATCGTTTTACTGCTAGTTTAGGTAATTTATTTATGGCGTGTTCAACCAAAGGTATAAATGTAAAATTGTACCGCAGATACAGTCGTTGCGATGTCTGTCTCTGTTGAGTTTGAGGATTGTCCGAGAATACCGATTACTCTATTGTTATGGTTATTGTTCATAGAGTTGAACGTGTTACGGAAAATTGTAAAGCTAGATACATGGAAACGTTTACGTCACTTAATAAACAAGAGTTTAAAATCTTTGAATATTAATTAACTAAGTATCTACTAAGCTTATTTAACTCGGAAATAAAAACCGCGAATATGTCTTTTAGGGTAAACGTTATGGTGTGTTGCAGTCATCCGCGTTTGGCAACTTGTAACATTAAATCATTGGCGATTATTAGCCGGATTGTAAAAAAGTATAAAATTATTTCTTCACAAAAAAAGGGCTATGGTCACTTTAAATTCATCAATTGAAATGCCTGACTTCTATCCTTGATGGGGTTAAATTTTTATCGCTAAGTTTTATTTATAAGCGACTGACTATCAAGGTTTTGTGTTGTTCATGAGCTCTTCATTTTTTCTTTTAACTAGATTAATCGAGACAACAAATGCCCACAGTAGTAAAAGGTCAGTTCGACCCGAAATTTGTCCAATTGCAAGCCGAATTTGAACGTAATTTTTCCGATAGAGGTGAGTCTGGTGCGTCGGTTTGCCTTAGTGTTAACGGCGAAACCATGGTGGATTTGTGGGGGGGAGTGGCTAACCAAAAAACAGGCGAACTCTGGGAAAGAGATACAGTATCCATTGTTTTTTCATGCACCAAAGCTGCTACCGCTCTTTGTGCGCATATTTTAATCGACAGGGGGCTGCTTGATTTACACGGACTAGTCACTGATTACTGGCCTGAGTATGGTAAACACGGGAAAGACAACACTACAGTAGCGATGATGCTCAACCATGAAAGTGGCGTACCTGCATTTCGTGAACCGATAAAACTAGGTGGCTTCAATGATTGGGACTACATGATTTCGCGGCTTGAAAATGAGAAACCATTTTGGGAGCCGGGTACACGTAATGGTTACCATATGGTGAGCTTTGGTTGGACGGTTGGTGAACTGGTGCGAAGAGTATCAGGAAAATCACTAGGCACTTTTTTTGCTGACGAAGTCGCTGGGCCAACAGGTGCTGATTTCTGGATCGGTATTCCAGACAGCTTTTCTCATCCCATAGCACCAATGATCCCATATTCACCTATACCTGACGACATAGTACTTGATTTCGGCGCTAAGTTGATGGCTGACCCAACGTCTGTTCAAGCGTTATCATTTTTGAACACCGGAGGATGGAAAGCGGATAATCCTGAAAGCTATCGTGCCGAAATCGGTGGCGCTGGCGGAATTTCTAATGCCCGTGGTCAGGTTGCCATGTATGAACCTTTAGCTAAGAATGACGGCAGTCTTGTGTCGCCCGAATGCCTTAAAAATATGAGTCTGGTCTCTACAGCAACCCAACAAGATTTTACACTGTTACTTCCAACACGGTTTGGTCCAGGTTTTATGAAGTCTTTAGATAATCGTCAGATGCACTCTGCGGCAAGTCGACAGTCCGTTATTCTTGGCGACCAAGCTTTTGGCCATGTGGGGGCGGGTGGATCTATTGGTTTTGCTGACCCCGAGTGTGGTTTGGCTTTTAGTTATACGATGACCAAAATGGGGAATGGCTTATTACTCAACGATCGCGGCCAGAGCCTAGTGGATGCTGCTTATTTGACATTAGGTTACAAAAATAACAAATCAGGTGTATGGATCAAGTAATCAAGCGTTGGTATCAATGCACATCCACCTGAAATCCCTTTACTGTGCTCAGCTTGCGCTTGATAGAGTATTGAATAGGTAGAATTAAACATCATTTTTCATAAGATGAAAAAACATAATGTCTCATATTTGCCATATTGACGTCCCTTATACATCTGTTAGGTAAGCGCTTAATAAACCCACGTCCTTATTCTGACGGGCAATCTGCTGCATAATTACCTCATTACAAATGTATGAGCAAAACAAAGCGACTGCAACATCAAATTTAAAGCAGGAAGCTCCGCTGTGGCGTGACTCAGGTTTAACCCAAGCTGCCTATTGTTGGGATCACGACCTGTGTCCACACAATTTCAGCTACCACAAACGCAAATACTCAACCGGACTGGTACCCATTAATCTAGGGCAATCGTATTAAAATATTTGTGGCAGTTTCAGCAAGTAATCATTATCCCAACCTGCCATTTGCCGCTTAATTTAACTGACGTAGAGCTGAACTCTATGGTCATCGCTTAAGCAGATCTCAGGTTAACTAACAAGGCACAGACTAAAAGAAGTAAAAGTTTGTTTCTTATTTGAGAGCGTATTATTTGCCTAGCTAAATACTATAGCGGCAGAGCGTAACTAACTTCGAGTGACATCTGGCCTATAAAATG